>MGOM01000046.1:22277-25434 GCA_001797105.1 Chloroflexi bacterium RBG_19FT_COMBO_62_14
AGCGCTGGCGCAGACCGCGGACGGTTGGGTGGGCTTCGATCCCGGAGTCGCCCAGGCAGCCAATGTCGGGCTCGCCCGGCATCGCTGGATCCTGCTCAATGCGACGGTCGCGCCCTCATGCCTGAGCGGGGTTGATGTCGTGACCCTCGCCGACGTCGAGGCTGACGTGGCAGCGTCGGGCTGACGCTCGCCGCGGCAATTGCCGTGGCGGTCATCGCCGGTCCGGCCAGTTTGTCACGAACGGAGCCGAGGCAGGTCCAGCCAAGATGATCAGCCTCGAGAATCACAACGAACGCGGCATGGATCGACACTCAACTTGCGCGGCCGCGGCCGAGATGGTCTGCCGCTGAGGGCAACCCAAACCCAAAGGAGTGGATGCCACTCTGGCCCATGTGATCGTCCGTCTCAAGGTGGGAGATTGTGGTGTGTGGAAGAAGGTCTTCGAAGAAGCCGGTCAGCTTCGGAAGACGTATGGCTCTAAGGGAGTGCGATTCTTCCGCAATCTCGAAGATGCGAATGAAGTTGTCATTCTGGGTGAATACAGCTCCTCCGATAGAGCTCGTGAGCTGTTCCAATCTGAGGAGTTCCGCGAGGCCACCAAGCGGGCGGGAGTATCCGGGCCGCCTCAAGTGACGTTTCTCGACGAAGCCGGCCAACTGCCGGCGTAGTCGGGGCACTCGCGGAATGGGGACCGGACCGCGGCTCACGCCCGAGAAATCAGAATCGGCTCTCCGAGACAAGCCAGCATGGGCCAACTCGCTGGCCGAGCCTGCCGCTGCCCTTCGGTCCTACCACTCGGCGCTCGCGCTCGGAAACACGGCCGCATTGCCCGAGCTGTTCAAGGCCGCCGGGACCAAGTTCGAATTCGACGTGGAGGCCCTGCGCGAGGCGACGGCACTCATCGAACGGACGATCGCCGAGTTGCAGGCCGGCTAGAGACCCCCGCTGGGTCAAGAGACACCTGTCGATCGATCCCGTTGCAAGCTGGCAGCCCGAACAACTCTCACATGAGAGCGAGTAGCCTGGCGTAAATCATGAGAGAAAGCCACTTCCTGGCATCGGCTGAGGTCGATCGATACCTCGCCTTTGCTCCGGGGCCCTTGAAGGAGATCGCGCTTGAACTACGGAATATGGTCGCCTCGGTCTGCCCGGAGGCAACCGAGCGGATCCTCTGGGGCGGGCTGTCCTACCACAATAGCCGGCATGGCGGTCCGGTCAAAGGCGCGATCTGCCAGATCGAACTCCGCCGGGATCACGTCCGGCTTTCGTTCATCCACGGTGTCAGACTTATGGATCGTACGTCACTCCTTGGCGGAGACCGACTCAGCAAGCGGTTTCTGGTGCTCAAGTCCATTGAAGCCGCTCCGTGGGGAGAGATCCGCCAGCTCATCGAAGAGGCAGCGCGGCTTGACCCATCCACGCTCACTCCGCTCTTTCACGGCAAAGGTTAGAGGCGATCGACCTCAGCGCCATCAGACTGTTTCTCAGGATCCCCAGGACACTCTTCCGGACAGTGGCTGCCCAGATCCTCAGACAGCCATCGAAGGGAATTCGGCTCGAGTGAAATGGTTTCCCGGGCCGCGTCCGGGATCCTCATGAGCCGTCCCATGGTGCGGGTCAGCGTCATCTCCCCTTATGATTCTCTGCCGGACGGACCCGCGCGTAAAATGACCGGGCGACAAACCCTGGCTGGTGGGCGTGGCTTCTCCACGCTGGCAGGTCGCACCTGAATTGAGCCCGAGAACCACCGGCCGACTGTCGGACCTAGACCCCCTGCCTGGTCGCGCTTGCTAGCGAGCCAGCTTTGACGAGGCTGAAGGCAGGCAACGGTCCTTGGCTTTGAGCGGCCCGTGGTATCCTCCGTGCTTGTCACCGAGAAACATGCCGCATCGAGCAACGCCCAGATCGGTTCTGAGTGGAAGGAGACTATTCCATGCTCAAGGAGTTCCGAGTCTTCATCCTGCGAGGCAACGTGTTGGATCTCGCCGTCGCCGTCATCATCGGGGCCTCATTCGGCAAGATCGTGACGTCCCTGGTAAACGACATCATCATGCCGCCGATTGGGCTGATCCTGGGGAAGGTGGATTTCGCCAACCTGTACGTCGACCTTTCAGGGACGCCCTACCCCTCCCTGGCAGACGCTCAGGCGGCCGGTGCGGCAACGCTGAACTATGGCGCCTTCATCAATACCGTCGTCGATTTCGTCCTGGTGGCGGCGGTCATCTTCGTGCTTATCAAGGTGTTCCAGCGAGCGCAAGCGGCCAGGGCCGAGCAGCCGGCCCCGGCGACGGCGAAGGACTGCCCATTCTGCCTCTCCAGCATTCCAATCAAGGCCACGCGCTGCGCCTTTTGCACCTCTCAGCTCTAAAGGGTTGACGTTCGGCGGATCAAGGAGCCCCGGAGGAATGCATTGAGCAAAGGCAGACTCGAAGCATTCAGCGACGGCGTGTTGGCAATCGTAATCACGATCATGGTGCTCGGGCTAAGGGTGCCGGAAGGCGCCAGTTTCGCCGCCCTTGGCCTCGTCATCCCCAACCTGCTCGGCTAAATCCTCAGGTTCGTCTTCCTCGGGATCTATTGGAACAACCACCATCACCTCTTTCAGGCCTTTCAGCGGGTCAACGGCGGCGTGTTGTGGGCCAATCTCCTTCTCTTGTTCTGGTTGTCCCTGGTGCTCTTCGTCACGGCGTGGATGGGTGAGAATGGCCTTGCCCCGCTTCCGGTGGCGCTTTATGGCGTTGTCCTGATCTTCGCCGCGATGGCGTATTCGATCTTAGTGCGAGTCCTCGTGTCCCTCCACGGGAAGGAGTCCGCGCTGGCCATCGCCGTCGGTAGCGATGTCAAAGGGAAAGTCTCGCTGGCAGTCTATGCCGCCGCCATCCCCTTGTCCCTCGTAAGCTCGCACATCGCTTGGGCTCTGTGCCTTGCCGTAGCCATCATCTGGCTCGTCCCCGATCGTCGCATTGAGCGGACGATCCTCCGCTGAACCAGCGGCAAGACAAACCACCGACGGCGGTGAATTCGCCGGACGGCCCGGGCGGCGAATGGCGGCGAGGTCGCCGGCATCGGTTGCGTTCCCCACGCGACTGTAGATGTAGCGGTAAATGGACTAGATGTAGCGATCGTCTAGAGCGGCGAAGGCGGCCGGATCCCGCCT
>MGOM01000046.1:25552-25717 GCA_001797105.1 Chloroflexi bacterium RBG_19FT_COMBO_62_14
CAAAAATGTTATATTTGTGCCCGGTGTGGATCGTGGTGAGGGATCTCCGTCACCTGCCAGGCCTAAACCAAGCCGGAAGTGGACTGCCCTTCCTCGTGCGCAGGATAGAGGATGGACGAACCATCCCCTTCACATTCCGAACAATGGCGGCCGCGCATCCTGCGT
>MGOM01000046.1:25754-30580 GCA_001797105.1 Chloroflexi bacterium RBG_19FT_COMBO_62_14
CTGGCGGTCCTGCTCTACTCCCGGCTGGTGCCGGCCCCACGCCCGCTTACCCCGCAAGAGGTAAATGAGGCCGTCGCACAGGCCCTGGCCTCGGCCACGCCTCCGCCCACTTTCTCGGCCCGCGTGTATCAGGCGATCCGCCCCTCGCTGATCTTGATCCAGACCGAGGCCCCCGGTACCGACGGTGAGATCAGCTACGGTCTTGGCACCGGCGTCGTCATCTCTCAAATGGGCGATATCCTCACCAGCCTGCACGTCGTCGCCGGCGCCTCCGACATCCAGCTCAGCTTCGCCGATGGAACGCAGTCCCAGGCCCAGATCGTCGCCGAACAACCGCAAAACGACATCGCTGTCCTACGCGCCCTCCAGCCTCCGGCGCTAGTGATCCCGGCGATCCTTGGGAACCCGAAGGCTGCCCATGTCGGGGACGAGGCGTTCGCCGTGGGCAATCCTTTTGGGCTTTACAGTTCGATGAGCGCCGGGGTCATCTCCGGTTTCGATCGTACCTTTGAGCTCGAAAGCGGCGATCAGACATTGCACGGACTGATCCAATTCGATGCCGCCGTTAATCCGGGCAACTCAGGCGGACCGTTGCTCAACCGCAACGGCCAGGTCATCGGTATCGTCACCGGGATCCTCAATCCGGTCGAACAAGAGGTTTTCATCGGTATCGGGTTTGCCGTACCGATTACCGTCGCCGGCCAGGCGGCCGGACTGCCAGCCTATTGAGCCTCTCGCTCCCGCCCCGCGTGCGATCCCCGAACGGGAGACAGCGAGGTGGTGCCAAGCCCACTGTTGCAGAAGCCGTTGGAGGAGCAAGTGATGGACCATGGGACTGGAACTGGGAACGAGAGAGCGACTGAGCGCGTTCTCTACGAGGTCAAGAAAGTCATCGTCGGCCAGGACCACCTGCTGGAACGGCTGATCGTGGCGCTGCTGTCGCGCGGCCACATCCTGGTCGAAGGCGTGCCGGGATTGGCCAAGACGATGGCGATCAAGACCCTGGCCGAGGCGACCGGATGCGAGTTCAAGCGCATCCAGTTCACGCCCGACCTCGTGCCCGCCGACCTGGTCGGCACCCGCATCTACAACCAGAAGACAGGCGAATTCAGCACCTCGCTCGGCCCGGTGTTCACTAACCTGCTGCTGGCCGATGAAATCAACCGCGCCCCGGCCAAGGTGCAAAGCGCCCTGCTCGAAGTCATGCAGGAGCACCAGGTCACGATCGGCCGCGAGACCTTCCCGGTTCCAAATCCGTTCCTGGTGCTCGCCACCCAGAACCCGATCGAAACCGAAGGGACCTACCCTCTGCCCGAGGCACAGGTTGACCGTTTCATGCTCAAGGTCCTCGTCGGTTATCCGAGTGCGATGGAGGAATTCGTAATCGTCGAACGGATGACCGGCGCTCTGCAAGCGATCCAGGGGGTGCTGACTACAGAGGAATTGCTCGGGTTGCAGCGAGTGACAGACGGCGTGTACGTGGACCCGGCCTTGATCGAGTACGCGGTCCGGATCGTGACTGCCACACGCACGCCGAAAGAGGTCGGTCACGAGGAGTTGGCGCACTACATCCTGTATGGGGCGAGCCCGCGGGCTTCGATCAACTTGATCCTGACCGCCCGCGCCCTGGCCCTGCTTCGAGGCCGAGATTATGCGCTACCCCAGGACGTCCTCGACATGGCGTTCGACGTCTTGCGCCATCGACTTGTGTTGTCGTACGAAGCGCTCTCCGACAATGTGACCGGAGACGATTTGCTGGAACAGATCCTTCAACGCATCCCCTTGCCTGTGGTGCCACTGCATGAGCATGCCAGCCTCAGCTTCAACTCCTGAGCGGATCCTGCTGCGCCTCGACTGGCAGGTCATCCGGCGGCTCGACGGCCTGCTGCAGGGAGACTACCGCAGTCTGCTCTACGGCTACGGGCTGGATTTCGCTGACTTGCGCGAGTACCAGCCCGAGGACGACATCCGCTATATCGACTGGAATGTCACGGCCCGCATGAACACTCCGTACGTCCGCCAGTACATCGAGGACCGAGAGATATCGGCGTGGTTCCTGCTCGATCTCAGCCCGTCCGTGGATTTCGGCTCGGTTGGGCGACTGAAGCGATCGGTGCTGATCGACTTCGTGACGACCCTGGCTCGGTTGCTGACCCGGAACGGGAACCGCGTCGGGGCGATGTTCTATAACACGCGCCTCGAGCGGGCCCTGCCGGCCCGCGGCGGGCGGATCCACGTATTGCGCCTGGTCAACGACTTGCTCGCCTACCCTCTCTTCCGTCAGGCGGGCTTCACGGATCTGGCGCCGCTGCTTGAATCAGGTTTACGAACCATCAAGAAGCGCTCGCTGGTATTCATCATCTCCGATTTTATATGCGCTCCGGGTTGGGATCGACCGCTCACTCTGCTCAATCACCGGCACGAGGTTCTCGCCATCCGCTTGTGGGATCGCCGTGAAACCGAGCTCCCGGATGTCGGTCCGATCTTCATGGAAGACGCGGAGACGGGTGAACAACTCTACGTCGACACCGGTGACGTCCGCTTCCGCCGCCGGTTCCTCGAGGCAGCCGAGCGGAGGGAGGCGGAGATCAACGCCGCCTTCAAGCGAGCCGGCGTCGAGGCGTTGTCGCTCTCGACTGAAGAAGACCTGGTGAGCGCAATCGTGCGTTTCGCGGCGCTGCGACGAGAGCGCCGGCGGTGAGAACCGCCTGACTTATGTCTTTCGCCTGGCCTGCAAGCCTGATTTCTCTGGCGTCGATACCGCTCTTGATCCTGCTCTACAGGCGCTTGCTGCAGCGCCGTCGCCGGATTGTCGCCAGCTACGCCGAGCTCGGGCTTGTAGACCAGGCCGGTTCGGGCATGTCCGGGATCCGTCGTCACGTCCCCCCGGCATTCTTCCTGCTCGGCCTGACGGTCCTGATGATCGGAACAGCGCGACCGCAGATGACGGTGCAGCTGCCGAGGCAGGTCGGCACGATCGTACTGGCGTTCGACGTATCCGGCAGCATGGCGGCCGAGGATGTGGAGCCGACACGGATGGAGGCCGCCAAGGTGGCCGCACGCGAGTTCGTGGCCCAACAGCCGCCCTCGGTGCAGATCGGGGTCGTCGCATTCAGCGACAGCGGCTTTGCCGTGCAGGTGCCGACCGGAGACCAGGAGGCGGTCCTCGGCGCGATCAACCGTCTGATCCCCCAGCTGGGCACATCGTTGGCGAATGGCATTAACGCTTCACTCAACGCGATTGAGGTCGGCCAGGGCAACCCGCCGCTTGAATACAGCAACCTGACGCCGGTACCGACCCTCCCCCCCACCCCTGTCCCGGAGGGGTTTCTCGCTCCGGCGGCAATCGTCCTGCTCAGCGATGGAGAAAACAACGAGGATCCGAACCCCTTGGCCGCGGCCCAACTGGCCGCCGACCGGGGCATCCGGATCTACACCGTTGGGCTTGGGAGCACAGCCGGGACGACGCTAGAGATGGAGGGCTTTGCCGTGCACACGCAGCTCGATGAGGAGACTTTGAAGCGCATTGCCTCAATGACTGGCGGAGCTTACTACAGCGCCGATGACCAAGAGCAATTGAAGAATGTGTATGGCGACCTTGGTTCCAGACTCATCATCAAGCCCGAACGAACTGAAGCTACCTCGATCTTCGCTGTGGCCGGCGTTCTCATTTTGTTCATGGGTGGTGCCCTGTCGCTCGTTTGGTTCAGTCGCGTACCTTGAATCAACCGGGGGACAGGTAGGCGCGGATTGGAGGTTGGCCGTGGACTTGCTCTGGCCTGGTTTCCTTGTCGTGCTTGGTTTCATCCCCATAGCCATCGCGGCGTATGTGTGGCGACTGCGGCGTAAGCAACCGTCTACGCTACGCTTCTCGAGCCTCACTCTCATCCATCAGGCTCTGCCTCCATCATCCCGCTGGCGACGCCACCTCCCGTTCGCTCTCTTTCTGAGCGCGCTGGCATCTCTTATCGTTGCTGCGGCCCGCCCGGTAACGGTGGTGAGCGTGCCCGGAGGGCAGGCCACCATCATCCTTGCGCTCGATGTCTCGAGGAGCATGTGTTCGACGGACATCCCGCCGAACCGGCTGGAGGCCGCCAAGGCTTCCGCTCTGTCTTTCATCCAGCGCCAACGATCCAGTACACAGATCGGGATCGTGGCCTTCGCCCGCACGGCGGAGTTGATCCAGGCCCCGACCTCGGATGTGGAATTGCTGCAAGATGCCATCGAGAGCCTTGTTGTCGGCCGCCGGACGGCCATCGGAAGCGCGATCCTGCGAGGGCTGGACGCAATCGCCGAGCTCGATCCAAACGTCGCACCGAGCTTCCGCGAGGGATCGGCCACGCTGGCGCCGACGCGGGTTCCCGAGGGAGCCTATGCGCCCGCCGTTATCGTCCTGCTAACTGATGGTGCGAACAACGATGGGGCATGGCCGCCGGACGCGGCTCAGCAAGCCGCCGACCGAGGCATCCGAGTGTATACAATCGGGTTCGGGACCGAATCCGGGAGCGAGTTCCTGCCTTTCTGTGGCGAGCGCTTTGCAGAGAATGATCCCTTCTCCGGCGGGCAATTCTTCGGAGGTGGGGGTGGCGGAGGAGGGGGCGGCGGGTTCAGACGCGGGATCGACGAGGAGACGCTGAAGCTGATCGCCGACAAGACCGGAGGCGAATACTACGCGCCGACGAGCGCCGACGAACTTAACCAGGTTTTTCGCGACCTTCCGACATACTTGATCACGAAGCACGAGACGACCGAGGTGAGCGTGGTCTTCGTCGCGGCCGGGGCCATTCTGACCGCCCTGGCGGTCGTCCTCGCATTGAGGTGGCAAC
>MGOM01000046.1:30617-35020 GCA_001797105.1 Chloroflexi bacterium RBG_19FT_COMBO_62_14
ATGCCCGTTGTCGAATGTCCTGCCACCCCTGGTCGGCGGCGGAATCCGGACTCGACAATCCTGCCGAGGCGCCCCCAGCTTTGCCTCATGCTATCCGCTCCGACGCGCACTACACCGATCTGATCTTCGAGAAGGTTGAGCTCGCCCGGACGCGGCTGACCGCCTGTCATTTCTCACATTGCTCGTTTCGCCGATGCTCTTTCATGGAATCAGCCCTAGACAACTGCCGATTCTTGGACTGCACCTTTGACGGGTGCGACTTGAGCTTAGCCGAACTGAATGGATCCACTTTCTCCCACGTTCAGCTCAACGACACGAAAGCGGTGGGGATCGACTGGACAAGGGCAAGTTGGCCGGCGAAAGGGATCGGGAAGCCGATCGGCTTCCTCGAATCCGCGATCAGCCACTCTACTTTCATCGGCTTGAGCCTCAGGGAAATCCAGATCCGAGACTGTATCGCCGCGGATGTCGACTTCCGAGAAGCGGATCTGTCCCCGGCGGATTTCTCCGGCACGGATCTGACCGATAGCCTGTTCCTTCTCACGGATCTCAGGCAAGCCGACCTCAGCCGAGCGCGCAACTATCGGATCGATCCCGGCCAGAACAAGATCTCCCGGGCGGAGTTTTCGCTGCCCGAAGCGATTTCGCTCCTCTACAGCATGGACATCGAGATGATCAAAGACCGGGACCGGCCCTACTAGTTGGCGCAGACATCGGTTGACGGGGATCTCCCCTCTCAACTCATCGGGCCCTTCCGTTTCGACTCGGCCAATACCCAGCAGTGCTCATGCGCACCCCTAAGGCGTATGGGGCAACAGGGCGATGTGCAAATCTAACCCCATAGTCACGACGGGTTCGCAAGAATTGCGGATGCGGATTGATCTTCTGCTCGCGGCCGCCGCCGGATGTTCTTCACCTTCCCGGGATTCGATGCCAATGGGCACAGGCATGCCCGCGAGTCGCGCAAACAGCTAGTTGCCATGGGGCTACTCCCGAAGTTACAATCCGAATTCACCGCACTCGATTGCACCATCGACGACCGGCGCTCGACCGAGAAGGGCTACTACGTCGAGCTGTGTTTCCGGATCGTCGCCATGACCGAATCCGGGAAGAGGCCCGAACTCGTCGATAGCTGGTCCGTGACCTGGACTCGGCAATTGTTGAGCAACATAAAAGAGCGTCTGGTGATCAGCGGCATCGGAAGCGAGGGGTTGTGTAACGACTTCCAGTTGGTGAACACCACCTGAGCGTCCCGCCCATATGGCGCACGCCGGATCTGAAAGGACCCAGCCTTCGTGAAACCCGTTTCCCCTGATGCCCTCCTCCGGGCGGGCGAGATCGAGCTCGAGTTCTTCCGGTCTCCCGGACCTGGAGGACAGAATGTCAACAAGGTCTCCACCGGCGTCCGGCTCCGCTGGGACCTTGACAGGTCGGAAGCAGTGCCCGATGCGGTCAAGGCGCGCCTCGCGCGCAAGGCCGGAAAGAGGTACAACCGGCGCGGCATACTCGTGATCGAGGCCAGGCGATTCCGCACGCAAGAAAGGAATCGCGAGGATGCTCTTCACCGCCTTGGAGTGCTCATCCTAAAAGCCTGGGATGAGCCAAAGCCCCGCCGGCCGACAATGCCGACGGCGGCGGCGAAGCGCCGGCGCCTGGAAGACAAGAAGCGGCGGGCCATCCTGAAAGAGCGCCGCGCCCATGCCGATGAATCGGTCGATTAGACTGAGGAGAAACCGCTATATGGGCGACAATTCCCCGCTCGTGAGCAACGCGTCCCAGGCTTTCGCCCAAGAGGCGCCAGACCATGCGAAAGCCTGGGCCGAGATGGTCCAGGCCATAGCGAAGGCCAGTGCCCTCGAGCCCAGGACGCGAGACCTGTGCTACCTGGCGGTGCTTGCCGCACTCGGTCTGGAGTCCGGCATCCCCTTCCACGTGAAGTCGGCAGTTACTTCGGGAGCCTCCCGCCAAGAGATCATCAGTGCAATCTTGGTCGGCCTTCCCGCCGCCGGCGATCGGGTCACGCAGGCGCTGCCAGAGGCGATCGCGACCCTTGGGGCCGAATAACCGGCTGCGGACATGTCGGCGAAAGAAGTAGCATTCACTCCGGCAGCATCCAATTGGTTTGGGACCCCTGGATGAAGAGCGAGCTGGTCCGCATCTCCCCCATCAACCGGACCGACTACCGTGAGCTGATCTCGACCGTCAGCGAGAGAGTCTGGCCCGAGTTCATGTATCACGATCCGGTGGCCGCCGACCACTGGGACGGGCTGTTCGAGGATTTCGCCGACTACCAGTTCGCTTTCCTTGGCCAAGGCACGGCCGAGGTCGTCGGCATCGCCAACAGCGTCCCACTGGCATGGGACGGACCGGTCGAAGCCCTGCCGGATGAAGGCTGGGACTGGGCCCTGCGGCAAAGCGCCGGGGATCTTGGAGAAGAGCTTGAGCCGAATACACTGTGTGCCATTCAGATCTCCGTGCATCCGGATCATCAACGCCAAGGCTTGAGCACGATACTGCTGGAAGAGATGCTTCGCCTGGCAAAAGAAAAGGGGATGACTCGGCTCGTCGCGCCTGTTCGTCCAAGCTTGAAGCACCGTTATCCGCTTGCCCCGATGGAGAGGTATGTTCAGTGGAGAAACGACGACGGAAGCCCGTTTGACCCCTGGTTGAAAGTGCACTTGCGCAGAGGGGGACGGATCGTGAAAGTCTGCCACCAGGCGATGAAGATCACTGGCTCGATTCAGGAGTGGGAGAGCTGGACGGGAATGCGTTTCCCCGAGAGCGGGAACCACGTCGTCCCCGGGGCACTGACCCCGGTAGAGATGGACCTGAAGAACGATCTGGGCGTATACCTCGAACCGAATGTATGGATGCTTCACGAGTTGCCCGCCGGATGACGGCCGCCCGAGGCCGAAACGCGACGGGGATCCCATTCAGCCCGAGTGCTCGCCAAGTTGGCGATGGACCGGGCTCACCCGAGACAGCTAGGAATCCCGAGACCAACCCTTGAGGAATGGGCCATGACACATCCGCTTGTGTTACAACTCCGCTTCACCCGGAAGGAGTTCATGCGCGGCCTCGAGGGTCTCGGCGAGGCCGATGCCCAGAAACGCATCTTGCCGATGAATTGCATCAGCTGGAACGTCGGACACCTGGCCTGGCAGGAGCAGCGGTACTTCCTGTGCTACGCGCAGAATCAACTCCCCTTTCCGCAGATCAACGAAGCCTTCGCTTACGGTGCGCCGGCGAGCACGCCAACTCTGGGTGAGGTGCGAGCCGCCTGGGCCGAGATCACCGAGGCGGCTGAGCCGTGGTTGGACTCACGCACAAGCAGCGATCTCGTGGCGAAGGTCGTCCGGAACGGGAAGCCCAGCCGCTATATTTACGGTTCTCTGATTCTGCGGATGATCTACCACTACTGGTACCACACCGGCGAGAACATGGCCATCCGCCAGTCTCTGGGCCACGTCGAGCTGCCGGAATTCGTGGGGGATATCGACGGCGAGGCGCCGTACCTGCCCGAATAGCCGTCCCAGGCCTCGCCGGGATCGGCAGAATGGATATTCGCCGGCATTACGGACCGGACTGCCCGCACCCGGCCGGGCCGCAGGCTCAGGGAGTCACATCCTTGGAAACTGACACAATCCTCATCCGCCAGGGCTCCCTGCTCGACAGTGTCTTGCTCGCCGAACTGGGCGCCCGCACGTTTCAGGAGACGTTCGGCCCGGCAAATACGCCCGAGGACATGGCAGACTACTTATCGAGGTCGTTCAGCCCCTCACAGCAGCAGACGGAGTTGAACGATCCGTCCACGGTTTTCCTGATCGCCCAGGTCGGGGAAGAAGCTGTGGGATACGCGCGGCTCCGCCAAGGGCCGTCGCCTGCGCAGGTCCGTGCCTCAAACGGGGTCGAGATCGTCCGTCTCTATGCCATCCAAGAGAGGATCGGCCGCGGTGTGGGGCACGCCTTGATGCAAGCCTGCCTCGTCCAGGCCGATAGCCACGGCAACGATGTCATCTGGTTGGACGTATGGGAGCACAACGGCCGGGCGCGGGCTTTCTACAAGAAGTGGGGGTTTGAAGAAGTGGGAACTCAGCCATTCCAGTTGGGCAATGACCTGCAGAACGATGTTCTGATGGCCAGGCCGGTGCGGACGCCCGACGCCGACGAACCGCGATGAACACCGCATAGGGGATGCTCAGCACCCCTGTCAGCAGCCGGCCCGCCTCCTCGCGGCCTCAGGCCTTCGCCTCAGGGTGCAGAAGGACAATCGGGATTTCACGTGTTGTCCGTTTCTGGTACGCGCCATAGCCTGGCGCAAGCTCCGTCAGCCTTGCCCAAAGCCGAGCGCGTAGGTCATGCCCGACCGTCTCGGCCCGCGCAGACGCGCGCTTGCTGCGCAT
>MGOM01000046.1:35031-44608 GCA_001797105.1 Chloroflexi bacterium RBG_19FT_COMBO_62_14
GTGATACCATCCGGGATGATTGTCGAACCCCGCATTGGAGGCGACGACGACGTACCCGCCGTCGGCCTCGAAGTACCCGACAGGTGTGACTCGACGCTTCCCCGTCTTCCTTCCCGTTGTTGTCAACAGGAGCACGGGCAAACCCTGGACCTTTCCCCCGATTCTGCCGCCCGTCAAACGATAGAGGGGAGTGGCAACCGAGAAATCCAATCTGAAGAAAGCCTTCATATTATGGTAAGTACTCCATGATCCACACGGTCTGGACCGGCGGATCGAGTGCGCTGGGCACTGACTTCCGGCCCAGGCGGGGTGATCGCCGCCGACCGGAGATCGGTTCCTTCACGCCCTCCGTTGCCGGCCGAGGGAAGAATCGTAGCAGAATCCCGAGGGATACCCCTCCTCCATTCGGTCAGCCGTCTACCGGGTATGTGGCCGAGATGGGAGCGAGTCGGATCAGGCCGATCGTCGGACAGCCGCCGGGCGAAGGATCTCGGCAAGACAGGGTGACACACAGTGGAGACCTGACTTGGCGGACAAGCGGGAGTCCGCGCAAGTGAATACCCTAGAAGTCGTGGGACCGCCCGAGCGAGTGTGAAGCGTTCCTTCCTCCTCCGTGGCCTGGCCTCAGGGATGTCGGGCTCCACCGAGGCCGGTGAGAGTTCGCCACGGCTGCTGTCCAAGGGTATGATTTCCCGGTTGAGGATCGAGTAGGGAAGCACCAATAGGAGGCTTGTTGAAGCCCAGATTGAAGCAGGTCTGGATGGTCGTCCTTGTCTTGGGAATCGCGGGACAGACGGGCTTCTTGCTCAGGGATTTCATTCTCCCTTGGGGTTGGCGGGTTAAACAGGTCTGGGATCAGCCGCGAATCACCCGCAGCGCCGACATGAGTCTCGGTGGGCAGTCCGCCCGGCTGATCGAGTTCGTCAGGAGGGTGACCCCGGAGGATGCGGTGCTCTTGTTGCCTCCGGAAGGCGAGCCTGGCCGATTCTCCCTGGCGCGCTCGATGCAGTATTTCTTCTTCCCGCGTCAACTGATCGAATGTGGCGCGCCTGAAACGGATCCCTGTACCCGGGCGCTCGCCTCCCCTGACACTTACATCCTCGCCACGACCGATTTCCCAGCCCCCGGCGCGGTGGACGGGAAACCGTTTCTCGCTTCGCCGCCCACGGGGATGGAGTGGTTCAAGGGTCTGTACGGACCCGGCTTCGTGGACAGGCCGGAGGAGGGATTCGATCTGCGACATGCGCTTGGCGCGGGCCTGACAGACCTGGGTCTAATCTTCGGCCTGTACTTGCTCGGCGCTTTCCTGGTCCTGGCCATCGCGAGACGATTCACGATCCTGGAGCTGCTCTGCCTTTCGCTACCTGTGGGCGCTGGCGTCCTGACTTGGGCCCTGTTCCTCATCTCCTGGATCGGGATCCGGCTCAACTCCGCCTCGAATGCCTTTGTTTGCCTCGTCCTGTTGATCACATCGGCTTTCGTGGTTCTTCGACACAGAGAATTCCTCGGAGCGTCCCTCGGCCGGTCCGCGCGCGGGCCCGGTCCAATCTTCATCTTTCGGCGAGTGTTGATCCTGTCGTTTGCGGCCGGACTTCTCGGCTTGTCGATGGCGCTCTCCATCGGCACTTCCTACCGGCTGTATGATCCGGTGCAGATCTGGAGTGTAAAGGGATACGGCCTCAGCCAGGAAGGGACGATCCTCGCCGCCGCGAACTGGGGAGCTCACGGCTTGGCGTACCCGTTGAATGTGCCTCTCCAGATCTCCCTCTTCCACACCGTAGACGCGGACTATCTTCCGGGATCCAAGCTGCTCTATCCGCTCCTCGGTCTCTCACTCTGCCTGGCGACGTATACGTTCCTCCGCCGTCAGAAGGTCGAAGAGGGGATGGCTGCGCTTGCCTCCTTGTTTCTCGGCAGCGTCCCGATTGTGTTCTTCCACTCGACCGACGGCTTCGCCAACCTGCCATTCACCTTCTATTTGGTAGCAGGCATACTCTGGAGCCTCGAGGGCATCCAGTCACAGTCAACCCGGCTGCAGGCACTGGCAGGGTTGCTCCTCGGGCTGGCTGCATGGACCCGTCCGGAAGGGATCTTGTACTGCCTGGGCATCCTGGCTGTTCTCTGGGTCGGCCGCCTCGCCGTACGCCATGGGCGTTTCGCCCCGGCGGCCCTCTCGATTCCTATGGCGGTCATCGCCGGAGCCTGGTTCGTGTTCACCCTGACCGGCGGATACATGCATGGGAGCAACCTGGATGAAGGGATGAGCGTCTTTGTGGCCCAAGTCCTGGCAGGCAGAATCGACTTGACTGCCATGTGGATCATCATCCGCGTTTTTGCGCGCGGCACGATCTTTCCGTTCCAGGCGATGTTCCCGGCGATCAGCGCCACGGCCTGGGGTGCCTTCTTTCCAGTCGTCCTGATCTCGCTGGCCTTGGGCCTGAGGTCTTTCCATCTAAAGTACAATCCCAAAGGGTTCATGCTGTTCCTCCAGCTGCTTTGGGTCGCCGGAATCAACCTCGCCATTTTTTACGTGCGATCGTACAGCCGCCCAGGCTATGAGGACTTCATCGAGCGCTCATTCCCCCGGGCCTTCCTCCCGACCGCGGTCCTCATGTTGATTCTGGCTGCATGGGCCTTTGACATTCTGGTCCAACGTCGACCGAACGTGGATACGGCCGGGGGCATCGCCGGGGAGTGATATCGCACGCCAGTGATCGAGATCCGATCCAGTCGGGGATCGCTGCCTACATTGTTGTAAGAAGGACTCTCGGGTGTGGACTACCCGGGCCGCCGTGGACGGCGGCCCGAACGTCTCTCCATCGGCCTGTCAGCCGCGCTCGGGTGAGGGGTTCTCGTAGATGCGGAGGTACCTCACCGCCAGGGTGAATGCCAGCCAGGCGTATCCGATGATCCCGGCCGTGACAGCCACCTCGACCCAGGACGGCGAGTAGGCGGCCGTGACAACGCCACCCAATACTCCGGGAGACCAGTCCGGCGGCGCGATCAAACCCGAGAGAGTCGTGTTCCAGCGATTGACGATCACCCCAAAGACGAGCAGGCCCAGCCCGGCGATCAGCGCCCGGTCGTTCCGCCTGAGTGGACGGTACAGCAGGATTACGGCCGGGACGATGAGCCCCAAGACGATCTCCCACCACCAGAAGGTGAGTGTGTACGGCGTCGTCGCCTGCAGCCGAGACAGCGCGTCGGCCGTCCCCGGCGCATGACTGTAGTAGGAGGTGGCCGCCCAGTCCCAGAGCTTGATATACAGGTACGCCAGAGTCAGATATCCGACGAAACGCGAAACCTCGAGCTGGACCTCGTGAGGGATGAGCCGGACATGACGGAGCTTCCCGGTGATGATCGTCAACCAGAGTGTCAGCCCAACTCCGCCGGCGACCGCCGAGAGGATGAACATGACCGGAAGCGACGGTTTGAACCAGATCGCCCGGCCGCTCAACACCCCATACGTCGCCCCTAGCGAAGACTGGTGAAGCAAAGAGAGTCCCATGCCGACAACGGCCAGGATCGGGGTGGCACGATGGAGCTGGTGTCCGGCTTTGCGCAGGTCGGGCCAGCGGTCGAAAAAGCGGTTCTCGATCACGACCGGGAGGACTTCCATGGCCAGGACCGCCGAATACAGCACAACGCACAGCGTCACTTCCCACAAGACCGAGTGCACGTTCCAGTAGACGAGTGGGTGCCAGAAGCGATCGGGCCGGCCGATGTCGACCAGCAGGGCCAACATGGCGGAGGTGTAACCGATGAAACCGACCAGTACTGCCGGTCGGGCCATCGGCTCCAGGCGCTTAATGCGGAAAAGGTAAACCGCGGCCGAGAAGATAAAGGCGCCGGCCCCGAGGGCGATCGCCGACAGATCATGGGTGATCCACAGGCCCCACGGCACTCGATCGTTGAGACCGGTCACCTGCAGGCCGTGAAGGAGCGTCCGGAGACCGCCGATCGATCCAATGCCGATGAGCCCGATGAGCAGCGCGAACCAGAGCGTAAGCGGCTCGGCAAAGCGACGGCGGAGGGTCGCCATGTCAAGCACCTTTCCTTTCGGGTTGGACGTAGTGAACCTTCGGCTCGGTTCCGAAATCCTCGCGCAGGCGGAATGAGGTGTGCTCGGCGATCTCCTTTGCGACCGGGCTCTCCGGATCCAGCGCATCGCCGAACACTCGGGCCCCTACCGGGCACGCCACGACGCACGCCGGCGTGGCCTCGCGATCCACCCCCGGGGTTAAGCCTTGGTCAAGCCCGCGATCGATCCGGTGGACACAGAAGGTGCACTTTTCCACCACCCCGCGCGGCCGCCGCTCGACTTCCGCCTCTCCCCAGGTGGGCTCGAGCGCATTCTCGCTTTCAGGAGTGCGCCAATTGAAGCGGCGCGCATCGTATGGACAGGCGACCTCGCAGTACCGGCAACCGATGCAGCGATCGTAGTCCATCGCCACAAGTCCGTCCTCCCTAACCCAGGTTGCGCCGACCGGGCAGACTTTGACGCACGGCGCCTCCTGGCAGTGCATGCACGGCCGGGTCATGTAGAAGTCGATCCCGTTCTCGGTCCGGTCGGGAAACCCGACATTCCAGCGCATGGTTTCGTCGGGAACGTCGTTGACGGCCTGGCACGCCCAGACACAGTAATTGCAGCCGATGCACTTAGCCAGGTCGATGAGCATACGCCATTGATGCGGTTCCCCGGCCTGGTTCGAGGGATGGGTTTGCGCACCGATCCCGCGCACCGCTTCCGACGACAAGGGCCCGCTGGTGACAAGCTCCGTGAACACGACCGCCGTGCCGGTCGTCCCGGCGATCTTCAGCACATCGCGCCGGGAGAGGATCGGCGGCGAACTACTTCTCTTCTTCGCCATGCTCTTCCTCGGTTTCCCGGCGCCGAACGTTGTGCGCCATGAACCAGGCGGTGCTGGCACCCAGAACCAATCCCACGATGCCACCCTGCATCAGGGTGGTCACGTTCTGACTGGCCAGGGCCGTCTCGAGAGTCTGGATCTGCTGATCGGGAGAGAGCGAGCTTTCTTCGACGGCCAGAAACGTGGGCGGCTCCGCCACGGCCGTCGGCCCCCCGCCGGCGGTCGCCTTCGGGCCGTTCTCGTAGCCCGGCATCGCAAAGCCGGCGTGCAGGGCATCCGTGTGACAAGCGACGCACGTCGCCGGCGAAATCGTGAACGTGTGGCCGGTCGGCACGATCCCGTCTTCGGGAGGTGTCTCGGGCGGGATCACCAGGGCATGGCAATCGACGCAGCCGATACCTTTCTGGACGTGAAGGTCCTCGAGATAGTCGCCCATGTCGTCCTTGTGGCAGTTGATGCAAAGATCGTCGGCCGCTTCGAACAGGGGCTGCTGATTATGAGGGTCGTGGCAGTCCGTGCAACCGACATCCTCCATAGAGTGTCCGGTCTGCCGCCATTCGCCGAGGGTGGTCGTATGGCACACGCCGCAATACTCGGTGTCGGCCTTGACCGGGACGATCGCCGGCGGGTGATCGCCCTGGGGGGCCACGTGACAGGCTTCGCAAGCGATCCCTTCGGCCAAATACGTGCCTGAAGTCGACTGAAAGCCCGTGGTGTGACAGGACAAGCATTCCTCAGGTTGGCCGTTTCCCTGCCACCACTCCTGAAAGGCGGGGTCATCGAAGGCGTGGGCGTGAGGGCTGTCCGACCAGTTGTCGGTGATATCCAGGTGGCATTCGGTGCATGCCGGAGCCTGGGGCGGCGGAGGCGTCGGATCCTGCGCGCCGGCTATGCCGACTGTCCCCAGCATGGCGAGCAGGCCCACCATCAACCCGATCACCAAAGGCCGGCAATTCTTTCCCGTGAGAAACGCTCGATACGTCCCCATCACTCATCCTCTGCCGAAATGGCCGCCGCGGGCAGCTTGACTCTCACCCCCCGATCGGCACGAAATGGACGCAAGGCTTCGTTCTCCGGATCGATGACGAATTCCCAGAAAGCGGCCTGGGCTGCCGTCGCCGGGCGCCGCGGTGAGCGGCCGATGTAGATGTCCTGCGCCAACTGCAGGCCGCTCACGCAGACGGTCGCGACCCGCCCGGCCACGAGCCGGTCGACGACGGTCAAAGCGACGAAGCCAACACCGATGCCTTCTTGAACGGCCAATGCGATCGCCTCCGAACTCCCAAGGGTCAGCACGGTCCGCAAGCGGTCGATCGACATCCCCAGCTTCGCCAGCCCCTCGGCCACCGTGGTCCGGGTCCCCGAGCCCTCTTCGCGCAGGATGAAGTCGGCCTGGAGCAGATCGTTCGGCTCGATGGCTTCGACATCGGCCCACGGGTGATCGAGAGGCGCGATCAAGACCACCGGATCGGACATGAACTTGCGGAATTCGACGTCTCGCCGGAAGTCGCGTGCTCCGGCCAAGGTCAGATGCAGTTGGCCCTCGCACATCAATTCGACGGCTCGGCTGCGCGAGCTCACGTAACAGGTCGCCTCCACCTTGGGATGCCTTTGGAGAAAAGTCGCCAGCAGACCAGGCAGGATATAGCGACCGGGGGTGGTGGTGCAGCCGACCAGCAGGTGGCCGAAGGTCTCACCCTTGAGTGATTCCATCTTCTCGTCGATCCGGATGGAGAGCGAGACCATCTCCCTCGCCAGTGGGAGAAGAGCGGCGCCGGCGTCGGTCAGGCTTACCCGGCGGCCAGCCCGGATGAAGAGAGGCACACCGAAGTGGCGTTCCAGCTCCTGGACATGCTGGCTGACGCTGGGCTGGGTCATGCTCAACTCACGGGCGGCGAGCGTGAAATTGAGCGTTTCGGCTGCCGTCAGGAACACATTCAGCTGGTGTGCATCGAGCATATCCGGCTCCTGAGTGCCCCCTCCCACTATGATTACCTGGCGTGGCCGTCCCCGCCCATAGGCAGGGCTTCTTGTGAATTCTCCCACAAGCTTCATAATGGAATCAAGTGTCAGATGTCAGGCTAGAACAGCTTTCGCCTATGGGTCCCATAGGCAGAAACGATAAGCAAAGATTATGTTTGTCACTTTGTTCCCCTCATTTCTTGTTATAGCCTTCGATTACTAGTGACAGCCTTCACAATATCGTTGAGATTTCCTTGATGCTGAGAACAACCGCTGTGGCGCTGACCTTTCTGGCCCTGGCCTTAACGGCTGGCTGTGGCCACGCCTCCCCGTCGACCCACCCGCCCGACCGGACCCCGGAGGGCGGTGCTTCGCTGGATGCACCTTCCGCAGCACCCACAGAGGTCGAGCCGGCTCCGATCAACGCGCCAAACGCCTGCCTTTCCTGTCACACTGATAAGCAGCAGCTGATCGACACCGCCGCCCCAGTCGAGGTCGCCCCAAGCGAGTCGTCCGGGGTGGGTTGAGGGGGAGAGGTGGCTCCGTTGGAGCCATGGGAGAAGGTGCTGATCAGCGATGCTCCGGCCTACCTCGACTCGGTCCACGGCCATATCGTCTGTACCGAGTGCCACGGCGGCGCGCAGTCCCCCGACAAAGAGACTGCTCACGAAGGGCTGGTCGCCAACCCCAGTCAGGACTTCGAAAAGACCTGCGGTGAGTGTCATCCGGACGTCGTCTCGATCCAGCCGGGCAACTTGCATGTGACCCAGGCGGGGTACTGGACGGTGCTCGATCAGCGCAGCACACCCGAGAGCCACTCCGCCCTCGAGAACATGTTTGACAACCACTGCGCCTCATGCCACACAACCTGCGGCGACTGCCACGTCAGCCAGCCCGGCACTGTCGGTGGCGGTTTCATCGACGGGCACGTCTTTCAGAAGACACCTTCGATGACGCGCAACTGCACCGCCTGTCACGGCAGCCGTGTCGGCAATGAGTACCTGGGGAAGAACGAAGGCCTCAGGGCCGACGTGCATTTCCGTGAAGGGCGGATGAACTGCGTCAATTGTCACGATGGCTCGGAGATGCACGGCGATCCCGGCGATTGCATGACCTGCCATCCCGGAGGCGAAGAAGCCATCGCCCTGCCTCCTGCCGATCATCGCTACGCCGGAGTGCAATCGCCGCGATGTGAGACGTGCCACGCTTCGGCCGCCACCGGACAAGACGGGACGCCGATGCACGTCGTTCACGGCGGCGATCTGTCGTGCCAGGTGTGCCATTCAGTCTCATATAGCAATTGCGACGGCTGCCATGTAGCCGTCAGCGAGAAAACCGGCAACCCGTTCTTCTCGACCGACGCCACCTATCTCGGGCTGTTCATCGGGCGCAACCCGCGGCCGAGCTATGAGCGTCCTTATGCTTTCGTGCTCCTGCGACATGTGCCGATCGCGCCCGACAACTTCGACTACTACGGCGAGGATCTGCTGGCCAACTTCAATCGTCTGCCAACCTGGGTCTACACCACCCCGCACAACGTACAGCTCGATACGCCGCAGGCCGAGTCGTGCAACGCCTGTCACGGAAATGCGGAGTGGTTCCTGACGGCGGACAGAGTGAAACCGGCCGAACTGCGAGCCAATCAATCGGTCATTGTCGGGAGCGTCCCGGCACCGGTTCCATTAGAGGAGGAGACAGCACCTTAAACCGTGTGGTCCAATGCTCGTTCGCTCGTGACGTCAGTGTCTGAGCAGAACTGAACATACTCGAGAAAACACTGGAGGAAGAAATGAAGCCCCGCATTCACTGGTTGATGACCCTGGTCGTGGCGTTGAGCCTGGTGTTGGGCGCGTGTGCGCCCGCCGCCACGGCGCCCGCCGAACCGACCGCAGCTCCGGCGCAGCCGACCCAGGCTACCGCGCCGACGGAGATGCCGGCGGTATCCACCGAGGCCGAGCTCGATGCTGGGTTCAGCGCCTTCCTGGGAAGAATGGAGAATTACAACGCGCTGAAGATGGATCCGTTCGTCGAGATGCTGGCCGAAGACCCGGCGCCCTTCCTGCTGGATGTACGCCAGCCGGACGAGGTGGAGAAGAACGGCCACATACCCGGCGCAGTGCTCATCCCCATTCGCGAGCTCGGCCAGAACCTGGACAAGCTCCCGGCGTTCGACGCGACCATCGTCAGCTACTGTGGCAGCGGCTGGCGCTGCACGATCGCCATGACCGCCCTGGGTGGGTTGGGCTGGGAACACGTCTTTAGCCTGAAGGACAACAGTTTCACCGGCTACAGCGAAGCCGGCTATGAGGTCGCCCCGGGAATGCCGCCTGAGGCACCCTCACTCAATGCCGCATCCCCCGACCCGGCCCTGGTGGCCGTGATCGACGAGGCTCTGAGCAACATCCCTGACGGCTGGGGGGCGATCACTCCCGAAGACCTCGCCGCAGAGCTGGCCGAAAACCCCGATCTGATCCTGATCGACAATCGGACGCCAGCCGAGATCGAGAAGGCAGGATCGATCGAGGCCGAGAACACGTTTGCCATTCCAATCGAGGAATTCATCAACATGAAGTCGGAGTGGCCGGCGGACAAGAGCGCCCCGATCGTCGCATACTGCGGCAGCGGGCACCGCTGCACGATGGCCATGACCATCCTTTGGGCCTACGGTTACACCGACATCCACAGCCTGAAGGGTGGCTTCGGTGCCTGGCTCGAGGCCGGATACCCCAAGATCGGTGGCGCGC
>MGOM01000047.1:0-11129 GCA_001797105.1 Chloroflexi bacterium RBG_19FT_COMBO_62_14
CGATGAGCGGCCCGCTGGCCCCACGGCCACGGAAAGTGTCCTCGGCTCGCCTGACTGGACCCCGACCCCCGCCCACGGACGCTAGCGGGGATGCCGGCGGAGCGTGAGCCCGAGCTAACCGAAGCGGAGCCCGGTCACTTCTTCGAAAGCGATAACTCGCGGGCGGGATGAGCGTCGCGCCGGCTGCTGAATGCGCCACGTATCCCTCGCACCACCGCCCACCTCACAGGAGCCAGCATGCGATACGGTCATTTTGACGATGAACAACGCGAGTATGTGATCGAGCGGCCCGACACCCCGCTGCCGTGGATCAATTACCTGGGCTGCGAAGACCACTTCGGGATCATATCCAATACGGGCGGGGGCTACTCCTTCTATCGGGATGCCCGGCTGCGCCGGCTGACCCGCTATCGCTACAACAGCACTCCTCTGGACACAGGCGGGCGCTGCCTCTACCTGCGCGACGACGCGGCTGAGGTCGGCGCCACTCCCCTGGTGTGGTCGCCCTCCTGGCAGCCCGTGCGGCGGGAGCTCGATCATTACGAATGCCGCCACGGGATGGGCTACACCCTCATCCGATCCCGGCTGAAGGGCATCGAGGCGAATATCCGTTACTTCGTCCCCCTGGGGGACAGCCTGGAGATCTGGGAGGTGACGATCGCCAACCGGCGCAGCCGGCCGGCCAACCTGTCGCTCTTCGCCGCGGTCGAGTTCTGTCTGTGGGATGCGTTGGACGACGCGAGCAACTTCCAGCGCAACCTATCGGTGGGAGAGGTTGAAGTCGTCGAGGGCGTGATCTATCACAAGTCTGAATACCGTGAGCGTCGAAATCACTTCGCCTTCTTCGCCTGCTCGGCAGAGGTAGCCGGGTTCGACACGCAACGCGAGGCCTTCCTCGGTCCATACCGAGGCTGGGAGTCCCCTTCAGGAGTACAGGCCGGGTTGCTGTCCAATTCAATCGCCCACGGATGGCAGCCAATCGGAGCCCAGCACACTCGTCTGCAGTTGAAGCCGGACGAGGCCAAGACGGTTGTGTTTCTGCTCGGCTACCACGAGAACCCCCCCGACGACAAGTTCGATCCCGCCGGATCGCAGGTATTGAGCAAGCGCTCGCTGACGCCGATCATCGCCCGCTACAGACAGCCGCAAGAGGTGGAAGCGGCATTCCTCGCACTGCGGCACTACTGGGACGAGCTGTTGGGCAAACTGAGCGTGACCACACCCGACCCTCACACGAACCGAATGGTGAACATCTGGAACGTCTATCAGGTCATGACGACGTTCAATTTATCGCGTTCCGCCTCTTACTTTGAGTCGGGAGTGGGACGTGGAATGGGCTTCCGAGATTCCAACCAGGACTTGCTCGGCTTCGTTCACCTAGCCCCCGAGCGAGCGCGCCAACGCATCCTGGACCTGGCCGCGACGCAGCTACCCAGCGGCGGTGCCTATCACCAATACCAGCCGTTGACCAAACTCGGCAACAACGATATCGGCAGCGGTTTCAACGACGACCCTCTCTGGCTGGTGCTCTCCCTGGCTGCCTACATCAAGGAAACCGCCGACTGGGACATCCTCGACGAGCCCGTGCCCTACGACTCCAATCCCGAACTGGCCGAACCTCTCTACGGCCACCTTCAACGCTCGATGCAGTACACCCTGGACCGCCTCGGCCCGCATGGCTTGCCCTTGATCGGCCGTGCCGACTGGAATGACTGCCTGAACCTGAACTCCTTCTCCGATACCCCCGGCGAGTCCTTCCAGACGACCACTAACAAAGACGGTAAGGTCGCCGAGAGCGTGTTCATCGCCGGGCTGTTCGTCCTGGCGGCCCAAGAGATGGTTGGAATCGCCAGACACCGGGGGGAGGCCGACGCCTTCTCCGATGCGGCCAGCAAGATAGAAGACGCGATCTGGGCGGCAGGTTGGGACGGAGCTTGGTTCCGGCGCGCCTATGATGATTCTGGCAATCCGATCGGCTCGAAGGAGTGCGAAGAGGGTCAGATCTTCATCGAACCGCAAGGGGTGTGCGTCATGGCCGGGCTTGGCGTAGAGGACGGGCGTGCCCAACGGGCGCTGGATGCCGTGGCGGATCGCTTGGCCACTGTGCACGGGATCGTCCTCCATCAGCCGGCCTACAGCCGTTACTATCTGCACCTGGGGGAGATCTCCTCCTACCCGCCCGGATACAAAGAGAACGCCGGCATCTTCTGTCACACCAATCCGTGGATCATGATCGCCGAAACCAGAATCGGTCGCGGCGACCGCGCCTATGACTACTACCTTCGCATCAACCCGTCCACACGGGAAGACCTGAGTGACGTCCACCGGTGCGAGCCCTACGTGTACGCGCAAATGATCGCTGGGCGCGACGCACCAGCCCACGGTGAAGCCAAAAACTCGTGGCTCACGGGGTCGGCGGCCTGGAACTACGTCGCCATCACTCAGTGGATCCTGGGGATTCGACCGACCTTTGAGGGTCTGGAGGTCGCCCCGGTCATGCCATCAACCTGGGATGGATTCAAAGCCGAACGATACTTCCGCGGAGTTCGATACCTGATTCAGGTTGAGCGGACGGGCCCGGGGAACGAGATCCGACTTGAGGTCGACGGCCATCCGATCGAGGGGACGGTTGTCACCCTCCCGCCTGCCGGAACGCAGGAGGTTCGGGTGATCGCGAAGGTCGGGCCGGGATGATCAAGAACCCATCCCTTCGCAATCTGGTCTTGATCTGGCTGGGCTGGGCGATTGTGATGGGTGCCTTCCAGCGCTGGGTGGGCATGCGTGTGGAGCCTAAGCGCCCGGACCACGTGCTGTTCTGGACCGCCACGGAGACGGCTGCGGGAAGCCAACGCGACAAGGCATACTTGTCCGATCCGTTCCTTAACGAGCACGTATCCTGGGATTCCGAATTCTATCTCTCCGTGGCGGCCGTAGGCTATGACGACCCCGCCGTACGGGCGATCCCTTCAAACTTCAAGTCGGGGCTCGGGCCCTACTGTACGGCCGGGACCGATTCCGATTGCCACTCCCTCAGCTACGCCTTCTTCCCGATCTACCCGATGGCCACGCGGCTCGTGGCCCTGCCTCTGCGTCTGTTGGGGTTGACGCCTATCGCGAGATCTACGCTGGCGGCGGTCATTGTTTCCATGCTGGGCGCGCTGGGCGCGATGATCGCGCTGTACTCGATGACGCGGGCCTCTCTGGGGGAAGAAGGCGGAGTGAGGGCCGGATTCTATCTGCTGATCTTCCCCAGCGGCTTCTTCCTGGCCCAGGTCTACACGGAGGGCCTGACGATCGGGCTGACGTTCGGAGCACTTGCCTTTCTCTTGGCGCGACGCTGGGGGTGGGCGGCGTTGCTCGCCGCGTTAGCCGTCTGGACGCGGCCCGGCCTGGCCATCCTGGTCCTGCCGATGGCGATCGTCTGGTGGGCGGACAGGCCCTGGCGGGATGGCTTGAAGTCCGCACTGACGCGCGGGTTGGCTGCCTTCGCTCCTGCCATCGCTTACGGTGCTTGGGCGTCGACCCGTCTTGCGCAGGAATTCTTCCTCGTCGAAAAGCTATTCTTCGGACGCAAACTGCTCGCCGTCGGCCCCAGCCTGGCGATGTGGGGAGAGGCGCTCCAATCCTTCTTGAAGGGTGGCACCCCGACGGCTTTCTACTTCGGCCTGGAGTTCGCCGCATTGGCATTGGCGGTGGCGGCCTGCGTTCTTCTCCTGAGAGAACGATTTGAGCTCGCGGCTTTCGGGCTGGCCATGATCGTCTTCGCCCTCACCTCAAACTCGGCCCAGGGCATGGTGCGCTATGTCCTCCCCGTGGCGCCGATCTTCTGGGTGCTGGCGCGCTGGGGCAGGCGTCCGGCCTTTGACCGCCTCTGGTCCTTACTCAGCATCCTCCTTATGGGGATGGAGGCGATGCTCTTCACGTTCGACTTCTGGGTCGCCTGAGACACAGATCCAGAGAGGTCGCTGCCCTGGAAGTCATCCCGGCATTGCAGTGAGACAAAGGAATATGCTTCGGCCACTTCGACCATCGGCCGCGCGAGTGCGTCATCACTGACCCGCGCACCCCGGTCAAATGGATCTACGATAATCGACGATCCGCCCTCCCTTCGGAAACATCCGAAGACCAAGGAGGGCGGATCGGTTGATTGGAGCGGAACTACTCAGGACGGAGGATCTTTTCCGGATGGGAGCGCCGGAAGGGTCTGAAGATACATCCAGACGTCCCCCAACTCATCATCGGTGAAACTCCCGAACCCCTCCCACATCATGTGTTCCTTGCTCGACCCAAGCCCTCCGGGGGTGACCCCGGTGCGAAAGGTCTGGATGAACCCGTCCTCAGTCCATCCCGCAAGTTCCCCTCCGGGGGTCTAATTCGGTGCCGGCGGAGACGCAGGATCTCCCGGCTGCATGCCGTTCAAGTTCTCGCCATGGCAGCCCAGGCCATCGCTTTGCTTTCCGGACCTCCTGCCCCAGATCAGTGTGTCCGCCTCACTTGTGGCCGCTTGAGGCCTGACCGCGGTCGGCCCCCAAACGAAGGAATGATGAAGGACTATCCACACTCGATGGCCAAGAAGAGGCTTGGATCGAGCGCGGATAGTCCTTCGGGTTACGGCCTCATGAAGGCTGATCGTTCCCGGACGGCAGCGCCGGAAGGGTCTGAAGATACATCCAGACGCCCCTCAGCTCATCGTCACTGAAACTCCCGAACTCCTTCCACGGCATGTATTCATTGTTTAGCTCGCGGCCGGCAGGGGTGACCCCGGTCCGGAAGGTTTGGAGGAAGCCATCCTCGGTCCATCCCACGAGTTCCCCTCCAGGGGAGAGGTTCGGTGCCGGGGGAGATGTCGGATCTCCCTGCGGCTGCATCCCGTTCAGGTTCTCACCATGGCATGCCTTGCAGAATTCAGCTATGTATTCGCCGTAGGCAACGTTGGCGCCAATGGGCGGCATGTCTGGGAAGGGTGTGGAGTGGTCGATGTACTCAGCCGGGAAGATCTGGCCGAATTGACCTGTTGCCAGCAAGACACGCCCCATGAGGGTGAGCATTGGCTCTGGACTTTCAGCTCCAGTCGGAGGGAGTGTCTTCAGGTAGGCAATAATCGATCCCAGGTCCTCGGCGCTCAGGTGAATCCACGCCTCGGCCGGCATGATGGGGAGCTGACGCCCATCGGGCGCGACGGCGTGCCGGATTGCCCGGACGTAGTCGGCGTCGCTCCAGGTTTGGCTGAGGACGGTCAGGTTGGCGGCATAGATCGTGCCGATCGACGGGTCATCGATCATCGGTATTCCGGCAAGATCCGGGCCATGACACCCGGAGCAGACCCCGGTGACGATCTGTTTACCACGGGCGAGAGACGCCTCATCTGTGGGGATCGCTACCGTATCCGAGGGCACTTCGCGTGTCTTGTGCAGTTTGGCGTTGCCGGCGATACTCAGCCCAAGCACGGCCACAACGATCACGACAATCAGTCCCCCTACGACGATCCCGATCCATTTCAGAACCTTTCGCATAGCTCCCTCTCCTTTGGCGATGAATGAATGCGGTATTCGACGTTGCCCGTCCACTCCCGCCCTCAACGCAGGGCGGACCCGGGACACATACGCTTGCCGCTCCCCCTACATCATTGAGGCGATAATCGCGTCGATCATCTTGTGCCCGCTCAACTCTCCCAAGCCGCTATCGGCGGCCATGCGCCAACCCTGCCTTGGCTCACATGGAACGGCCGGCATCGGCATCTCTCCGCGCGGCGACATACGGCCTGGCCAGGCGGCCCAGGAAGCTAACCCATTCATCACACCGGTTTGTCGCCTGTGATCGTCCCCCCGAGAGGGAGATCCGCGCGTGGAGCAACGCGGACGAGCTTAGCACAAAGTTGTCGACAAGTCCAATCCAATTTGGGGGATTGAGAAGGCTGTCGCTGGTCTCACCGGTCAAGGACCACGAGCGTCCGCCACACCGCGCCGAGGTTGAAAGGCAACTTGCGCCAGGCGCGGCCGTGATCCGGTGAGTGCCAGATGTCGCCGCTCGGCAACTTGACTAAATAACCGCGGCTCACTAACCCCCAATCTGACAACAGCCCGATCATGGCAGGGCGGCGAGAGTCACTCTCGTGTCAGATCCGCCCGTCTCGCATGGATGCCTGCCCCAGGCATCTCGATCACTGGTTTTCAACCTCCTTCGAGCAGTTTGCGGGCCTTGCCCCGCATGTGCCGCCTCAGGAAAGCGAGGGCCGAAACGGCGTCGTCATCCATCATGATAAGCATCAACTCAATCAGGTCCGCCTCTTCGAGGACGATCGCGAGTGTCTTCTTCACCCTACCCTCTCCGGCCGACAGACGGAGCGTCGATCACCACGTCCTGCAACGCGGCCAAGTCGGCAGCGTGCTCGGGTGCAGTCAATGGCGGGCAATCAGCCAAGGACCTCTGCGAGGCGCACAGCTTGAGGGCGAAGGAGAAGCATGTCGGTTCGCCGCACTGCTTACAGTTGGTGTTCGGGAGGAGCTTGAAAATCGCCATCGGAGTGGGTCGGCGCCTTGGCGTGTGATCGGCTTCGATCTCGCCCCGTCCGTCCCATGTCCGATTGACAATGTCGATCAGACCTGTCAATTCCTCTTCCGCCTCCGTCCGGTCTTCCACATTGCTCGTGGCGATTTCAAAGGAATGAAAGGCGACGTTGTGACCGCCCGTCTTCCAGGTTAAAGCCTTGGCGTCGGGCAGGTACACAGCCCCACGGAGCGTGGCATTGAGATAGGGCAGGATTTCCGAGATGTCCACCTCAAAGCGCGCCCTGGCGGCGTAGCGTTCTGCCCCAGGCTCGCAAGGCGGGGTGAAGACTTCCACGCTGTAATCATCGATCAACATGACTTCGTCACCACTTAGGTTGAATTAGGTGATCGCTGATGCAGCGCTGCGCCATGTTTCGGCAAAGAGGGAACCCGAGACGCCGGCCCTATCCAAATCGTCGTAGGCGCTCCATCAGGACCATGTTCCACACATCCTGCACCGCACACGGCACCCAACGACTCCTGTAATAGATCAGGTCCCCCGTGTGATCCGGGTTTCCAGGCAGAGTCTGCAGACTAGACCCAGAGGTGCTTTCAGTCATTCCCCAGTCAGACTACGCCTCCAACTTGGTCCCAAGCCAATCAACCAGCGTAGCCCGATCCGGTATCCGTGCGGTGCTGACCAAATGCCCGTCAATGATGAGGCCAGGGATCTCGTCCAGAGGCATGAATTTGCGGATCGCTCTTTCGTTGTCAATGCGTTGGATCTCAACGTCGGTTCTTCTCACGTCACGCAGAACCTCGTGAATCAGGCTTTCCAGTTGAATGCACTTGTAGCATCCGGTTCCCAGGATCTCGATCTTCATCCCGGCCTCCCACAATTCTCCTCAGCCTCTCCCACGCAAGGGAGAAGATCGGCACGCCCCCGGAACGCGGCTCACTCCGTCGCCGGCTGATCCTGGAGGTGAAAAGTCCGTTCTCGTAGCCTGAAAGCTACATTGACAAGACTGATCATCACCGGCACCTCGATCAGCGGTCCGATAACCGCCGCGAAGGCAGCGCCCGAATTGATGCCGAAGACCGCAACGGCGACGGCGATGGCCAGCTCGAAGTTGTTACTGGCGGCGGTGAAAGCCAGGGTCGTAGTCTTCGAGTAGTCGGCCCCGATCAAGCGCCCCATCCAGAAGGAGACGAGAAACATGACCACGAAATAGATGACGAGCGGGATGGCGATACGTACGACATCCAGTGGGATGGTGACGATCAAGTTCCCTTTGAGACTGAACATCACGACGATCGTGAAGAGCAGGGCGATCAGCGTCAGTGGGCTGATGCGCGGAACGAAGCGCAAGTCGTACCAGGGCTTGCCCTTGGCGCGAACAAGGATCAGGCGGGTGACGAAGCCGGCGATAAACGGGACCCCAAGGTAGACGAACACGCTCCTGGCGATCTCACTGATGGTGACGTGGACGGCGCTGCCCTGCAGGCCGAACCAGGTCGGCAGCACGGTGATGAAGACGTAGGCGTAGACGCTGTAGAAGAACACCTGGAACAGGCTATTGAAAGCCACCAGCCCGGCGGCGTACTCGCTATCTCCCTGAGCCAGCTCGTTCCATACGATTACCATGGCGATGCAACGAGCCAGACCGATCATGATCAACCCGGCCATGTACTCGGGGTAACCGCGCAGGAAGACGATGGCCAGGACGAACATCAGGATCGGACCGATGATCCAGTTCTGCAGCAGCGAGAATCCCAGGATCTTCCAATTGCGGAAGACGTCCCCCAGGTCCTCATAATGGACCTTGGCCAGCGGCGGGTACATCATCAAGATCAGCCCGACGGCAATAGGGATGTTGGTCGTCCCGACCGAGACGGCTTGGTTGAAGCCTTCAACGGCGCGCGGGAATTGGTAGCCAAGTCCGACCCCAAGCGCCATGGCCAGCAGGATCCATAACGTCAGGAATCGGTCGAGCGTCGAGAGACGACGGGCCGTCGAAGGGGTCTGAGCCACAGCGATTGACTCTCGCGCCATGAGGACCTTCCTCCAGGTAGGATCGGATCAGGCGGATGCCAGAGCGTCCGCCAGCCAGGTGGTCACCTCGGCTTCGGTCGGGATGCGGCCACTGCAGACCACTTTCTCGTTGATCACCAGCCCGGGCGTCGACAGGATCGGATACTGCGTAATCTGATTGTAGTCGGTGACTTTGACGAAGTCCGCCTCGGCGCCCATCCCGGTTGCGGCCTTGCGGACGGTCTCTTCGACCTTCTTGCAGTTGGGGCATCCGGATCCCAGGATCTTGACCGTAAGCATCGTGTCCTCCAAAGCCTTTGAGTCCCTCGAGGGGGATCTGCTCCCGACTATCCGTGCGACGAGGCCCGTGGGAGTGAGGCAAGCTGGCGCCCGTTCCGCCGGCTGGCCAACCACAATCCTGCCGCCAGTACTGCCAGGAGAGCGGCCAGGTAGCCCAGGATCAGCCAGCCATTGACCCCGTCAACCCACAAACCGTAGAGCAATCCCGCCAGCGTGCTAAACAGCGCCACCCAGGCCACGTAGGTCCAGGACTTGAGCTTTCCGATGATGGCCGAGACGATCAGGATGCTTTGTAGGCTGAGCTCGGGATCGGCCATCAGGTAGGCCAGAAGCGGGCCGCGGTGCATGCCCAGACTGAGAAACATCTTGGCGATCGGCACCTCGACCAGCGTCGGGAAGTACATGAACACACCAAAGGCCACACCGGCCAGATTCCCAACGAGGGTGTTCCGGCCGGCCAGCGCCTCGATCCACTCCGGGCGAATGAGCTGCCGGATCACACCCACACCGAAGACGCCCACGATCAGCAGCGGGAAGATTTGCTTGACAAACCGCCACGATTCCCACATCCAATCGCGCAACTCGTGTGCGGTTAAGTGCCGCCGGGCGACTCCCCACAAAGCGGCCAGCGCCAGAACCACGCCGACGGACTTGCCGGTCAACCGGAGCGCCACCTCTCCCGTCCCTGGGTCGACGCCCAGGGCCGCTACGAGAAGGGTGAGCGCCACCAGAGTCAGCGCCACCCAGGTCCAGGCATTAAACCCCTCCAACACGTTATCGAGACCGCGCCAGGCCGACAGGGCAATCAGGAGGAGGAGGGCGATCAATACCGCTCCCTGGGCCGTCACACCTTCCTCGCCTCGGCTCGGGTCGAACGGGACGAGTTGAGAGAGGGTTTCCTGGAAACGGTCCAGGCCGGCGATCGGCAGGCTTAGTTCTGCATAGGTGTTGGTCAAGAGGCCGATCTTGAGGGTTCCCGAGAGCAGAAGCGCCACCAGGAGGATCAGGAAGACCAGAGCCCCGCGCTTCATCCCCGCCCGATTGGCGAAGGCATCCTCCGTCTGCTGGTCGTGCAAGACATCCGAGCGCCGGAAGATCAGGGCCATGATCATCCCGATGCCGATCCCGAAGGCCAGAGAGAGGAACAGGCGGGCGAACGCCAGATCAGGACCGATGACGCCGCCGGTGTAGACCAATGCCAGGATATTGGCGGCCGGGGCAAAGAACAGGAAGGTCATGGCCGGCCCGATGCCGGCGCCCTTCTTATAGATCCCGGCGAAGAGTGGGACGATCGTGCACGAGCACACGGCCAAGACCGACCCGGCCAGCGCTGCCGCCGGATACGAGACGTACTTCGGCGCCTTCCTTCCCAGGAATTGGGTGACCGACTCCTTGGGGATGAGCGCGGTCATTGCCCCTGCGATGGCAAATGCCGGCACGAGACACAGGAGCACGTGTGCGGCAAGATAGGCCGCCAGGTTTCCGAGGCCTGCTCGAATCAGCGCGAGCGGGGCGTCGAGGAGCTGCATCAATGCATCCCATCCTGGGAGGCGATCCTCAAGGGAGTCACGCGCGCCTTTCGGGCTTCGTGCGCGCATCGCGGACACGGGCAGGCGCCCTTGGTACGTCTCCTGGCCGGCGCCATGCCGCGCGGCATTCCTCTCCGGCCCTCGGCCAGGAGGGAAGGGACGTGCTCGTCGGCGAGGGAGTAGTAGACGTTCAGCCCCTCACGCCGATCCGTGACCAGCCCGGCCTCGCGAAGTCGCGAGAGATGCTGAGAGATGTTCGCCTGGCGTAGACCGAGGCGAGCTTCCAAATGACAGACGCATGATTCACCCTCAGTCGCGAGCACCTCCACGATCTCAAGCCGGACGGGATGCCCCAGTGCTTTCATTCTCTTGGCCAACCACCGGTAGCCGTTCATATGCGCCCGCCTCCGCTATATTCCATATTCCGAATGTATTATCCGGCTTCCCGGCTTGACCGCACAGGGATAGATGTCACATCCGCCTTGCGACGGATAGCACAAGACCAATCCCCTCCCCGTGCGTTCCGGCTAGCCCGGCTTGTCTCCCTAGTGACTGGGGTATGATGGATGGCGGCCCGGGCGAGTCCGTAAAGGAGCGCCTCGAAGGCGATGCATCCCGATACTCAAAGATCCGTCCGTGCTGGCACCACCGCCGGGCAGCTCGTCCCAACCTGCTTCACGCTCCTCTTCTTCGTCGCCGCCTTCGGGTGCAGCGGCGGCACCCGCCGCAGCGTGACGATCGACCGGACCGCGGACTTAAAACTCGAGATCGTCGAACTCC
>MGOM01000047.1:11138-11470 GCA_001797105.1 Chloroflexi bacterium RBG_19FT_COMBO_62_14
AGCGGCCGTTCTCGTTCTCCGGCTTAGCGACGCCGAGGGCCGTCCCGTGACGGGCGCTTCCGTCTCACTGAAAGCGGACATGACCCATGCCGGGATGGCTCCCGTCCTTGACGACGCCGAGGAGGTCGGGGAGGGTCTCTACCGCATGTCGTTTGAATGGACCATGGCCGGTGATTGGGTCCTGACGGTCTCGGGCACGCTTGAGGATGGGCGAGGCTTCGAGCATGTGCTTCTGGTGAGTGTTGTGGGCCAGGGCGGTTGACTGACGAATATGGACGTTCCACTCCCGCTCACCGGAGAGAAACCGCGTTCAGGCGACATCTACCGGCCGC
>MGOM01000047.1:11478-18558 GCA_001797105.1 Chloroflexi bacterium RBG_19FT_COMBO_62_14
TCCATCTGCCCGTGCTTGGCCGGCTGTTGCGTTGGCGCTGGGGGCGGTTGGTCTTCCAGCTCTTCTTCTTCGCCGTCGCCGCCCTGGTGATCTATGACGGTTTCACCGGACCGCAGCTCGCGCCTGAAAATAGCGCCACCGTCCTGGCCTGGGTGCATTACCGCGGGTTCGTCATCATGGCCTTGTTGCTGGTCGGCAACCTCTTCTGCTTCGGCTGCCCGTTCACCCTGCCGCGCACACTCGCTCGCCGCCTCAGCCTCTCCGGCGGCCGATGGCCTCGTCCGCTGCGCAACAAGTGGGTCTCGATCGCCGGTCTGTTTCTGATCTTCTGGCTTTACGAGTGGCTCGATCTGTGGGCCAGCCCCTGGCTGACGGCGTGGGTCGCGGTCGGTTACTTCGTGGGATCGTTCGTTCTGGAAGCACTTTTCGCCGAGTCTCCTTTCTGCAAGTACGTCTGCCCGCTGGGCGCGTTCAACTTCGTGTATTCCACCGCCTCCCCTCTCCAGATTCGGCCGCGTGAAGCCGAAGTCTGCAGCACGTGCGTCGGCAAAGAATGCGTCAATGGGAGCGCGACCGTTCCGGGGTGCGGGACGGAGCTCTTCGTTCCCACCATCCGGAGCAACATGGATTGCACCTTCTGCCTCGACTGTGCCCGCGCCTGCCCCTACGACAATGTCGCTTTGAGCCCACGCGCTCCGCTCGAGGAGCTTACGCACGATCGTGGGCCGGCACGCTGGGATATGGCCTTTCTCGTCGTGGCCCTGACCCTCTTCGGCATCTCGAACGCCTTCGGAATGGTGTCGCCGGTGTATGCATTGCACACCTGGATGGCCGAGGCACTCGGGCTGGAGTCAGACGGCCTGCGCCTGCTCCTGATTTTCGGCACCCTGAATATCGCTCTACCGGCCCTGGTCGTGTTCGGTGGGGCGAGGATGAGCAAGGTCCTGGGTGGAAGGTCAAGTCAGCCTCCGCTCCTTCTGGCCGGAAGGTATGCTCCGGCATTCGTCCCCATGGGGTTCGGCATCTGGCTCGCCCATTACGGTTTCCACTTCTCGATCGCCGGGCTTGCGATCGTACCGGTGATGCAATCCTTCATGCTCGACCACGGGATCCTTTGGCTCGGCTTGCACCCTGATTGGGGGACGAGCCGGGTGCTGCCGCAAGAGTGGATATTCCCTCTTCAGATCGGGGCCGTGCTGGCGGGGTTTTTCGTGGCGCTCTACGTCCTGCTGCGCCGGGCAATCCGTCCCGGAACGACGCCGGCTGAAGGGTTCCGTGAGATCCTGCCCTGGGCGCTCGTCCTCCTCGTGATCACGATCGTCTCGCTCTCGATCTTCAACCTGCCCATGGAAATGCGCGGAACATTCAACCTCGGAGTCCGGTGATGAAGGAATGGCGGGTGCGCCCTGCACTGGTGATGCTCTTCCTGATCCTCGCTCTGGCCGTGCCTTCTCCGGTGTTCGGCGAGGGCCCAGGCACAGGCGGACGGCAGATCCGCCTGGAGGATGAGCCTGCAGGACCGTACTTATTGCGCGTCGTCAGCTCGCCCACCCCGCCCCGCGTGGAAAGCCTGTACCTCGAAGTGCGTGTTACGGAGGCCGCGTCCGGCCGCGAAGTCACAGACGCCTCGGTCTGGACGAGAGCCGACTATGAAGACGGCCAGGCCCCATCGATCGAAGTGGAAGCCGTGCACGCCATCGCCCCGATCCCGACCGAGTATGCCTCTCATCTGCCGGTTTCGCGATCGGGGACCTGGTCGATCACGATCACCGTCGACGGCCCGCAAGGGCAGGGCGAGGCATCGCTTCTGATCCAGATCCTGGAACCGACTTCGATCAGCGCGTTCATTTCCGTCGGCCTTCCGGTGGCCGGATTGGCAGCCCTGGCCGTGATCTTCTATCTGTTGCAGAGGAGATATGCACTCACTTCAGATTGACAGCCCGCGTGGAGACATTGGGCCGCAGACCTTGTTTTCATTCTTGGGAAGACTTGCCTGAGTTTGCTCTTCATCGATCTCAAAGTGATGGAACGCAAGGGAGAGGAAGGAGCTTCCGGCAAAGCCCGAGGATCCGCGATGCCGATCCATTGGGAAGAAAGGGCGCGGGACATAGAGATCGTTGGCTGTGCTTCGAGGAGAGCAGGCATCGCGCCCGCTTATCCAGGACAGGTCGACGGTCAGATGATCCAATCGGACCATGGGCTCGTGTCCGGCAGCCTCCCGGGACTGGTCCGACCTGCCCCCCCGACGCAGGCATCATTCAGACTTGAGCACCAACCCCATCGCCGAATTGAGCCGGCGAAGCGCCTCATCCGTGTCTCCGGCCTTCAGACAATCGGCAACGCACGTTTCCATGTGCCCTTCGAGCAGCTTAATGATCACCTGGTTCAACGCGGCCCGGATGGCAGAGGCCTGGACCAGGATGCTCTCGCAGTCTTCCTGACCGGTCAGCATCCGCTTCACCCCTCGAACGTGACCCTCGATCCGATCCAGACGCTTGAGAGGCCTATCCACCGGAGCCGGGTCAAGGTAGGTGGCCGGGACCCACGTGCGCGACTTCGGCATGCGCTGGGCTCCATTCTGGCGCTGTCTTGGCCGTGTTCATCATCCGGCGCAGCAGCTCAGCTTGCTGATGTCTTTCTCGAACCCCAATGCGGCGAGCTTGAGGCCTTCAATATTCGTCAGATACGGGAACATCGTTTCCCGGAGCTGAGTCAATGTGATGTTAAACCGAATGGCGAGGACGGCGGTCTGAATCATCTCGCCCGCCTCGGGAGCAAGGAAATGGGCGCCGATGAGCTGATCCGTTTGGGAATCTGCGACCAGTTTTATCAGACCGCGAGGGTCGCGCGCTGCCTGGGCCCGAGGTACAAGCGTCATCGGCACTACGCTCGTCCGCACTTCCCGTCCATGCTCGCGCGCCTGTGCCTCCGTCAGGCCGGCCGAGGCCGCCTGCGGATCGGTGAAAGTGACCCGTGGGATGTAGCCAGCGTCGTAAACCCTGCCGGCTCCAGTCAGCGCGTTCTCCGCCGCCAGGGCGCCCGAATAGGAGGCCACATAGACGAACATGTCGCGGCCGGTCACGTCGCCCGCTGCGTAGACAGACGGATCATGCGTTTGTAGAAGGTCATTCACCAGCACTTCGCCACGCGTCCCTAGCCGGACGCCCGCTTCTTCCAGCCCCATGTTGGCTGTGTTCGGCCGGCGTCCGGTGGCGACGAGGAGCTGTTCTGCTTCGAAGCCGACCTCCGCCTCATTCTTGAGACCGCGAAGCTCGTAGCGGCCATCGCCTCGGAGCACACCACCCGCCTTGAAGCCCGGCACGACACGAATACCCTCAGCCTCGAGGTACCCCGTGAGAGCAGCGCTGATGTCTTCGTCCTCGAAGGGCAAGATCCGCGGAAGGACCTCCAACAGCGTGACAGAGGTCCCCGCCCGCGCGTAGGTTTGGGCCAGCTCGAGCCCCACGGCGTTTCCCCCGAGGACGATCATCGACTTGGGAAGCTCTCTGAGCTCAAGAGCAGAGGTGCTGTCCAGGTAGCCGGCCTCGGCCAACCCTGGAATGGCCGGGGCCCACGGCTGGGCGCCGGTAGCGACTACGATCTTGCCGGGGGCATAGGCGCGCCCCCCCACCTCGACGCCGTTTCCGCCGGTGAGACGGGCGGGGCCTTCAATGTAGCTAATTTCAGGATAGGCCGAAAGGACATCGATGTACTTTTCCTGGCGGAGTCGGTTGACCAGCTCATCTTTGTCTCCGATGACCTCGGCCCATGAGATCCGCCCGGGGACGGTGTGCACGCCGCGGAAGCGGGCCTGACCCGCCAGGTGCAATACCTCCACCGCCCGGATGAGGGTCTTCGACGGGATGCAGCCCACGTTGACACAGGTGCCGCCGATGATCCCCGAGCCTACCAGTACCACTCTTCTCCCTAGCTCTGCCGCCTTAATCGCCGCGGCGAAACCGGCGGAACCCGCACCGATGACCATCAGGTCGAAAGCGCCATCGGTAAACTCAGCGGGAACGGACGTCGCCTCAATCGGCTTGAGGGATCGCGCGGCAACGGTGTAGCCGGTTCCCTTCACAGTGGCCGCCAGATCGTCTGCTGTGACCTCGCCCTCCGCTACAAGCGTGGCGCGGGCGGACCTCCACCCTGGCACCGACACTTCCTTACCGCCGGGGGCGGTGGCCAATGCCTTCTCGACGTGCAGCGCGCATGACTCGCACGTCATCCCGCGCACTTCCAATTCGAACCTCTCCGCATGCATATCTCCACCACCTTGCCTGTCTTAGCTCGTATCCCCATCCCCCCATGGGGATATCAATCCGACCTATCCCGACACCTACGTCAAGACCGGGGGGCCTCGCCGCACATCTCGGTGCGGGAGATCTGCCTTCCCGCTGGCAACGCCGGCCGAATAGCATCAAGTCCCCGAGAGCTGGGCCGCGCTACAGGTTGCCCAGGAGGAATTTGATGAGAAGTTCGCAGATACAAGCCAGTTTCGTATTGAGTTCTGTCTTAGCAGTCAATAGGTTTGATTACCAAGTCTATTTGCATAGATGTTTACTAATGATTCTGGATTGTGTTGTTCACATAACGTCACATTCCTCCAATTCAACATTCAGATCTTCGCGAATAGCCTTAACAACTCCCAATTCTTGTTCAGATCGTAGATGGCGACACCAACCAGGATCAAGCCGCCGATGAAATTGACAGTTCGGCTATGACGGGCGAAGACGACAGTCAACTGGCGTTGGCGCGCTCCAGAGAGTAGCGAGAGGATTAAGAGGGGAACGCCAAGTCCCAACCCAAACCACAGAAAAACCCATAATTGACTAAATGCCTCTCCTACTGTGAAAGACAAGGCGAAGATACTGACGACCATGGGTCCAGAACAGGGAAGCGCTATAGGACCGTATAGCAATCCGTAGAAAAAGGCATTCATGAATGGATGACGCAAGGCAGGCACTTGAATTTGCGGGAGTGTTCTGAAGGGGTTGCGGTCGAGTAAGAGCAGAATTCCCAGAATCAGAATCAAAAGGTCGGCAAGCGGGAGGAGATAGACCAGAACACTGCCGACGGGAATAGCCAGCAAGGCGATTACGCCTCCCAGAGCGAGCATCATAGTCAGCACCCCAGCAAGCACAAAGAAACCTAGGAAGTATTTTGGTCTTCCCATTTCATTTTGACCGCTCAGATAAGCCAGAAAGCCAGGGTACAGCGGCAATATACACGGGCTGGTGGTTGTCAAAAGACCGAGCAAGAGGGACGTAACAGCAAGGTTATTCATTGTTGCTTATTCCGCCAGGTAAGGCTCAACGATCCTTTGCAGCGTAACAGCATCCTTTCTGCCATATTCCAATTGATGAACATTCCCCTCGCGGTCAATGATCAGCATGGGGGAGAGAGGTGGATTCAAATACTGAGCGCTATACAAGTTACCAAGCGCCCGGGCAACTAAAAGCGGCGCGACAGAAAAATGCCAGTCGAAACCATAACCTGAAGCGTATTCCTTAAGCGAGGCTTCGTCTTCGTTAAAGTCAACATCCAGGCTGACTGAAATCAGATCATCCGGATTCCCAAGCAACTCGTGGAGGTTTCTTACTTCGTTGGCTTGAACGATGCAGTTAGGGCACCAGATTGCCATGGTTTCGACGAGCACCACCTTTCCGGCATAATCGTTCATGGTAAACACTTCGCCGGTTTGGGCATCGGTCAACTCCATATCGAACCACTCTGGCGTTGTGGCAGCTGTGGGAACCAATGTGGGAACAGCGGTTGCGGCTGGCTTCGGCGTATCGGCGACCCGTGTCTGCGCAGGCGCACAAGCAGATACAACGAGAGCGAAAACAAGCACATCGAGTAACGAGCGGTATGGTTTCATAGAAAGTCTCCTTGAGGGTTGCAGCATTAAGCGAACACGGATTGAATCGTGTCAGCCAGAGTGAGACAAATCGGGGCTCCGAGTTAAGGCACACTTCCACGGCCTCAACGGTCAGGCGGCCATGCAAAGCGACTGACTGTGCTGATGCCGCCTCGCCCCCAGCATCCTGCGTTTGATCTCCTGCCGCCTCGACTGAACCTCCTTGGCTCTCCCGAAGTAGACGTCTGCCGGTGTGACGTTGTCCAGGGATTCGTGGCAGCGCTGGTTGTTGTGGAAATCCACGAAACGCGCGATCTCTTGTTCTGGGTCCCAAGGATAGCCGTGGTTCTGCAGCAGCACCAGGTTCTTCATCGAGCGATGGCAGCGCTCGATCTTGCCTTGCGTCATGGGATGGTAGGGCGGCGCCGTGCTTGCCGATTGGCGTCCGCCCAGCCTCCACGATCTCAAGCTCACTCAGAACAATGCCATCGCCTGTTCCCCGGTCATGGCCGCCAGCACCCACTGGCCGGCTCTTGTGGCATCGAAAACGATCCGGCTTGTGCCCGCATTCACTGGCTGGGCCGTCCATCAGACCTCGACCCATGCCGGGGCATCATCCACGAGCGACCAGCGGTTCGAGCACCTCGTCCCTATCGCCGATCTGCAGTCGGAAATGCGGCGCGTGCCGGTAGGCTCCCCCATCGACGAGGTAGCGGGCATAAGAAACCCCGACGGCCCTCAGCTCGTCATCCGGCGGCCGATTCGTCCGGCGGGCGCGCTCCATCAGGTCGTCGAGCTCAGCCTCAACTCGCACGTCAAACATCGGCCGATGCGTATCGGCCTCCCGGACCGTTAGCATGTAGAGCGATCGCGTCGTTCCCGTCCCCATCAGCGCCAGGAACAACTCCGCCTCGCCATACGATTCAGCGTAATCGCAACCTGAGAGCCCGCAGGACATGCTGACCTCCTCTATGACAATTGACTCATGCGCCGTTCCGCCGTCGAAATATCTGGTGACCTCAACCACCGCCAGACGACGATGGTTGCTGAACATCTGCCCGGCGGCCCTCAGGCCACCTACCGACAGTGATCACGAATCTTGCGGACCGCATTGGCCGCCTCTCCGGCGGCCGAGGTAGGCTGCCTGGTCAACCTGGCGCGCGAACGATCGAACCGGTCTCAAAGAGATGCCCAACTTCCAACCCGATATCCCGAAAGAC
>MGOM01000047.1:18575-18800 GCA_001797105.1 Chloroflexi bacterium RBG_19FT_COMBO_62_14
TATCGGCCAGGTAAATCTCCCCGACATTCACCGCCGCTTCAGGAGCGCGCAAGCCTGTCTTCGGAAGTGCCAGGGTCAGGGTCACAGTGGCCCGAACACACGCGATGGAAGGATCGCCCGTGGTTGCGTCCAGTCCGGAGGGCACGTCAAGGGCCAGGATCGGGCATCCCTGGTCGTTCGCCCATTTGATCCAGCGGGCTGCCTGTGCGCGCGGCCGCCCGTGGA
>MGOM01000047.1:18821-21007 GCA_001797105.1 Chloroflexi bacterium RBG_19FT_COMBO_62_14
GGTCAATCCTCGCCGACGCGGCGAGTCCGAGCCGCTTCAAGATCGTCCACTGACGCTTCGGGCTTCTCTTCAGCATGGCCATGGGACCGATCAGAACCGCGTCGACCTGGGCCTCCCATCCATGGAGATGCCTTGCCGCCACCATCCCACCGCCCCCGTTGTTCCCCATGCCGCACAGGACGATGATCTTCCGTCCGACGACCGATCCACCCAGCATCGCTCGCGCCTGCTCGGCCAGGCCCCTCCCGGCGAGCTCCATCATCTGGACAAGCCCGATCCTGTAGTCGCGGACAACGCGCCGGTCCACCTCGGCCATCTGAGCCGCCGTCACCGATGGAACCTGGTGTGCCACCCCAGGCATTCGCCCGGGGTTTAGAGCAGGGAGGGCCGAGTCGCCCTTCAACTCGACCCCTCCTGCGACCTGCGCGGACCGGATATCCATCCCCGGCAAAGCCGGCGACGATGCCTTACGCCCGTGCTGCAAGATTGCTGAGGCCGCCCAAGGCGGCGCCCCACATCATGTGGCCCAGGAAGAAAACAGCGGCATTGAGGTTGAGCATAACCGGATCGAAGATGGGGAGGATCAAGAACCACATCATGAGAAAGATGGCGGTTCCGTAGACGACTCCGCCCAAGACCTGGCTGCCGAGCGACGACAGGCGCGGTCCGATCAAGAAGGCGAAGATCAACCCCAGGATCACCGAGTTCATCATATGGCCCATCAGACCCAGGACCACGCCAAGAAGATTGAAGGCTGCCGGCGAACCGGCGCCTTGAAGGTCTCGCAGGATCGTAGCCGCGATGTAGATGGGCGGCGACCACAGCCCGGCGCCCGTGGGGATCAGGGCCTCAGCGATCATCTGCCACATCCCCAGCACCAGGCTTGCCACCAGACCGGGTATGAGCACCCTCCACGAGAGCGATGGCCGGGCAACGGAAACGGTCGTACTGGTCATAAGTGCCTCCTTTTTCAGAATAGTTCCCCGGATGGTTTGGACTGGGGACATGACGGATTGCCCAAGGCAACTGGGCGTGGAATCAAGCGGCGGCGCGATCCCGCCGGGTCTTCCCCGAGACGATCTCCTCCAGCCTGTGGAGGAGATGAGCCTTCGGAGCGAAACCGACGATCCGGCCGACTTCTTCACCCTGCGCGAACACGACCAGCGTCGGGATCCCCTCGACCCCGTAGCGGATGGAGAGCTCCGGGTTCTCATCGACGTTGAGTTTGGCGAAGGACACTCGCCCTTCCAGCTCTCCGGCCAGCTGCTCCAGGACCGGCGCCATCATCCGGCACGGCCCGCACCACTCGGCCCAGAAGTCCACGACGACGGGCTCGGCGGAACCGAGCACTCGGTTCTCGAAATCCTTCGTTGACACATGGAATGGGGTTGTCATGTCGTTTCCTGCCTCCTGTTTCTCACGAGGTTGGATGTGGTTGACTGGCGAGGTCTTACCGAAGTGGCTCTCCAAGCAGGTTCAGCAGGATTCGAAGATCATTGGCTCACCGGGGCTCTCCATAGACCTCGATTTCGGCCGCCCCGGTGTTCCCGCCGCTCGTTTCAACCGCTTCGAACCTCAACCGCCTGCCCGAAAAGTCCGTATCGAAATAGTAGATCTGGTCTGCGTCCGGCAGATCGAAGGGACCGATTTCCTCCCCCTGATCGGTGACGATCCGGAACGAGAGGATCTGGGCCGTGCTGCCCATCGTCCTCGTCCGGAAGCCGACTCGAGTGACCTGGGTCTGGGACGGGAGCTCGATCTCGATCCAGGCTTCATCCCCGTCTCCGTTCGAGGACCACTGGGTCGCCGGATCACCGTCGATGGCTCGTTCTGCCGCAAAGGCGTTGTCAGCGCCCTCCCCTCCATATTGACTGCTCACCCCGCTGATGCGCGCGCCTGCCGCCGCGGAAGCGAGGTTTGGGGGCCCGGAGGCGCCGCCGGCCGGCTGTGTTCGGAGGGTGTACTCTTCGCTCCGATACAGCGTGCCGTCGGGGCCCACCCCTTGCAGCCGCAGGTAATACAGCGTGTCCGGCTCGAGTTCGACGAGCAGCGGATGGTGCTCGGCGTGCGCGCCGCCGGCCATATCGGCGTCGGTGGCGATTGACCCGTATTCATGCGTCGTGCCGTAAACCACGGCGCAGGCTACGGGGATGCGCGTGGTCACGTAGACCGTCGCCGATCGGGCC
>MGOM01000047.1:21063-21260 GCA_001797105.1 Chloroflexi bacterium RBG_19FT_COMBO_62_14
CGGCTTCACAACGGGCGATAGGAATGAAGCGCAAGCGCCCAGCAACACTAGCGAGGCCAGGCCGATCAGGCCCCTCAGCCTACAGCTCCATCTCATGACCGGACGTCTCCTTCCATGGCAGTCTGGAATCCGTCGCTCCGCCCAGTTGAGAAACCGGGCAGAGCGCGCACGCCTTTCCGGGACCTTCCGTCACTTGC
>MGOM01000048.1:0-5945 GCA_001797105.1 Chloroflexi bacterium RBG_19FT_COMBO_62_14
GCACAAAGGGGCGCCGAGCGGCTGGTCGCCGGATCGGACGTCCTGGGGGTCATCGGGACCTCGTGCTCGGGCAGCGCGCCGGAAGCCGCCAAGGTGTTATCTGCGGCCGGGATCGTCATGCTTTCCCCCTCGAATACGGACCCAGATCTGACTGCGCCCGATTCCCATTTCCCGAGCTACTTCCGAGTTTCCCCAAGCGATCTGGTGCAGGCCCGTGCCGTCGCAAGGTTCGCCGCGGAGGAGCTCGGGGCGAAGAGGATGGCGACGATTTCCTACACGAGCGATCGTTACTCAGTACACATGAACGCGGCTGCATGCCAGGAGTTCGCCGATCTTGGCGGCGATTGTGTGGATGAGAGAAAGATCAATCGAGGAGACACCTACGTGACGGCGGTCCTGAGAAAGATCGCCCAGACCGCCCCGCATGTCCTCTACTTGATCCTCTCCCCTGCCGAAGCCTCGTTGATACTGGCGGAGGGGAAGGAGACTGCCGGGCTTGAGGGCACGGCGATCATCGTCCAAGAACTGTCCTTCGAACCTTACCTGCTAGAGCTGTCCGGAGACAGCGCCATCGGTGTCTATCTCTCCCAAACATCGATGCAGTACGATCGGTCGAGTGACGCGTATCAGACCTTCCTGCTCGGCTATCGGGACAGGTTTGCACAGGAGCCAACTACTGCCTTCCATGCGTTCGGGTACGATGCCGCGGGCATGCTTCTAAACGCCATCCAACTTTCCGCCGTCCCCCAGACAGATGGCGGGCTGGTGATCGATCGCGAGGCGATCCTGGCCAACCTGTTCGCGACACGAAACTTCCCGGGGTTGACCGGAAGCCTCACCTGCTCCCCCACCGGCGATTGCGCCAGCGACGCATTGGGTGGAATCGTGTACCTGATTGAGAGTGGAGACCCGAGCACGTGGAATCCCGGCGCGGGGCTGACTGCCAATCCCGTACAGGTGTGGCCGGACGAATAGCGGCGAAAGTCTGGCGCGTGCGGCGTGAAACGGAGAACGTGAAACGTAATGCGTGAAACGTGATTCGTGAAACGTGATGGGTAGGAGGGGATGACGAGGAGACAGGCGAAGTGAACGTTCTTCTGATCTATCCCGAGTTTCCCGATACGTTCTGGAGTTTTAAGCATGCGCTGCGCTTCATACGCAAGAAGGCCTCGTCGCCGCCGCTGGGATTACTTACGGTCGCCTCGATGCTCCCGCCGGAATGGCCCAGACGATTGGTGGACGTCAACACCCGAAAGCTCGCTTCCGATGATCTGACCTGGGCCGATTGCGCGTTCATCAGCGCCATGACTGTCCAGCGGACATCCGCTCGCCAGATCATCGCCTGCTGCAACGAGGCCGGGCTGCTGGTCGTCGCCGGGGGCCCTTTGTTCACCACCGAGCACGAGAGTTTCACCGGCATCGATCACTTCGTGCTTAACGAGGCCGAGTTGACTTTGCCGCCCTTCCTCGACGACCTGCAGAAGGGGCAGGCCAAGCAGATCTACACCACAGCCGAGTTCGCCGACGTGCGGCAGACGCCGCTCCCCCAGTGGGAGTTGGCCGATCTCGGCAGCTACGCCACGATGGAAGTCCAGTATTCCCGCGGCTGCCCATTCAGTTGCGATTTTTGCAACGTGACCGCCCTCTTCGGTCATCGACCCCGAACGAAGAACGCCTCGCAGGTGATCGCCGAGCTCGACTCCCTCTACCGCCTCGGCTGGCGCAGCAGCGTATTCTTCGTCGACGACAATCTGATTGGCAACCAGAAGCACCTGAAGACCGAGCTCCTGCCGGCGCTGATCGAATGGCGGCGGGACAAGATCGGCGCGACCTTCAGCACTGAGGTCTCGATCAATCTCGCCGACGATCCGGAGCTCTTGCGGCTAATGGTCGAGGCCGGCTTTGGCGCCGTATTTGTCGGGATCGAGACCCCGGATGAAGCGAGCCTGGCCGAATGCAGCAAGAAGCAGAACCTGAAGCGCGACCTGATCGAAGACGTAAAGCGCATCCAGCGTGCCGGGCTCGAGGTACAGGGCGGCTTCATTATCGGATTCGATCACGACACCGCTTCCACATTCCAGCGGTTGGTCGAATTCATCCAGAGAAGTGGAATCGTCACGGCGATGGTCGGCTTGCTCCAGGCACCGCACGGTACGCGGCTGTACGAACGGTTGATGAAGGCCGGGCGACTGCGCGAAGCGATGTCGGGCGACAACGCCGACGGGACGACCAATATCATCCCGATGATGGACCCCGAGCTGCTGGCTCGCGGATACAGGAAGGTCTTGCAGCGCCTGTACGCGCCGGAAGCTTACTATCAGCGGGTCAAGACATTCCTGCGCGAGTACCGCCCACCGCGAATCAAGGTCCCCCGGAACATCCGCTATGTTTGGGAGAACCTCCTGGCATTCGTGCGATCCGTTTTTCGCCTGGGCATCCTCGGCAAGGAGCGGGTCCAGTATTGGAAGCTCTTCGTATGGACGCTGTTCCGGCGGCCGCGGTCCTTCCCATTGGCGATCCGGTTCCTGATCTACGGATATCATTTTCGAAAGGTCACCGAACTCCGCGTGCCCTGATCCGGACTCCCCTGCTCTCTAACGAATTGTCGGTTCGCGACGATGAGTCGCTCCCTTTCACCACCGGCCCCTACCACCGGCCGAAGCGGCAGGGCAGCCTGTGTTGTATCCTTGGACTCGGCAACCAGCCGGTCCAATCCGCCGGTGGGTGGGGCCCGAATTGCAGGATCCAAGCGGAGCTTGCTTCCGTCAGAGGTAGAGAGGGATGCGACCGATCGCTTCCGTTCCACTGCTCACCCTGCTCATGCTGGCTTCATGCCGGCCCTCCAACCTTGTTCTCAACCCTTCTGTCACACCAAGTCCCCTCCCTGCTCGTTCGACCGCCACAACCATCCCGATTGAGGTCCCCACATCGGATCGTGCTCTTACCTGCCCCGGCTGGTCATGCACTCTAACAGGTGTGGTGGTTCAGGGTGAAGCGGAGACCGTGAACGCGATCGAAGATGTGGAGATCCAGCTTTCGCAGTCTAGCTATTGTTCTCCGACCAGCGGACGGCAGGTGACGCTAACCGATTCTGACGGCAAGTTCGCCTTCGACGTTTACCTGCACGACACGGACAGCCTGACCGTCCGAGTAGAGCGGGAGGGTTATCAGACCGCAGAGGACTCTCTGAGCGGCTTCGATTGTCTCGCCTGCGGCTGCGGTCCGATCGAGCTTGTCTTGACCCCTTCGAAGTGAGTCGCCCCACCCTCAAGATCGAGTGGCTGCGGATCACAGGGATCGTCTGCGAGTCCGATCCCTGGAGACAAACCGATGATGCCGAACCAGGAGTCCCTACCCATCAGCGACCGCCCCCAGCGCGCCTTCCGGGTGGCGTGCCTCCGCTGCAAGTCGCTCCTGGTGTGGCCGTATCATCTTGACGATCCTTCGCCCCTTCGGGGCTCAGGATGACGTGGTGAACGTATGCTCAGATGCGATCTTGGCCAGCCCAACACTGGGTGTTGGCCACGTCGAGACGGCTCCGCCAGAATCGCGTGATACTCGGAGCGATTGTCTTCGATGAAGCGCTACTTCGTATACATCCTGTCAAGCGGTCGAGGGGTGCTCTATACCGGCGTCACAAACGACTTGACGCGGCGAGTGAACCAACACCGGATCGAGTCCGGGGGCCTCACCCATCACTACCGGGTTGGTCGCCTTGTCTACTGGGAAGAGCCCGGTGACATCCGAACTGCAATCGCGCGGGAGAGGCAGATCAAAGGCTGGACGAGGAGCAGAAAGCTCGACCTCGTCCGCACTGCGAACCCGTCGTTTAGGGACCTCTCAGACGATCTGCAGGATCAGCATCCTTGATTTCGTACCACGTGAATCGGATGGATGCGGACTGCCCACCCTGAGGTGCGTAGCCAATCGTGTCATTCTGAGCCGCCGGAGGCGGCGAAGAATCGCCGAGATGGAACAGTCGCAGTCCACGCTTCTTGGATCAACGAACCGTTAATGTGGGGCCTAAGTAGGACTGCGATCTACCATCCTTCGGTCTTGTGCACGTAACGCCGAGATTGCTCGTACATTGAGGTCTCGTCCCCTGTGTCGCTCCGCCCCTTATGGGATGCTTCGCGCGTTCCCCATCGGCCGGAATCTCCATGATGAAGCTAACGCAAGGGAACGGTCCGTCAGGCGTGGGGGAATGGTCAGGCGGCCGGGTCGGCAACTGCGCGAGAATGAGCGGACCGACCCGGGTGAGGATGGATAGTTCCACCCGAGCAGGAGCATGACACATCATGAGACGCATCTCCTTCTTCATCGCCGCCGCCTTGACACTCAGTAGTTGTTCACTGGCACGATCCCAAAGCAGCGTCGAACCCACGCAGCCCTGGCCGCCGGCGACCGGAACGGTCGTCGCGCAGACCCTGTATGGAAGGATCACCTCGGTCGAGGAGGGCGGTTACAGCATCGAGCTGCGCGAGACTCCCATCCCTCCAGACAGACCGGAAGCCGAGAGGGCCGCGGCCCAGGCTGCGATCCGCGCCTTCGCCGGGGCGCCGTCTCTCACATTGACGTATAGCGGTCTACAGCGACATCCGGAGAACTCCGGCATCATCGTCGAGGTCTACGACTCCCCCGAAGCCCAGTTCATGGTCGACGTCCAGGACGGCCATGTCGTGTATATGCAGGCCGCCGTTGTCCCCCGGTTGGGCCCCGCTGCGACCAGGCTTGCTTCATCAGAATTGAAGGCGCGGGCGCGCGCGTTCCTCGCCGACAACAACGGTTGCTTTGAGTCTCTCGTCGATCGGCTGCAGTTCGAACCAGGAGGCAAGGGAGACAACTCCTTCTTCCGATGGTCGAATCCGGAGCCGGACCTCGAACGCCCATGGAATCAGCCGACCTTTGTCCAGGTAGGCATCGATGCCGCAGGTTCGATCTTCGGATATATCGACTCAGGGATCTGCTACTTGCACGTCCCGTGAATGTCTCGTAGGTCCTCGCATTCACCCGGTCGTCACGAGCGGACCAAGCTGGCGCTCCTTTCGGAGATACGCCATGCAGGTTGGGCCGGCCCACTCCGTCGCCAAAAGTGGCCGCGCTCACTCCGCCGGCGCCACCTCATATGCAGAGTCGCCGCAAGGCACCCCGCCCTCCGACGAAGGACTTGGTAGTGAGATCTGCGGAATCGCGGGTAGGATAGAGCACAAGGAGGAGAACATGGCGACAGACTTGAGAGTCACACTGGAAGACCGGCCGGGGACATTGGCCGACATGGGCGAGGCGCTGGGTAAGGCCGGTGTTAACATCGACGCTATGTGCGGCTTCACCTGCGGTGGCGAGGGCGTGATCCACCTTCTCGTGGCCAACGGCGTGCTGGCCAGACGCGCCCTCGAGGAGGCCGGGATCATGGTCTCCGACGAACGGGAGGTCCTTCTCTACGATGCCGAGGACAGGCCGGGGATGCTAGGTGAGGTCGCCCGCAGACTGGCCAAGGCCGGCGTCAACCTCGACCTGCTTTACAAAGCCACTCAGACCCGGCTCGTCATAGGAGCCGACGACCTGGAGAAGGCTAGGGCCGCGCTCTAGACCAGAAGCCCTGAATATGACATCGGCGGTCACACCGCTCACATTCCGCGGGGTCGTTCGCCGCGGAGAGGGTCGCTGCCGCGCGCCGAGTAAATGCCGGTCTGAGAGTCTGACGGCGGCCGGTTTGCGGCTCACGAGCGCGAGACTCCTCCCGTGCGGAACACACCGAAGCCACCCTCAGTTCATTATTTCAGGAGTAGCCGTTGTGGAACCTCGCTTGAGCTTTGTAACGTTGGGGGTCAAGGACCTCGAACGATCGGCCCGGTTCTATGAGGAGGTCCTCCAGCTCCCGCGACTGGAGTCCTCTCCGGCGATCGTCTTCTTTGAGCTAGGCAAGACCTGGCTGGCGTTGTTCC
>MGOM01000048.1:5976-6287 GCA_001797105.1 Chloroflexi bacterium RBG_19FT_COMBO_62_14
TAGCTCACAATGTTGGCTCCGAGGCGGAAGTTGATCGGTTGATCCAACATGTCGGCGAGCACGGCGCGCGGATTGTCAAGCAACCCGAGCGCGCACCATGGGGCGTTTACTCGGGTTACTTCGCCGATCCGGATGGCTTCCTGTGGGAGGTTGCCTGGAACCCTGACTTCCCTCACGTCTAGGCGAGTAGGATCACGACCAGCGATAGCAATACTCATGGCGAGCGTTGCGTAGGCGCCACGCCCAGCGGCCTTCCGTTCCGGGCCCAACCGAGGACGAAACCGCTATCATTCCGCACTGAGAAGTCGGTC
>MGOM01000048.1:6296-7604 GCA_001797105.1 Chloroflexi bacterium RBG_19FT_COMBO_62_14
TTGGCCACTGCATCTCCGATTTGTGGCTTGAAGCCCCCAAACGGCCCAGCCATCAAGGGTGCGGCTTCCGGACCTTCGGCTTGAAGCCAGCACCTCGTCACCGCCATTTGACTCCCACCCCCCAACGGTACATAATGGCCCCCCCACATCTGGGGAGCACGGTTTAATATTGTAGCAAGCGGGCGCCAGCAAGCGGATGAACGGGACCTTTGCCTCCAATCGGTGTACAATCACCGGTTCCAGCGCAATGGGCCGGCGGCTGGATGTGAGCACACTTCCCGATCCGCGGATCGCCGTCCGGACCTCACCGTACCCGTCGTCGCTTACCTCGATATTGCGCCAACATGCCCGGAATCGTGTGGCCGCCCAGAGGGAGAACCGGGTGGGAAAGGGCTCAGGGGGGACAACGGACATTTGGCATGACCGTCCTTCCTTACCGGAGGACAAACTTGGTAGGTCGCTCGTTCACGGTACTCTACGTCGAAGACGACCCGGAAAGCAGGCTGCTCATCCGCCGTGTACTTCAGGCTGAGGGGTATGCCGTAATCGAGGCGAAGGATGCCGCCGATGGGCTGGCCTCGGCTACTGAGCAGCGGCCGGATCTCATCCTCATCGACATCAACTTGCCCGAGGTCGACGGCCTCACCCTCGCCCGGCAGATCAAATCTGTCCCTGACCTTGCCTCCACACCCGTCGTCGCGCTGACGGCCAATGTGATGCGAGGTGACCGAGAGCGATCGCTTGGAGCCGGATGCGACGGATACATCCAGAAACCGATCGACGTGGATCTGCTTCCGCGTCAGATCTCGCAGTACTTGCGGAGCAAGGGCTGAAAGGCTCGAAGGGACTACGTGATGTCGGGCAAGATCCAGGACGCCACCATACTCATCGTCGAAGACAACGTCTCCAACTTCATCCTGATGGCCAGGTTGCTGGGATTCATGGGACATCAGTGCGAATGGAAAACATCCGGTTTCGAGGTCGCCGAGTACGCCAACACTCTCTCCCACATTGACCTGATCCTGATGGACATCCGTCTGCCCTACGAAGACGGGTACGAGGCCCTCCGCAAGATACGCGGCTCCGAGCCGCTCAAGGAGATCCCCGTTGTCGCGGTGACGGCCTACGCCAGTCACGATCAGATGGAACGGGCGCGCGGAGCGGGGTTCGACGGTTTCGTAGGTAAGCCGCTCGATCCCGACCGATTTCCCGACCAGGTCGAGCGGATGTTGGCCGGAAAGCCGGTATGGGAGGTGGAGTGATGCAAGCCACGGGGAACACGATCCGCCAGCAGCGGCCCCCTCGGCG
>MGOM01000048.1:7628-14985 GCA_001797105.1 Chloroflexi bacterium RBG_19FT_COMBO_62_14
GCTCGTGGTCGTCCCGGTCGTGCTCATGGGCGCGATCGCTTACATCCGAACCCGAGACATCCTGCGCCGGCAGGCCGATGCCCAACTGACCTCGGCGGCCGAGTCCCAGGCGTCGACTCTGGACCAATGGGCGCGCGCCCGTGAACAGCGTCTGCAACTCGGCACACAGCGAACCGCGCTCGTGCAAGAAACTGCGAACCTGCTCGCCCTGACCGATCTGTCGGGCGCCCCGTCCTCGAGCCGCGAGGCGCTCCGCTCGGAACTCCAAGCCCTTCAGGCGCGTGAGAGCGAGTTGCTCTTCAGCTCGCTCGTCATTGCGCGGGCTTCGGATGGACTGATCCTGGCCTCGACGCGTCCGGAGTGGGAGAATATCGCCTTGCCCGCCCTGCGCGATCGTGCACTGCCTCTCGAAGCCCTCTCGACCCGCCCTGTCTTCGACGATGCGGTGCTGAGCCCCTCGAATTCGGCGATCGTCACGCTGGCGCCGATGCGGGTGACCGGGGGCGTTTCCCCGGATTCCGTCTTGCTCGGCGTCAACTCCGATCTGCGCCTCGGCGCCCTCATGCAGCAGCTGCAGGTCTACTGGGAGATGCGTGGAGTGTACCGGATCGAACGCGGCGCCACTTATTTCGTCATGGCGCCCGACTTGGTCATCCAGCTCAACCGTTATGCAACCAGCCCGGAAGCGGTCGCCGTCGTCAACCACCCGGTCTTTCAGGCGGTCCAAGACAGCAACTCAGGGACACTGGCCTACACCGGCCTGGACGGCATCCCCGTGCTGGGCGCCTACGAGTGGATCCCACAGTGGGGATTGGGGGTAGTGGCCGAGCTACCTCAGGCTGACGTGTATGCTGATCTCTCCAGTCTTGCCCCATTCAGCCTCGCCCTGATCGTGATCGCCGCTGCTCTCTCGGTGCTTGTCGTGGTCTTTGTCACGAACCGGATGCTGCGCCCGCTGGAGACGCTGAGCCAGTTAGCGGAGCGGATCTCCCGCGGCGACTGGGCCTATCGCGCCCCCGAGGATCGGAACGACGAGCTGGGCGCGCTGGCGACCGGGTTGAACCGAATGGCCGACGACCTGAGCGGGATGTATCGCTCCCTCGAGGCCCGGGTCGAAGCCCGCACACAACAAATCCGCACAGCGGCGGCGGTCGCCCGTGCGGTCGTTTCGACGCCGGTCTTGAACGACCTGATGCGCCGGGCGGTCGAGTTGATCCGGGATCGCTTCGGCTACTACCACGTCTCAATCTTCATGCTCGACGACGAAGGCAAGATGGCCGTCCTGCGTGAGTCGACCGGGGATGTCGGCATGGCGCTCAAGGCGCGCGGGCATGAGCTTGCGGTCGGATCGCAATCGATCATCGGCTGGGTGACGGCCAACAACCAGCCGCGTGTTGCTTCCGACGTCAGCTCGGATCCGGTGCACTTCAAGAACGAGCTTCTGCCCGAAACCCGTTCCGAAGCCGCTGTGCCGCTCCAGGTTGGTGGGACCGTGCTCGGCGCGCTCGACGTCCAGAGCACGGACCCCGGAGCCTTCAGCCCCGAGGATGTCGAGGTCCTCCAGACTCTGGCCGACCAGTTGAGCGCCGCCATCCAGAACGCACGCCTGGCCCAGGCCTCGGCGATAGCCGCCGACCGTTCGCGAGTGATCTCCGAAATTACAGGGCAGTTCAGCGGGATGCTCGACGTGGATAACGTGCTGCGCACCGCGGCCCATGCATTGCACCGCGCCCTCGGGCAGCCTGAAATCGTGGTGAGACTCAATGCGCCCGAGGCCACCGGACGTGACGGTGAGGGGGAGAACGGGAAAGAAGGCGGACAGGCCCCGCCTTTCATCGGCGGAGGCGTCTGATCCGATCGAGCCCAGCCTCCAAGCTGCAGTCGGGATACTTGCCTCCGGCAAGGGGATCGAAGGTGTGAGATGAGCTCGACGACAAGTAGGGTATCGCCGGCACGCCCGCCGCGGGATCGGGCCGCGCCGCCGACAGACCTGCGTGGCTGGCGCGAGCTTCTGCTGCGGGGGATGCTCTACGCTGCGGCCGTCCTCGGCCTTCCGGCAGCGATCAGCGGTTCGCTCACTGCGATTCGCGATGGACAGTTCAATCGGATCGTCCTTTTCGGCGCCTCTTACCTTATCGTCCTGGCGCTTGCGCTTGGTCGGGGCTTCCTCCCTTATCGCCTGCGGGCCTACATCCTCCTTCTGATTACGGCTTCGTTAGGCATGAATGCCCTGGTCAGCACCGGCTTGGCAGGCAGCGGCCGGATCTTCCTCTTCGCTTTTTGCACGATTGCCACACTTCTGCTCGGCTTGACCGCCGGTGTGGTTTCGTTGCTGTTGTCTGTCGGGGCGATGGCGATCGTCGCCTGGGCGATCACCGGCGGGCAGATCGTCATCGCCCCCGAAGCCGTGAGCGGCGGGGACTTGTCAACCTGGATCACCGGCGGCGCCGTGTTCGGCCTGCTGGCGATGATGATCGTCATCGCGCTGGGATCGTTCCAGCGCGGCCTTGAGGATGTCATCCAGCATGAGCAGCGCCAGGTGGGCCGCCTGCAGCGTGAGCAGGCCTTGCTGGAAAGGGACGTCTCCGAGCACTCAGAGTCGCTCGCCCGGCAGGCCCGCCACCTGGAGACCACGTCCGAGATTGCCCGACTGGTCACTTCTACCGCCGATCCGACGGCGATGATGAACCGCGCCGTCGAAATCGTCCGCGATCGCTTCGGCTTCTATCAGGTCTCCCTGTTCATCCTGGACGAATCCAACACCTGGGCGGTGTTGACGGCGAGCACGGGCGAGCCGGGACGGTTGCTCCTGGCCCGTCATCATCGTCTGGGCGTTGGGAGCGCCAGCATGGTCGGTTGGGTGACCGCCAACCGGGCGCCGCGCACCGCCGGCGACGTCGACAAAGATCCATTCCATTTCAAGAACCCGATCCTGCCCGATACGCGCTCGGAGATGGCCGTTCCGATGGTCGTCGGGGAGAAGATGATCGGGGCGCTCGACGTGCAGAGCACCGAAACCGAAGCTTTCAGTGTGGCCGATCAATGGGCCATCGAGGCGGTTGCCAGCGAGTTGGCGATCGGCATCCAGAGCGCTCAGGCGATGCAGGAGTTGAATGACCGGCTAGAACGTCTGCAGCGTTCGCTGCATGCCCAGACCGAGCGTTCGTGGAGCCAGCTCGCAGGCTCATCCATCCCTATCTCTTACCAACTGGATCCGAGCGGGATCGCCTACACCGGCGACCAGAGCGAGTTCCCGACGAACCGGCTTGCAGTTCGCTCGGCGCGCACGTCCGCCTCTCCGGACGGTCGTGAGGTGGCAGTGCCGGTTCAGGTCCGGGGCGAGGTCGTGGCGACGATTGCCGCGCGCCGTCCCGCCGGGAGCGATCCGTGGACGGCAGCCGACGTCGCCTTGCTCGAGGCCGTCGCCGGCCAGGCCAGCCTGGCGCTGGAGAACGCCCGCCAGAACGCCGAGGAGCAACGTCGGGCGGCTGAACTTGAAGTTCTCAACCGGGTGAGCCAGGCCGTGTCACAGCTCCTCAGTCTGGACTCGCTCTATCGCGTCGTCCATGCTCAGATCTCTCAGATCCTGGGCGAGGTCGATATGGCCATTGCCCTGTACCACGCGCAGGAGAAGAGGATCAGCTTCCCCTATGTATCGGAGCAGAACGAGCTCCTCAAACGCAAGGAGATCGTGCTCGGAGAAGGTCTGACCTCGGTCGTGATCCAGACACAGCAGCCGTTGATGGAAGAGGAGGACACACAGCGGCGGGCGGTTGAACTCGGCATTCGGCTGGAGAGCAGTCCGGCGAAGTCGTGGCTATCGGTCCCGATGCTCGTCGGAGATGACATCATCGGCGTCTTGAGCGTCTATGACACCGAACATGATCACCGGTTCACCGATGACGACCTGGCTCTTCTGGCGACGATGTCAAGCCAGGTGGCGACCGCATTCCAGAATGCCCGGCTGCTCGATCAGACACAACGATCGGCTCGGCGCGAACGACTGATCCACGAAATCACGAGCAAGGTCAGGCAGGCAACGAGCATTCCGACGATCCTCGAGACCACGGCCCGCGAATTGGGACGAGCGCTCAACGCAGAATACACCTCGATCCGTCTGGGTGAGACGGTGGCCAGCGACAATCCCCTGAACGGAGGAGGGCCGGCCGGCAACCCCGCCGACCTGACTCCCGGCGCACAGGTCAAGAGAGGTTTCGATGACTGAGACGCCTTCCAATCGGACTCCGCGCCCGCGGCGGGGCCAGGCCGGCCTGGGAACGACCCTGACGATAACCCTGATCCCCCTGGTCCTCATCCCACTCCTGTTGATGGCCGGCGGCGCGTACCTCAGGTCTCGCAGCATTCTGCGCGAACAAGCTTCGGCTCAACTCTCCTCGGCAGCACAGGCGGAAAGTCAGGCGCTGACGGAGTGGTCCCAGGCCCGGCAGGAGCGTCTGCTCCTGGGAAGCGAACGCAGCCTGCTTAAGGCTGCAGCCGCGGCGCTGGTCTCGAACTCGACAGCGTCCGCGGACCGTCAAGCTCAACTCGAACAGGCGCGTCTCGAGCTTGCCACTCTTAGGACACGCGAGAACGAGACCTTCTTCACCGAGCTCTTCCTGGTCCGGCTGTCGGATGGCGCCATCCTTGCCTCAACCACCCCCGAATACGAGGGCCAGACATTCCCGGCCTTAACCGAGGGAAAGCTGACCGGCCGGAGCGCCGTTACCACCTCGCTTTATGACGACCCCGTCATCGCTCGGGGCGACGTCGCCCTGGTTACCGTCATCCCGATGCGTGCCATGGGGACGCCGGTTGCCGACAGCGCGTTGATCGGCGTCAACAAAGGTCTTCGGCTGGGCTCGCTGATGGAAGAGATGCAGGTCTTCTGGGAGCAGCGTGGAGCGTACCGTGTCACTCGCGGGAACACTTTCATGGCGGTTCCTCCCGATATCGTCGTCGGTTTGGAAAGCTACTCGATGACGCCGGTAATCCAAACGGGGATCCTGCATCCGGTGTTCGGCCTGGCGCCGACGTCCGAATCGGGCAGCCTGGAATACACAAGCTATGACGGAACCCCGGTCGTTGGAGCCTACCAATGGCTCCCTGACGCCAACGTGGGAATCGTCCTCGAGCTTCCCCAGGCGGACGTGTTCGCTCAGCTCGGCACGCTGGGGCCCTTCTTCGGCGGCCTGCTATTCGGGACTGTGGTTCTGGTCTTCATCGTGGTGCCGCTGGCCACGCGACGATCGATCCGGCCCCTGGCGCAGCTGACCCAGCTTTCCGAGCGTATTGCAACCGGCGACCTGACGCAACGCGTCCCGGTCAGGCGCCAGGACGAGATCGGGCGCCTGTCACGCGCTTTCAACACGATGGCCGAAGAGCTAGCCGGGTTCTACGCTTCCCTCGAAGGGCGCGTCGAACAACGTACACAACAGATGCGCACTGCAGCCGAGGTCGCCCGCGATGCGGCGGCCGTGCGTGACGTGCAGCTCCTGCTCGACGAGGCCGTCCGGCTGATCTCACAACGATTCGGTTTCTATCACGCCGGGGTGTTTCTGGTCGACGCGACCGGCGAGTTCGCCGAGCTGCGCTCGACCTCGTCGGAAGGCGGACGGAGGATGCAGGAGCGCGGCCACCGTCTCGCCGTGGGGAAGGTCGGCCTGGTGGGGTACGTGACTTCTACTGGACGACCGCGCATCGCTCTGGATGTCGGGAAGGACGCCGTGCACTTCGCCAACCCCGACCTACCGGACACCCGTTCCGAGATGGCCCTCCCGCTGCGTGTGGCCGACCGCATCATCGGCGCCCTGGACGTGCAGAGCACCGAGCCCAACGCATTCGACGAGGCCGACGTGGTCGTGCTGCAAACAATGGCCGACCAGCTCGCGGTGGCGATCCAGAACGCCCGCCTGCTCGAGCAGCAGTCACAGGTCGCGGCACAACGCCGTCGTGTCATTCAGATGTTCCAGCGCGTGAGCGCCTTGCGGACGTATGACGGGCTGTTGCACCAGGTCACCCGTGACATCCACGAGGCCTTCGACTACCCCCGCGTCACGCTCGGCCTGGTCGAAGGCGAGGAGATCGTGGTTCGCAGCGCTTTTGCCGCGGAGGGTCTGCGCCCGGCTCCACTCGGGATTTCGAGCCCGCTCGGCCAGGGCGCACTTGGCCGCGCGGTTTCCTCGATGGGATTGGTTCGGATGGAGGCGAGTCAGGCCTGGGAACCGGGTGCCGAATCTCCGACCGCGACCCCCCTGGCCACGATCTCCATCCCGTTGGTAAGTCGCGGTCAGGCAATCGGCGCGCTGGCGGTCGAGGATCTTATCGGCAGCAAGGCCACCCCCGACGACCTCGAATCGCTCGAGCTCGTCTCGGGACAGATCGCGGTCGCCCTCGAGAACCGGCGGCTCCTGGAGGAGGCCAAGACCAGCCTCGAACAGGTTGACGCGCTCTACCGCAGGCAGACGGCGGAAGCCTGGAAGCACTTGACGGCCGAGACGGAAGACGACAGCCCGCGGACTGCAGCCACCTATGCCAGGGCAGGCGAATTCTCCCCGCCCCATCGCGCCGACCACATCCTTCACGCCCCGATCGAACTCCGCGGCGAGATCATCGGTGACCTCGAAGTCAGGTCCCCGAGGTCGGGTGATTGGTCGGGTGAGCAAGAACAGATCGTCCGGGCTGTCGCCGCCGAGGTCGCCGATGCCCTCGAGCAGGCTCGCTTAATGGAGGAGATCAATCGCCGGGCGGCCCAGCTCCAGGCCGCGGCCGAGATCGCCCGCGTCGCCACCGGATCGCTCGACACGGAAACCCTACTGGCTCGGGCCGTGGGACTGATCCAGGAACGATTTGGCTTGTACCAAGTAGGTGTGTTCATGCTGGACCCGGAGGGACGGACTGCACTCCTCGAAGAGGCAGCCGGCGAAGCGGCCGAGGCCCTCAAGCAACGCGGACTTGGCATCCAGGTCGGTGCCCAGTCACCGGTCGGAGTCGTCTCCTCCCACGGCGTTCTCTACGCCATCCCTGACGTTGCTGACGATCCGCTCTTCGTCGCCGATCCGCTGCTCCCCGAGACCCGCTCAGAGCTGTGCCTACCGCTCAAGATCGGTGACAACGTCATTGGGGTACTGGATGTGCACCACCGCCAACGACTAGCTTTCACCAACGACGATATCGCCGTCCTGGAGACGCTGGCAGACCAGCTTGCGGTGGCCGTGCAAAATGCCAGGCTGTTCGAAGAAGTCGTTCGACGGTCGCGCCGCGATGAAGCGGTGATCGAGATCACCAACAACATCCGCAGGAGCGGAAAGGTCGACGCCATGCTTCAGACTGCCGTGAGCGAGATGCGGAGGGCGCTCGG
>MGOM01000048.1:15015-18087 GCA_001797105.1 Chloroflexi bacterium RBG_19FT_COMBO_62_14
ACGGGCCTGGAGCAAGGCGAAGACGGCCACAACGGCCGAGACGCCGGTGAAGTTGCCCAACCGACCGACGGTGGCACACCGGCCACGACCGGCAAGGTGGGCGGATGACCTACGTCGTCGCCGTCGCCAATGAGAAGGGCGGTGTGGCAAAAACAACGACCGCACTTTCCCTGGGGGCGGCGCTGATGAAGGATGCCAGGGCGATCCTGCTTATAGATCTGGATCCTCAGGCCAATCTGACGATGTCACTCGGGTTCCAGCCGAGCGGCCTCCAGCGCACGATCGCCGACGTTTTTCTGGTAGATGAGTCTCTCGCGGCCATCTGTCGCGAGACGCGCGTGGCAGGCCTGGTGCTCGCTCCAGCCAATCACGACCTGGCGATGGCGGAACGGTACATTGATGTCCGCGAGGACTACGAGCAGATTCTCCAGACCGCAGTCAGCGACGGGAGGTCGTTCGACTTCATCATGATGGATTGTCCGCCGGCGTTAGGACCGCTCACTCAATGCGCGCTGACGGCAGCCGATCTCCTCATCATCCCGACCCAATGCGAGTACTTCTCGGCGCACGCTGTGCGAGAAGTCTTGTATTTAGTCCGGAGCATCCGGCAGAGGACCAACCCTCTTTTGCGCTATCGGCTGCTCCTGACTATGGTCGACCGGCGCAACCGGATCCACCGTACCTTAGAAGATCAGATCCGTCGGGCGTTCGGTCGGGCCGTGTTTGAGACCGTGATCGATGTCGATACCCGGTTGCGAGAGGGCCCGGTCTTCGCCCAGCCGATCACCGTCTACGCGCCTGAGAGCCGTGCGGCGCAGCAGTACAGCCAACTTGCAAATGAGTTGAGGAGCTATGCCGAAGAGTCCCTCAGACCAACTCAGAAATCGGCTTAAGAACCTCTTCTCGGGCCTGGCCGCCTCCACCCCTCGAACGGGCAAACTGCCTCCGCTCCCGGGGGGCAAAGGCGAAACCTCGGCGGGGATCGGTGGATGGCTTTGGGAAACCGAACACTCCGGTAACTACCGCTGGGTCAGCCCCGAAATCGAGAGGGAGATCGGTCTCCCTCCCGGCGAGGTGATCGGCCGCCCGGTCGATTCAATCGGGATCGCCCCCGACTCAGCGGGCCAGCTCTACCGCGCGATGGCCCAGCTGGGACCGGTCCGCAACCTGCGGCTGCTCGCCCGGGACAGCCAGGGGCGTCAGGTCAATCTCGTGGCGAATGCCCTTCCGCGGGGTGAACCGGTGGAGGGCAAGGTGGCCTACCGCGGCGTGTTCCTGGTCTTGGGAGTCGAAGAAGAGGCGCCCGCTAAGCCGGCGCCGGCGCCGCTGCCGCCAGTGGCGATCCCGACCCCGACACCACCGACGCCGCAGCGACTCGTCGTCCCCGTCCCGCAGCCTCCTGAGGAAATGGGGCCCTTCGCCACCCCAAGGCTCGCTCTGACCTGGGGAGAGGCAACCGGGTTCCTCGACGACGGCGCCTCGGTCACACCGATCGCGCCCTCATCCGCCGCACCCATCGGAGACGAGGAAGACCACAGACTAGTGGTCCCTATCAGCGTCCAAGACATTGACCTTGGAGAATTGGTGTTCGATGCGCGTGAGGACGGCCTGCCGTGGACCGAAGAAGACCGCGCGCTGGCCGAAGCCGTCTCTCTGCAACTCGCCGTCGCCCTTCAGGACGCCCGATCCAACCAGCTCACGCAAAACGCGCTGGTCGAAATGCGTGAGGCCGATCGCTTGAAGACGCAGTTTCTGGCCAACATGAGCCACGAATTGCGCACACCCTTGAACTCGATCATCGGTTTCTCGCGCGTAATCCTCAAAGGGATCGACGGCCCGATCACGTCGCAACAAGAGGAAGACCTGAAAGCGATCTACAACGCCGGGCAGCACTTACTCGGCCTCATCAACGACGTCCTCGATCTGTCGAAGATCGAAGCCGGGAAAGTGGAGTTGACGTTCGCCGATGTTGAGCTGAAAGATGTGCTGCACGGTGTCATGTCCACTGCCGACGGCCTGGTGAAAGGCAAACCCATCGAGCTCGTGACGGACATCCCCAATGACCTGCCGACGATCACCGCCGATAGCATTCGCGTGCGTCAGGTGCTCCTAAACCTCGTGTCGAATGCGGTCAAGTTCACCGAGCGCGGACAGATAGGCGTCTCCGCCCGCAAGATCCAAACGGCCGGCCGCCCAGAGATCGTGGTGGCCGTGTTCGACACTGGCCCCGGCATCGCTCCCGAAGATCAGCGTAAGCTCTTCGAGCCCTTCTCACAAGTGGATGCCTCCCCGACCCGCAAGACGGGCGGGACCGGCCTTGGCCTGTCGATCTGCCGCCACCTGGTTGAGCTGCACGGGGGGCGGATCTGGGTGGAGAGCGTCCCCGGCGAAGGCAGCACCTTCGCTTTCACCCTCCCCATTCAACCCCCCGGCCTGACTCCCGAGATGCCTTCTCCCGCCGGTCCCTCGGCTGGATCCGCCTGAAGGAGCCGGTCTTCGGGCCGCCTGGTGCGATACCTGTGAACGGAGGCCTGGTCAACTCATTCGTGATCCGGTTGCGGGCGCCAAGACCAGCCATTGCGTTACGTGTGGGTTGAGAGATCTTCAATGACCTCGAGCTCCAGGAAAGCGAGCGGGAAGGGCGTTGCCCCGGCTCTGGCTTCGGCGATCCTCTTTGGACTTACACCGATCTTCGGGAAGCAAGCGATCCTCGCCGGCCTGCCGCCGCTGGAAGTGGTCGCCGTCCGGACAGGCGGCGCGGCCGCGGTCCTGCTGCTTGTGATGTTGGTCTTCCAACGCCGCAGACTCTACATCTACCCTCTGGGGCTTGTCGGGTGCTTCACTGCCGGAGCCCTCAATGGCCTGGGATCGTTGTTCTACTACTCCGGTCTGGCTCGAGTTGACGCCGGCCTGGGCCAGCTCTTGTACATGCTGTACCCTGTCTTCGTCGCCCTCCTGCTCTTCCTCGACGGGCAGCGCCAGACACGTCTGACCTTACTGAGGCTGATCATCAGCATTCCGGCGATCTACCTGCTCACCCAGGCAACAGCGGGGAAGGTCGACCCCCTTGGC
>MGOM01000048.1:18204-20079 GCA_001797105.1 Chloroflexi bacterium RBG_19FT_COMBO_62_14
CTGGATGTTTTCGCCCGCCATTCCGAGCTTCCCCCCACAAGCGGCCAGTCCGCTCATCGCCTTGACCGCGGTAACATTCCTCTCACGACTGACGTTGTTCACCGGCGTGAAGAGAATCGGCGGGATGCAGACCTCCATCTTGGGCCTGGCCCAGCTCCTGGTTGCTGTGACGCTGGCGGTCCTCTGGCTCAGGGAGTCGATGAGCCTCTGGCAGTGGATCGGAGCGGCAGTGCTGGTGCTGGCGCTGGTGATGGCTGGAAAGGAAGGTCCGGACCATCCTACGCCGCACGGCCGCGGGTGGCTCTACTGGCTCCGCCCGCCAGTCACGGAATTAGCGTCGTCCGTCAATGGGACATCCCCCACGAAGAGCCTCCTGGCTGAGCCAGAAGAAGGCCTCGAGCACAAACCCCGCTCTCGCTAAGTACACTCGACACCTCATCAATGAGGATGATTAGTCTGGCTCGTCTTCCCGATCGTGGGAGGACGGGGTGGGCACACGTCCTCTACCCCCCGGTGGCCCTGGATCATCTTGCCGGGGGCATAGGGGTTGTGGGCGATACTCCGAAGACGCCCTTACTCTCCCAAGGTGAGATCAGCCCGAAGCCGGCGCCGCGAATGACTATGCTATACTGCCTGCGCATTCGAGCAGACACGACCGCCCACGGGGTAATCCTCATGAAACATTTCATCTCCCTGATGGACTTTGACCGAGAAGAACTCCTCGATATGCTCAACCTGGCCCGCGAATTGAAAGAGGAGAGGCGTACGGGGAGCAACGCGCCACTGCTGCAGGGGAAAGTCCTGGGAATGGTCTTCCAGAAGCCCAGCCTTCGCACGCGCGTCTCTTTCGACATGGCCATGCGCCATCTCGGAGGCGATGCGCTGTACCTTTCTCCGAGTGAGATCGGCCTCGGCCAGCGTGAGTCGATCTCCGACGTGAGTCGCGTGCTCTCCTCCTACGTCGACGGCATCATGGCCAGGGTCTTTGAACATCAACACATCCTCGACCTCGCCCGATACGCGACCGTACCGGTCATCAACGGCCTGAGTGATTTCAACCATCCTTGTCAGGCGATGGCCGACGTATTGACGATCCTGGAGACTTTTGGAACCCTGGAAGGGCTCAACCTGACTTTCATCGGTGACGGCAACAACGTCGCCGTGTCGCTCCTATGCGCCAGCGCACTGCTGGGGATGAACTTCACGCTCGCCTCGCCCGAGGGCTATGATCTGCCGGCCGAGGTCGTCGAGCAAGCAAGGATGAAGGCCGGAGCCAACGGCTCGCAACTCCGGTTCATGCGAGACCCACGTGCGGCCGTCCGCCAGGCTCAGGTGATTTACACGGACACGTGGGTGAGCATGGGACAAGAAGAAGAAGCGGCGAAGCGTGCCAGGGTCTTCCCGCCCTTCCAGGTCAACGCCCGGCTCGTTGCTGAGGCGGATCCGCAGGCGATCGTAATGCACTGCCTCCCTGCCCACCGCGGGCAGGAGATCACCGATGAGGTCGCCGACGGCCCACACTCGGTCATCTTCCGGCAGGCCGAGAATCGAATGCACGCCCAGAAAGCGATTCTGGTTCGTCTGCTGGCTCGTCCCAAGAGCGGAACGAGTGGGCCTTAGTCCGGCGAGTAACACGAGGCTCCCGGTCCGAGGTCTGAGGCGAGTGGCGCCACGCGCTGACGCCGCTGGCGGCGCCGACTGATCGATTGGGTCTCGCCGCAGGAAGCAAAGTGCACAGGCTCCGGCCAGCATTCGACTCGGATTCCGCCGGACCGGAGGACGGGCAAGGGCTTGGGGCCAACTCCGCCCACTACAGAACTTCACCACGGATGACAAGACCATGAACGTGGGAATTCCAAAGGAACGCCGATCATT
>MGOM01000048.1:20102-20268 GCA_001797105.1 Chloroflexi bacterium RBG_19FT_COMBO_62_14
CAGCCGGCGCGGCCTTGTTCGTTCGCCAGGGACACAAGGTCTACGTCGAAAGCGGCGCCGGCCAGGGTGCCGGCTTCACCGATGATGACTACACGCAGTCCGGGGCGCAAATCACCTATAGTGCCGAGGAGGTCTACGGCCGTGCCGATCTGGCTTTGAAATTCTC
>MGOM01000049.1:0-316 GCA_001797105.1 Chloroflexi bacterium RBG_19FT_COMBO_62_14
GAGAGCATCAAGGTCGGGCAAGAGGTGGTGGGGAACCGGACGCGGGTGAGGGTAGTGAAGAACAAGGTAGCGCCGCCGTTCCGGGTGGCGGAGTTCGACATCATGTACAACGAGGGGATCTCGAAGACGGGGGACATCCTGGATCTGGGGGTGGAAGCCGGATTGATCGAGAAGCGCGGGGCGTTCTACAGCTACGCCGATCAGCGCATCGGTCAGGGCCGGGAAAACGCCAAGCAGTTCCTTAAGGAAAACCAGGGTATAGCGGAGGAGTTGGACGCCAGGATCCGTTCGTCGGCCAGCCTGAAGGCGATCCCGG
>MGOM01000049.1:332-9518 GCA_001797105.1 Chloroflexi bacterium RBG_19FT_COMBO_62_14
AGAGATCGGATGAAGCCTGGCAAGTGGAAGATATCGGTTTCGCGCCACATGGTGAATTCGAATAGGCGCGGCTTTGGCAGTGCAAGCGATCTCAGGGATTTGAATCTGCTGAGTAGATACACCGGCCAGCGATTGAACATGGAGAGAATGGTCTCGCGCTTTCGACAGGCTGTCTACCTGGCGTCATTGGCCTGATCTGGTCTGAGTGCGGCCATGCCGCGCTCGCGACTCGATCCTTCACCTGAGATTCCCTGCATGGGTGTGTTGCTGCCAGCCGCGTCCCGGCGTTCGGGTCGCGGCTGTTGTCTTATTGTGAGGTTGCCTGATGGGTGGGACGATCACCCTGCTTAAGGTGAAATCAGAGCAAAGGGGCAGAGTGCTGGTGTACCTGGATGGAGAGCCCGCGTTCAGCTTGGCCGGTCTGCTGGCGGCGCGCTTCAGGCTCGGGCAGTCGCTCTCCGATGGCGAAATCGAGTCGCTAAAGCGCCAGGACGAAGTCGAAGTCGCTTGTCAAAGGGCCATGCGCCTGATCCGGAATCGGCCGCGCGCAGAACGGGAGCTCAGACAGAAATTCGAAAGGGACCAACTCCCGCCCGAGACGCAAGAGGCGGTCATTGGCCGGCTGCGAGTGGCGGGCCTGGTCGATGATGAAGGATTTGCCCAGGCGTGGGTCGAGAACCGGAGTGCGTTCCGTCCCCGCGCCGCTCGCATGCTCCGCTACGAGTTGCGCCAGAAGGGCATCCCGGCGGTGGCCATTGATCTTGCCCTCCAGGGCTACGATGAGGATCAGGCCGCCGGAGCCGCCGCCTGCAAGGCGGCGCGACGATTGTCGCAATTAGCGGAAGATGACTTCAAGAGACGCTTGTCTCAATACCTTGCCCGTCGCGGATTCGAACATGCGACGATTTCTCCGGTGGTCGAACGGCTATGGCGAGAGATCACCGATAATGGGAATGAAAGTGAGGGGAATCTGTGAGCGCATCATGGTTGGTTCCGGGGATTGTCATTGCACTTGCAGGGGGTATCGTCATCGGGTACGTGTTCCATCGCCTTCAACACCAGCGGCAGCTCATGGGCCGCCAGGCCGAAGGCGAGCGAATCGTCGAGCAATCGCGTGAGCAGGCAAATCGGATCGAGCTCAAGGCTCGAGATGAGGCGATCAAGATCCGCGACGGAGCGGAGGCCGAGGTCTCCCGCCGCCGGACGGAGTTGAACAAGGAAGAAGAACGGCTGCAGCACCGCCGGGCCGACCTCGACCGGCGGCTGGATCAAATCGAGAAGCGTGACCAGACGCTGAACAAACGCCAAAGCACACTCGATCGCCAGACGAACGACCTGGAACGTCTGCACGCGGAAACCCTCGCCGAATTGCAGCGTGTTTCCGGGATGACTCAAGATGAGGCGAAGGCTCAACTACTCAGCGAGGTTGAGCGCGAGTCGCGGGCCGACATGGTCCGAATCATCCGCCAGATCGAAGAGGAGGCGCAGGTCGAGGGTGAGAGGCGGGCGCGCGAATTGATCGCCGACGCCATCCAGCGCGTCGCCTCGGATCATGTGGCCGAAGTCACTGTCTCGGTCGTCCCCTTACCCTCGGATGAGATGAAGGGCCGGATCATCGGCCGCAACGGCCGGAACATCCGCACCTTCGAACAGGCGGCCGGGGTGGACGTGATCGTGGACGACACGCCGGAGGCCGTGACGATTTCTTGTTTCGACTCGGTCCGACGCGAGGTCGCTCGCCAGGCGATGGATCGCCTGGTGCTCGACGGCCGGATCCATCCCGCCCACATCGAGAAGGTCGTCGAACAAGTCCGGGCAGAGGTGGAGCGGATGATCGTCGAGGAAGGGGAGAAAGCCACCTTCGATGCCGGTGTCCCCGGGCTGCATCCCGAGATCATGAAGAAGCTCGGCCGTCTGAAGTACCGGACCTCCTACGGCCAGAATCAACTTGCCCACGCCGTCGAGACGGCCCAGTTGGCCGGCGTGATCGCCGCCGAGCTCGGGGCGAATGTCGAGGTGGCCAAGGCCGGCGGGTTGCTGCACGACCTGGGCAAGGCGATGGACCACGAGGTCGAGGGGACGCACGCCGCGATTGGAGCGGACATGTCCCGACGCTACGGCGTCCAGCCTGACGTTGTCAACATCATTGCTTCTCATCATCATGAGGTGAAGCAAGAGACGGTCGAAGCCGTGATTGTCGAAGCAGCCGACGCCATCAGCGGCGCCCGCCCCGGCGCGCGCCGGGAGAGCCTCGAACAGTACATCAAGCGCGTCAAGGCACTGGAGGAGATCGCCAATTCCTTCACTGGGGTCTCGCAGAGTTACGCCCTGCAGGCCGGTCGCGAGATCCGGGTTATCGTGCAGCCGGAAGATATCGACGACCTCGAAGCGACACGCCTGGCGCGTCACGTCGCCAAGAAGATCGAAGAGGGCATGCAGTATCCCGGGCAGATCAAAGTCACCGTTATCCGAGAGACGCGTGCCGTCGATTACGCCAAGTAGGAAGTCGAGGAGGCTCCCGGAGCCTTTAAGGCTCCGGGAGCCTATTATTCGCGGGGTCTTCCGAAAAGGAACCAGAAACCGGCGGGGGTGTACACGGCCTTCAGCCGCTGATCCCATATGAACTCCCCCGGTTCGAACCAGGCGCGGAGCAAGTCGTCCAGTTGCCTGAGGGATTGCGCCGTCGGCTGGATCCCGGGATTGCGCCCGGCGAGGTCCAGCAAACGGGCCAGCGCTACTCTTTGGCGCACCTCCATCGGATAGTCCTCAGCGCCGCTGCGACTTTCGCTCAGATCCTGGAGGTACGCCCGCCAGATGGACAAGCGCTGGGATATCTCGGCCAGCGCCTTACGTTCGACCGCCACGGTCCACTTCTGCTTGATCCGGTCAAACTCACGCTCCACGACCTGGGTCGCTGTGAGTTCCGCTGGCGCAAGATCTGGCTCGACTGCCCTCAGTTCGTCCAAGGTCAGCAGCACGACGCCCAGGCTCAGCCGAGGAAAGGGTGATCCGGTATCAGGGGAGGTGTGAGAAAGCGGCCAGAAGACGTCGGGCGACTGGACGAAGGCCTCGAGCTCGTCCAGCATGGCCCGGGCCATCCCGAGGTTGTAGTCAACCGGATGCACCCGCCGCGCTTTCACGCCCTAGGATTTGACGGATGACATCCAGCAGCTGACCGCGAGTCGTGGGTTTGGTCAGGTAGCCGGAGGCGCCGGTGGCTTCGGCCGTCATCCGGTCCTCCGGTTGGTTCTTTGCGGTCAGGAACACAACCGGTGTCTTGATCCCCATCTCTCCGCGCATCTTGGTCAGAAGATCATAGCCGGTCATGTCGGGCATCATGACATCGAGCAAGATTAGATCGTACTTTTCGGCTTGGAGCAACTTGATCGCTTGCGCGGCCCCGGGGGAGGTCATAACGCGGAAGCCTGCAGTCTGAAGCGTAAGCTCGATCAGACCGAGTGTATCGGCTTCGTCATCGACGACTAGGATGTTGCCCGACCCGGCCATTGTGTCTCCCTGCACAAGCGACCATAGACTATTCTATACTGCATCGGGAGGCGGTGCCAGCCGGAGGAGGAGATCGGCCTCAACGCGCTCCGACCGGGTCCGGTGGGCGTCGAATCAATGCCGGCGAACGCTCAACGCTCGCCGGCCTTGTCCACTTCGGCTTGTCTCCGGGAGCGCCAGCATCTTGCCCTCAGCCGCGGGCATCTTTATCAGGGCCGCATAGTCCCCAAGCTCTCAGCGGGGCCGCCTGCCCCGATACACTGGTCGGGGTTCGCCCCCGGGTGTCCGAGCTTGTGATCTAATCTCCGTACCCCCGTGCCGGACTGAGAAAGGCCTGGATCCGCGCCGGGCGGGGCGGCCCCCGCCCCGGTAAGAGCATCCGGGGCGAACCCCGCCACAACGAGCGGGCCAGGCGGCCCCTTTGTCCCCCTCCTCTCGAGAATTCCTGCCCCTCTCGGCCTCAAAGTGCACATCCGCTCACCACGCCTCGCGGCGGAGAGGGGGGCGGGGGGTGAGGTCGGATGCTGCTTCTTGCCGAGGACGAATCGCCCCGATGCTGTGGGTCATGAAGAACGGCGGCAAGCCACTGCTCTCGTTCAGAGACCCTCTCTCCCGGCACCGCCCGCCAGCTCATCCATCACCAGCCGAACCGGGTTCTCAAAGTAGCCGCGGAAAATCTGGAGCCAGCGAGCGCCTTGGGCGCCGTCGGTCACGCGGTGATCCGCTGACAGAGTCACCTGCATCAGTTTCCCCGGCACAACCCACCCATCCTCAACAACCGGGGCATCCCGGACGCTGCCGACCGCCAGAATGGCCGCCTCGGGGGGGTTGATGATGGCGATGAAGTGATCCACCGCAAACATCCCCAGGTTCGACACGGTGAAAGTCGATCCTTCGATGTCGTCCGGCCGGACCTTTCCGCTGCGGGCGCGGCCGGCGAGCACGCGAACTTCTTCTGAAATGGCCAGGAGCGGCTTCGAGTCGGCCTGGTGGACGACGACTGTGATCAGCCCTTCATCGAGGGCGACGGCGACACCCAGGTTGACCTCGCCATGGCGGATGATCGTCTCGCCGTCGAGCGAGGCGTTCAGCGCCGGAAGCTCGCGCAGCGCCAGGCCGGCCGCCTTGATGATGAAGTCATTCACCGAGAGTTTGTGATCTTCGGGCAACAACCCGTTAATCTGCGAGCGCATCGACATGACCGGGGCGGCATCCAGCTCGGCCGTGACGTAGAAATGCGGGACCTGCTGTTTTGAGGCGGTCATCCGCCGCCCGATCGCCGCCCGCAACTTTGCGAGAGGGATCCTCTCCGTCGGTCGAGGCTCATGCGGGACATAGACGGGTGCCTCGGATGGGGTGGCTCCTCCCACCTGGAGGGCTTCCTGGACGTCTCGCATCACAACCCGTCCTTGCGGGCCGGAGCCGCTGATCCGAGCCAGGTCGAGATCGTTCTCTTCGGCCAGCCGGCGCGCCAGAGGGGAGGCCCGGACCCCGCCCGGAAGCCCACCGTCTTCGCCTTCACCGGCCGCCTTTGCTGGGCCGGCCGGGGCCGCAGGGGATACCATCATCTCGGGTGCTTGTGGGGCTGAGGCCCAAGCGGCTCTCGAGACAAGTGTCTCTAGTTCGATCGTCTCGTCGGCGGTTCCGATCACGGCGATCGGCTCACCGATCGGCACCGACGTGTCCTCGGGGATCAAGTGCTTGCGGACGACGCCGGCGACCAGGGCCTCAACCTCGACCGTGGCCTTGTCGGTCTCGATCTCGGCCAGGACCTCCCCTTTCTGGACGGTTTCTCCCTCGGCCTTGACCCACCGGACGAGTTTCCCTTCGGCCATGTCGAACCCCAGCTTTGGCATAGAGACGACTTCAGCCATTAGAGGACCCCTTTCACCGCTTCGACCACATCCTGAACCTGCGGCAATGCCAGCTGCTCGAGATGGCGGTTGTAAGGCAGAGGGACTTCTTTCTGCGCCACTCGCCTAATCGGCGCATCGACGTAGTCTAGCGCAGCCTCGTACACGCGAACCGCGACTTCGGCGCCTATCCCGTATGACCGCCAGCCTTCCTCGGCAATAACTGCACGATTCGTCTTCTTGAAGGACCGAATGACCGGCTGCATATCGAGGGGTCGCAGACTTCGCAGATCGACGACCTCGGCCTCGATGCCTTCCTTGGCCAGCAGTTCCGCCGCCTGGAGTGAGACCTGAAGCATCTTGGAATAGGTGACGATTGTGACGTCTTTGCCGGCGCGCTGGATATTGGAGACCCCGATCGGCACGATGTAATCTTCGATCGGGACCTCGCCCTTCGCCTGATACAGGGTCGCATTCTCGATAAACAAGACGGGATCGTCGCCACGGATGGCGGCCTTGAGCAGCCCTTTGGCGTCGTACGGCGTCCCGGGTGAGACGACTTTGAGACCGGGGAAGTGGGCGAAGATAACATCCGGCGTGTGCGAGTGGGTTGCGCCCAGTTGGCGCCCGCCCCCTCCGACCGCCCGGATTACGACCGGGATGGTCATCTGACCCCCGAACATGCTGTGTATCTTGGCGGCCTGATTGACGATCTGGTCCATGGCGAGAAAGGCGAAGTTGATCGTCATCATCTCCGCGATCGGACGCAGGCCGGCCATCGCCGCTCCGTTGGCGGCTCCGACGATCGTTCCTTCGGCGATCGGGGTATCTCGCACACGCTCGGGGCCGAAGTGGTCATAGAAACCGCGCGTCACCGCGTATGTCCCGCCCCACACGCCGACTTCTTCCCCCAAAATGAACACGCGCTCGTCACGTTCCATTTCTTCCCAGAGCGCCTGCGAGATGGCTTCGCGCATCGTGATGATTGGCATGTGGTCAGCCCACCTCTTTGACGTAGACGTCGCTGAACAGGACTTCGGGCGCGGGGTCGGGGCTCTCTTCGGCGAACCGGACCGCCTCCTGGATTTCGCTCGCGGCTTGATTCGCCGACTGCTCCAATTCGGCCTCGGTCGCGTGCTTGTTCTTGATCAAATACTTGTGGAAAATGCCAATGGGATCGTTCTTCTCCCACTTGGTGACTTCTTCGTGGGAGCGATAGCGCTCGGGATCTCCCATCGAATGCCCTCGATAACGATAAGTCACGGCCTCGAGCAAGAAGGGGCCATTGGTTCGCACATGCTTGAGGGCCGCCTCCGTCGCCTTCCTTACCTGAACGATGTCCATCCCATCCACCCGAGCGTTGGGCATCCCGTATCCGTGGGCCTTCTGGCGGATCTCAGGCACGGCCGAGGCGCGCTCGATGGAAGTGCCCATGCCGTACTGGTTGTTCTCACAAACCCACAAGACCGGGAGCTCCCAGACCACGGACAGGTTCATGGCTTCGTGAAAATAACCGATGTTCGTCGCACCGTCTCCGAACAGGCAGATTGTGGCGGCCGTGGTCTTGTTGTATTTGTCGGCCAAAGCCAGCCCGGCTGCCAGCGGGAGGTGGGCCCCGACGATGGCGTGCCCGCCCCAGAAGTTCAGGCTGACATCGGCCATGTGCATCGAGCCGCCTTTCCCTTTAGAGCAGCCCGTGGCTTTGCCGAGAAGCTCGGCGAGGACGGTCCTGGCCTCCATACCCGCCGCGATGGCGATGCCGTGATCCCGATAGGCCGTGATCACGCGATCCTCTGGGCGACGAGCCGAGACTACACCACATCCTACGGCTTCTTGGCCGATATATAAGTGCAAGAAGCCGCCGATCTTGCCCTCCTGATACAGGCTGGCGGCGGCCTCCTCCAGGCGACGGATCAAGGCCATCTGGTGATACAGCCGCAGCATTTCGTCTCTTTCCATCACACCTCCACGCGGCACGAGCCGGACCGCACGTCACTAGGTATCAAACCCTGGCTTTGTGAACGCGCTGGTCGGCGAGGACGCGTCTGCTTTGGCCGCGGCCGGCCAAGCAGAGCGGCCCCGATTATATCAGACGGGCTTGGTCCGAGCTTCTCCGGCGACCAACGCCGGACAAACGGTACCCTGCTCGCCGTGACTCCAATTGTGCATGGGCCAGGGGCGACCCCTCACCGTCCCGACAGATTAACACCCGATACGCATGATGCGTTGTGCCCGATTGATGACCAGGATCGACCAGGCGGGCAAGGGGGCGCAGTAGATGGAGCCGGGGGTGTTGGCTCTCCTGCGCGGGGTCGCCGATCGGCCGACCTCACTCGACAGGCATCCCCGCACCGCGAACGTCAAACTCGGCCATCGCCAGGTTGACGCGGTCGGGCAGCCGAAGGGTCAGAACGAAAGACAGAGAAGCGCCTGGGCCGAGCTCGTCCGCGGCGGTCATGAAACCAGCCGTGAGGATGTCCCCATCCGTGGAATTCACGACGGCCATGATGCTAGGCCGAGCGACCGGATCGGGCCCGCTATTGGTCAGGCTTCCCTTGAGGTAGAGTCGCGCCCCGATCGTCTCCTGGCTTGTGAGGGCCGCCTCGAGTGCGATCGGCGTCACGGAGGATGGTACGGCTAGAGCCGGATCGATCCGGCCCTCGGCCGACAGAGAGAGCGGATCAACCGCTGATCTCGAGACACGTGTCTCGAGGCCGGGGAAGTCAACAACGGCGAAGGGCTGGGTCTCTCCCGGAGCAAGCGGCCAGGGCAGCTCTAGCTCGCCGATCCCGAGGGTCTCATCCCGCAAGGTAATAGTCACAACAACGTCAGCCAACATCGACACACCTCCGTCGTTGCGGACAGCACCCAGGACCAGAGGGACCCCTTGCTCGTCGAATGCGATCTTGGGCGGCTCCGGGAAGGCGAGGGCGAGCTCTCCCGGATCAGAGGCGACCTTGGCGTCCGAGTAAGCGCTCAGGACGGAGGCCGGGTCAACGCTATCAAGGATGCACACAAAACCGGCCGACTCGCTCACCCCCAGGAATGAGATGCCGGAGGCCGGTGAAGATAGTGCGACGGGATCTCCCGCCGGAGTGCGGGCCAAGATGACCAAGTCTTGGATGACGATCGCCTTGGCCCCGCTGTTTGACACCCGGCCGTATACCGCGATGCGACCGTCTTGCATCGGCTGCGGAGCGAGTGAGTCGATCTTGAGCGGGATCGCTGCCCCGGAGGCGGGCTGATAGGAGACGACCTCGGCCAGGGCCGCCTCGGCCGATCCCGCGGCTGGAAAGCGGGCGGAGAACGGAGACGCGGCCCCGGGAGCCAGTGTGTCCAGCGCGGGTGAGATCAACTGATGAGCCAGAGGCGCGGCACGCGAGCCTTGAAGCGTGACGTCAAGGGTGATCCCCTGAGCGGCGAATGCCGACCGGTTAGTCAGCATGCCGATGACGGTCCAATCGCCGGCCAATCTTCCGGGAACCAATGTGAGTTCGCTGAAGTCCACTTCGATTGCTGGGGTCGGCGCGAGTTGAGGCGTTGAAGTGGAGGTAACCGAGCCCGGCGCGGTCGCGCGTGGGGTTGGCTCGGCAGGCAAGGCTGCCGGCGCAACGCATGCTGTCAAACCCGCCAGGATCGAGATCAGGATGTGCAGGCTTATGCGGTTCATGCTGATCGAAGGCTATTCTACCCTTCACAGATTGCTTCATTCCCCTCCAGGTTGAAAGGGACCGAAATCCAATAAGGCGCGCGCCGGGCCGTCTCTCGACCTGATGCGGGGTGCAACATTCCGGGTTGTGTCGGCGTCACCTCCCCCTGGAGAGGC
>MGOM01000049.1:9547-10888 GCA_001797105.1 Chloroflexi bacterium RBG_19FT_COMBO_62_14
CAGGCAGGGACCCAACGACCCAACCGTGGAGGGGATCGGCGATGCCGACCCGGTCCACGATCAAGTCGTCTGACACCCTCATGGTCGGCGAGGGTTTTAGGTCCTTGCCAGTCGGATCGAGGCCCGGCGGCGCGGAGATAGACGCGCAATCAAAGAAACCCGATCACTGCCTCTCACCAGCGCCCTCCGGCGAGTTCTTGAGAAACGGAGAAAGGCCCCAGGCGTCATCAGCTTTAACCTGGGGCCTTCTGGGAGGGAGGATATTCGCTCAGGCGGGTTGGGGAACGCTCGGCAGACGCTCCTTGGCCGCCTCGATTTCGGCTTCCGGATAGGCGTAGTCTTGCAACTCGCCGGCCAGGTACGCCTCATAGGCGCTCAAGTCGAAGTTCCCGTGGCCGGAGAGATTGAAGGCGATCACCCGGCTGATCCCCTCGGCCTTGCACTTCAGGGCCTCGTCGATCGCAACCCTTATCGCATGTGCCGATTCGGGCGCGGCGACGATCCCCTCGGCTCGGGCGAATCTGACCGCAGCTTCGAACGTCGCCAGCTGAGGTACGGCGACTGCTTCGATGTCGCCGTGGTCGTAGAGCGTGCACACGTGAGGGGCCATGCCGTGATAACGCAAGCCTCCGGCGTGGATTCCTGGCGGCACGAAAGTGTGTCCCAGCGTGTGCATCTTCACGATGGGCGCCATCTCGGCGGTGTCTCCGTAGTCGAAAGTGTATATGCCCTTTGTCAGGCTCGGGCAGGCCGTCGGTTCGACCGCCACGATGCGGGTCCGCTTCCCGGCGGTCAGATTCTGATGCACGAAGGGGAAGGCGAAACCGGAGAAGTTGCTCCCGCCCCCAATGCAGCCAATCACAACATCCGGGTATTCGTCGGCCAGCTCGAACTGCTTGAGAGCCTCGAGACCGATCACCGTCTGGTGCATCAAGACTGGGCCGAGGACGGAGCCGAGTGAGTACTTGTACTGGCCGTTCGATGTGACCGCAGCTTCGACGGCTTCCGAAATGGCGATGCCCAGGGAGCCCAAGTTTTCGGGGTCTTCAGAAAGAAGCTTCCGGCCGAAGGCAGTCTTCTCGGATGGGCTCGGCGTGACTGACGCGCCGAAGAGCTCCATCAAGACACGGCGGTACGGCTTCTGGTTGTAGGAGACCTTGACCATATAGACCTGACAGTCCAGCCCGAAGAACTGGCAGGCCATCGCCAGGGCCGACCCCCACTGGCCGGCGCCGGTCTCCGTGGTGAACCCGCTGACGCCCTCTTCTTTGGCATAGAAGGCCTGTGGAATGGCTGTATTCGGCTTGTGCGAGCCCACGGGCGAGACACTCTCGTTCTTGT
>MGOM01000049.1:10896-13299 GCA_001797105.1 Chloroflexi bacterium RBG_19FT_COMBO_62_14
TCTCCAGGCCCCGGGCGCGGATGAGCGGGCTCGGCCGGTAGAGCTTGTAGAGTTCGCGTACGGGTTCGGGGATCTCGATGAACCGATCCATGCTGACCGCTTCCATGACGAACTTGGCCGGGAAGAGCGCCATGAGGAAGTCGGGGGTCACGGGTTCCTTGGTGGCGGGATGGAGCACGGGGCCGGGCGAGGCAGGCATGTCGGGGTTGATGTTGTACCAGGCCTTCGGGATTTCCTCTTCGGTCAAGATGAAACGCGTTCGGTCGGTCATTTCCGGCCTCCTTCCTGAGTGAGATAAGGATGACTTGCACGTGCGGCTTCCGAGCAGGACGCTTTGTCTAAGTCTCACCTCCTGACCGTCGTCCCCGTTCATCGACCGGACATGTGAGATCCCGGATCCAGAGCGGGGAGCTTGGGCGACGGGCAGGGTCTGTAGCAAAACAAAAACGCCCGTCCCCGGTCGGGGACGAGCGTCTGTACGCCCGCGGTGCCACCCCGGTTAGGCTGACTTAACCACAAACCCCGCCGGTGATGCGACGGGGTCAAAGGCCAGCCTCACTCTACTCGGGCACGGCGAAGAACTTGCGATGCCCTTTGCCCTGATAACGGTGGCAGCTCCGGCTCGGGTTACTCGGCGTTGCGCCTTTCGCCCTGCAGCTCCGAGGTCCATTCATCGCCGCCGCACCTGTGAGGCTTCCACCGTGCCCCACTCTCTGGTAGGCCGTGTCGGCGCTTACTCGCCCTCTTCAAAGCTTTTCTAGAGGTAATTTGTCCATGAAGTATAGGCCCAGATTCGGGGCGAGTCAACAGGCAGTCGGGGAGAGAATGCCCGGCGATCAGCTAACAGCGGACAGCCAACGGCCGTCACCAATAGGCACTAGGCAATCGGCTGCCTCAGGCAAGGCGGCAGGACCTCCGATCGATCAGTAAACGGGCTGGCTGGGATCCACCTCTCGGACCCAGGAGTTGATGCCTCCGTGAAGGTTCTTCAACTTGCGGAAGCCGGCGCCAGCCAGGAGTTCGAGCGCCTGGGCCGATCGGCCGCCGGACTTGCAGAAAAGCACGATCTCCTCGGCGCTGTCGAGTTCATGCATGTGTGCCGCCAGCGAGCCAAGCGGGATCAGCTCAGAGCCTTCGATGTGTGAGATCTGAAGCTCGTGCGGCTCGCGCACATCGATCAACCGGATGGGGTCGCCATCCTTCAATCGTCCTGCCAGCTCCCGGGCGTCGATCTCCCACTCACTCGCCAGTCGCGACTCCGGTCGGTCGTGACCCGGGACGCCGCAGAAGGCCTCGTAATCGATCAATTCGGAGATTTCCGGATGGTCCGAACAAATCTTGCACGAAGGATTCTTCTTGAGCCGGACCTCTTCGAAGTTCATTCCCAATGCATCGAATAAGAGGAGCTTCCCGATGAGCGGGTCCCCGATCCCCAGGATCAGCTTGAGGGTCTCGGTTGCCTGCAGCGTTCCGATCGTACCCGGGAGAACGCCGAACACGCCTCCCTCGGCGCACGAGGGCACAAGGCCGGGAGGCGGCGGCTCGGGAAAGAGACAACGGTAGCAAGGCCCCTTCGCGGCCCAGAAGACACTCAATTGACCCTCGAAGCGGAAGATCGATCCGTAGACGTTGGGCTTTCCGGTCAAGACGCATACATCGTTCACGAGGTAGCGTGTCGGGAAATTGTCTGTTCCGTCGACGATGACGTCATAGGGCCCGGCGATTGTCAGCGCGTTCTCGGAGGTGTAGGGTTCATCATAGATGTCGACCCGAATGGAAGGGTTGATGTCCATCAGCCTGTCGCGCGCGGAAACGACCTTCCTCTCACCCAGGCGCTGAGTTCCGTGGATGATCTGGCGTTGAAGGTTGGTGAAATCGACCACGTCGTAATCGACCAACCCCAGGCGGCCCACACCGGCGGCGGCCAGGTACATCGCCACCGGCGAGCCCAGGCCTCCTGTGCCGATGACCAAGACCGAGGCGGCCTTAAGCTTCTGCTGGCCTTCCAGGCCGACCTCCGGCATGAGCAGGTGACGCGAGTAGCGCAGGATCTCAGGGTGAGACAGACGGTTCGTGTTGTTCGAGTCCTTGGGGAGGGTCATTAGAAGACGTCCTGGAGTCCGTCGCTCGTCAGCTGATGCCAACACGAGTCCGACGGTCTACCCGCTGGCGGTGAAGCACACGGTCAGACGAAACAATTCTACTTGCTCTCCGGGATGTGACTCGGGTCGAGACCGGGAAGGTTGAGCTCCCCGACGGTGGCCAGCTGGCTGGCCAGCTTCTTCACTCGGGCGACCCCGTGGTTTACGCCTCGAGGCTGCCCGCGCGCGTCGATGATGAATGTCGTCGGAACCGTCAGCACCCCCCAGGCGTCAGCCAACCTGGGCTGCTGGGTAGCGTCGA
>MGOM01000049.1:13327-13639 GCA_001797105.1 Chloroflexi bacterium RBG_19FT_COMBO_62_14
CAGGGCCTCGAGTTCAACGAGCGCCGGGCGCTGAATGGTCTCACACGGGCCGCAGCCAGGTGCGGTGAAGTACAGGATCGCCGGCCGACCGAGTCGGAAGCCGTCGAGGCTCAATGCTCGACCGGTATGTCGCGCAAGCAGGTAGCTGGAAAGGCCCCGATACACGAGCCAGACCGCGACGATCCCGATCAAAGTGAGGATCAAGCGCTCAAGCATCGAGTTTCAGCCGGGGGAGGCCGGGCGCTTGCCCGGAGTGACGCCCGGAGGCGGTGATTGTTGAAACCCAGGAGCGCCGAGCCGATTGAGCCAGTA
>MGOM01000049.1:13712-22923 GCA_001797105.1 Chloroflexi bacterium RBG_19FT_COMBO_62_14
AACCAGGCGACGAATTCCAGCCCCACCAAGGCACACACAATGCTGCCGACCAGGACCGCCGCGCCCATCCCCTGAGCGAAGGTGTGCGGCTCTGGGTTGTCTTGCACGATGTCCGGTTTGAACGGGCCTCGACCGCGTATCAATTGGTAGAGCGGAAGGAATCCGGGCCGGCCAAGGATCGTGCCGAGAGCCATCACCAACGCTACGACCGCCACCAGAACGGTCGATCCGGCGATGAAGCCGGCCCCCAGCAGACTGATGATGAACGCCTGATTCACACGCAGGGCCGTGTGGTCGACCGGGCGCAAAGGCCGGACAGCGCGGGCCTCTACCGAGCCTCCAGCGATGCTGGGGACGATCATCAAACGGTCCTCGTCGGCAATGGGCGTCGCTTCACCCTGGAGTGTGCGCACGTCGTCCTCATTTAGAAACACATTGACGTAGGGCCGGAGGCGCCCTCCCTCGTCGTACAAGTGCTGGGTGAGCATGGGATACATGCGCGCCAGGTTCCCCAAGGCGTCGGCCACAGTCGATCCTTCGACTTCGACTTCCTTGCGACCCTCGGCGTATGGCCGAAGGGGGGTCGGCAAACGAACAAGGCTCATCGAACCTCCTCAGGTGATCCAGATCTGACCTCGACCAGCGCCTCTTCGATGAACGAGCTTCGATCATCGGATAGCCGCCAAGCGCGAGACTCCACCGCCTTCCCGCGTGAGACGCTGGTGATGATGTACGAGTACCACGGCATTGCCCATTCCAGATCGAAATCCGAGGGGCGGGCAGGGTGATCCGGATGCGAATGGAAAATACCGATGATGTCCAGACCAAGCTCTTCGGCCTCGCGCTCTGCCTCCAGGAACTCTTTCGGATCGATCGAATAGCGCCGGCGTCTCGACTCGAGTTCGAAGTTGTTGGTACGGTGGAGCAGACGAGTCGCCCGGCGCGTCTCCAGTTCTCCATCCCCGAGAACCATACCGGCACCTTCATCCGGATAATGACTCTCGGCATGCTTGTGGAGATCATCCAGGATCGCTGAAGAAAGGAGAATAGTCATGCCTCGTTCCAGAAGGGAAGGTCGAGATACTTGATCCCGGAGTCGGGGAAGAGTACGACGATCAAGGCTGAAAGCTCGCCCTCGGCGATCCGCATCGCGGCGACCGCCGCGGCCGCCGAGGAGAGCCCGACGAGAAGGCCCTCCTGTCTGGCGAGCCGACGGGCCATAGAATAGGCGTCTTCGGTGGGCACGTGCACGACCTCGTCGGCAAGGGTTGGATCGTAGATCGGAGGGACGTGGCTGGTCGGTAGATGTTTGAGACCCTCCAGGCCATGGATCGGGCCGTCGGGTTGGACGGCGATCAAGCGAGCCTGGGGTGCGTTCTGCCTCAGGTAACGTCCCGCGCCGGTCAACGTGCCTGTCGTGCCCAGGCCGGCAACGAAGTGGGTCAGTTTGCCTCGCGTCTGGGCGATCAGCTCAGGACCGGTGCTCTCGTAATGGGCTTGCCAGTTGGCTGGATTGCTGTACTGGTCGGCATAGAAGAACTCCTCCGGCTCGGCTTCGGCCAGCTGGCGGGCGATGTCGCGCGCTCCATCCGACCCTTCCGTCGGATCGGTGAGGGTGAGATCGGCGCCGAGTGCGCGCAGGCTTGCCAGTCGCGCCCGCCCGGCGTTTCCGGGGATGGCTAGGTGCACCGGGATGCCCAGGGTCGCGCCAAAGGTAGCGTAGGCGATGCCCATATTTCCAGACGTCGAATCAAGAAGGGTCTGACCAGCCCCGAGCCGGCCGCTCTGCAGACCGGCATGGATGATGGCCGATGCGGGCCGGTCCTTGACCGAGCCGGCAGGGTTGAACCACTCGGCCTTTACCCAGACCTCGACTGCGGGAGCAAGCCCGCTGGTCATCCTCCGCAACGGGAGCAGGGGGGTGTTACCCACACGGGCCAAGAACTGCTCCGCTTCATGCAAGCGGAGGGCGGAACCCCGGGTCTCGACAGAGACTCTTTCCACACGATCCTCCAGGGAAACAAAAACCAACAGCCGGATGCGGACGGCACTCGTCATCCCTAAGCGATCCCACGATCGCTCTGCGGGGACGGGCCGTCGCTCGTCTGTTGGTCGCCCAGGTTTCCCGGGTCAGGCGATCTGAGACGAGGAGGTCAGCGTCCCCGCCCCAGACATATGCAGCGCAAGTAGGTCATATCCACCATAATTTCTATGACTAAGTTGATGAATATTATAAGACACCCAGAGGGGATGTCAAGGCCTAAGTACGGAGCTCAAGGGCTGGACTGGCAGGCTCGATGCCAAGCTAACCGAGCTCAAATCGCATGGGTCACCCGGTGGGGGTTACCCACGTCCTGTCCCGGCGGGAGGAGCATATTGCTATAATCTATGCCAAAGGGTACGATTTGTCGGACCATGTCCGGCAGATCTCACCGACAGTCGGATCCTTCGATCTTAACACCTGGCGTGAGCCAGGTGCTGCGTCAATTGGGTATTTGTGTAGGCGTGGCGGCTGCCCTGGCGACCGTCTTCACGGCCTGGACGCCGGCCAGCCTTAGGCCGGGGGAATTGGTCGAGCAGCTGGCCGCGGCGGCCGATCGTGCAGGATCGGGCTCTCCGACGTCGGCTGCCAACGGCGGAAACGCCGAGGCGGACCAGCACCTCAAGGTGGGGATCGTGGCAGGGCACTCCGGGTTGAACAAATACACAGGTCTCCCCGATCCGGGCGCTGTGTGCGCGGATGGGCTGACCGAGCTCGACGTCAATGCCAAGATAGCCGACCTTGTTGTGAGCGGGATGGAAGCAGCCGGGATCGAAGCCGACCTGCTCCAAGAGTTCGACACGCGCCTGACCGGGTACCGGGCCATTGCCCTGGTTTCCATCCACGCCGATGCCTGTGTGCCGATCAATGATCAGGCCACCGGCTACAAGGTCGCCGCGGCGCTGGATACCTCTGTTCCCGACCGTGCCCAGCGGCTCGTCACATGCCTCGCCGATCGCTACGCTCAGGCAACAGACCTGGCATACCGCCCGGGGAGTATTACCCGGGACATGACCGAGTACCACTCGTTCTATGAGATTCACAATCAGACCCCGGCGGCGATCATCGAGACCGGATTCCTGTATCTGGATCGCGACTTTCTGAGCCAGCATCCGGACAAGGCAGCCAGAGGTATCGCCGAAGGGATCCTGTGCTACATCAACAACGAACCCGCTACTCTCCCTGGCGAGGGTGAAGGTCCATGACGAAAGGCGAGCTTTCGCCTCAGGCGTTGGAGAAGATGCTCCTGGCCTGCAAAGCGGCTCTCGCGCAGGGTGATCGGGCGCGCGCCCGGCGAATCGCCCGTAGAGCCATCGCGCTGGCGCCCGAATCCGAAGCGGCCTGGCTCTACATGGCTGCGGCCGCCGAGGACCTGAACGCCGGGCTGGCATACGCTGCCCGGGCGCTCGAGATCAACCCGAAGAGCGCCGCGGCGCACAAAGCCGTCGAATGGTGCATGAAGCGGATCCCGCGCCAGGAGCGCCGGGTTGCAGCGCGCGAGGCACACCTGCCCTCGAACCTGCGGTACCAGATCGCGCCCCTCGAGGCCCTCACGGTCCGGAGGTTGTTCTCGCCTCAAGCATTGCTCCCGGCTCTGGCGCTGGTCATCGGGCTCGGCTTGTGGTTCGGCGGCCAGCCGGCTGACGCCAAGCAGCCGCAGGTCGGTCCGGCCCAGGTCGAGAAGGCGAGCGACACGCCGACCCCGACCGACACCCCCACGCCAACGCCTACGGAAACACCGACTCCCACGCCGACACTGACCCCGACGCCGACCGATACACCAACGCCGACCGATACACCGACCCCGCGCCCGGCGGTCTCGTTTGATTACACCGAAAATCCTGCCGACCTGGCAAATGAGGGTCGTTGGATCGATGTCGACTTGAGCGAGCAGAAAGTTGTGGCCTACGAGGGCAGCGATCCGGTACAAACCTTCATCGTGTCCACCGGCCTGCCGGCCCATCCCACCGTCACCGGCCAGTTCCGGATCTACGTCAAGCTGCGCTCGACGCCGATGGCCGGCCCTGGATACTACCTCCCCGGCGTTCCCTTCACGATGTACTTCTATAAGGGCTACGGACTCCATGGGACGTACTGGCATAACAATTTCGGTCACCCCATGAGCCACGGGTGCGTCAACCTGAGCATACCCGATTCGGAGTGGCTCTTCGGCTTCGCCTCCGTGGGAACGCTCGTCAACATCCACCCCTGATCTTTCGTCTCCGTCCTTCCGCCTGGGGAGAGCGTAGCACGGCGTCTATTGTCCCTGTCCCATCCCGACGGCTTGGCTTTGTCTTTGCAATGGTGGAAGGGGACTGGTATGATCGAAGCATGGCCCAAAGAGCACTCTTCGGTGGTCTGGTAATCGACGAGGCGGGCAGGCCAGTCGGCGTGGCCGTTGTGGGCGGCGAAGCGTTCTACGTCATCGATGATGACGGGTTCCGTCGTCACATCGAAAGTGAGAAGGTCGACCGCCAGGTCCTGGGGCAGATGCGTGAGTTGATCCAAGGCCATGAGGATATGATCAGCGAAGGTACGATGAGGATGATCGGCCAGGAAGATATCTTCACCAAGGCGATGATCGAGTCCTCTCTGCGAGATCTTGACGACCAATTCGAACGCCTGATCGCATTGGGGCTACCCGAAGAGGGCCGCGCCTGGCTTGGAATGCTGGGCTTTCAGGTCGTGATCAACGAGCACGGCGAGGTGGTGCGGGTCGAACAGCCGGGCAGCCCAGAGGAACCCCCGGAGTAAGCGCGGCCGGTGGCCTGATTTCGTCAGGGCGATGGCCGCCGATGAAGATCTAATACTTCCGGCCTACACTCCGCGATGATCGCGGTTTGCAGAGGTGGCGGTGAGCCTTTCTGAGAACATCATCAATGTGGATGAGAGTACGTTCCAGGCCGAGGTCGTGGAGCGCTCACACGAGGTGCCGGTCGTGGTCGACTTCTGGGCGGTATGGTGCGGACCATGTCGGGTGCTCGGCCCGATCCTCGAGCGGCTGGCAATCGAAGCCGGGGGCGCCTTCCGCCTGGCCAAAGTCGACGTCGATCAGAACCCCAACCTGGCCATCCGCTATGGTGTCCAAGGCATCCCGGCGGTAAAGGCCTTCTCTCAGGGAGAGGTCAAGGCCGAGTTCGTGGGAGCCCAGCCGGAGGCTGCCGTCCGGCGTTTCGTCACCCGGCTCGTCCCCAACCCGGCTGAACAGGCTGTAGCTGATGCCCGTAGTCTCCTGGCTACCCGGCATTGGTCCGAGGCGGAGGAGAGTTTCCGGCGTGTTCGGCTGGCCGACGACACCAATGCCCCGGCCGCGCTTGGCCTGGTCAAAGCGCTGCTAATGCAAGCAAAAGGGGGTGAGGCACTAGAGGTCTTGCATGGCTTCCCGGCCAGCACGGAGTGGGTCAGCGCCGAGCAACTGCGACCTCTAGCCGAGTTTCTGGCCGCGGCCGAGCAGGCAAACGCCGCCGAGGACGAAAGCCTCCCCCTGCAGGCCAGCCTGCATCATGCGGCGCGGTTGATCGCTCGGGGAAACCTCGCTGGCGCCATGGACGGCCTGCTGGAAATCCTGCGGCAGGAGAAGAACTACGGCAATGGACTCCCCAGGAAGGTCCTGCTCGGACTGTTCGCCTTGCTCGGAGACGATGACCCGCTGACACGCGAGTATCGCAGCGAGCTGGCCTCAATCCTCTTCTAATAGGCAAAGCACAACTTCACTCGTGGATGTGCTCTTCGGGGTAGGTGTAGTAACGCTGGCGATCTTCCTGCGGGAACAGCTTCTCTAGTCTGACACCGACCAGGAATTGGCGGTATACCGACCACACCTCATCCGCCAACACCCATTCGGTACCGAACCTCCGCAAGTCAATCGGCTCTGAGAAACCGCGCAGGGTGAGTTCGTCGCGGTTTCCGGTCCAATCGCTGTAGTAGTCAGGGTAGTAAGCCAACACCAGGTCGCGCAGACTCTCGAACATCGGCGGTTTCCCAAGCAGGGCTCGGTGGCGCGACTGGGAGAGTGAGCCGATCATCCCGTCCTCGTAATACACGATCAAGTTGTGGTCGAAATCCTCGGGCGCTTCGAGCAAGACGAGCGTCGGAGGATAACCGTGGTACCACATCACGGCGGCCGCGAAAACCGCCCCTTCAAAGCAGTGGGCGGTTCTGCGATTCAAGACCTCGATCGGTCCGTAGGCTGTCGGGCCACCAGGCTCGAAGTTGTACGTGATCTCAGAGGCGATGAAGACTTGCAGGGCCCAGGGATCGCGTAAGCGATCGACGATCTGCCTCTGCTCGGGCGTGAGCCTGCGGCGGAATCGGCCAACAGGGAAGGCTAGCATCTTGCGGTCATCCCCGGGTTAGCCCGTCCGCATCCGGCCCGGCGAGAGATCTCTGCTCGCCCGCGGGTGAGCCAGCCCGAGCTGAGGCAGAAAGCCGGTCAACTCCCGCCGCTCGGCTCAAGTCCCAACGTCCCCCAGGTTGTCGGATTGAGGAGCTTTCGCGTACTCACGCTCGAAAGAAGGCTCTCCTGCGCTGCTTCACCAGACCGGTCGTCGTCCGACACGGAAAGGGCAAAGCCGTAGTGGCTGCCGCTCGCCGGAACCACCCCGAGCACGCTCCAGGGGATTCGGGCCTCCAAGTCATAGCCCGAAGTGGTCGACCGGGCCTCGACGTTGATGTTGCTCACGGAACCCGCCTTGCTTGATGGGTACCAGCGGTAGGCTTCGGGATCGTGCGATCCGAAGTCCCCCGGCGACAAACCCAGCTGGTAGTCGTCAGCGCTGAGCGAGGTCGAGGAGAAATCGCTGTCCAGGATAGTGTCGAGCTGGATCTCGACTTCATCGCCCTTGAAGAGCGACCGGCCTTGGGCAACCTGGACAAACCTGTCATCGACCACCTTAACTCCTACATAGAGAAACGTCTGATCCCAGCCGATGTGGTATGTGGCCGAAAGATCATTCGTCCCCGACCAGGCGCTCGACCCAAAGACAACATGATTGGCGGTGTAGGCGGTCGTATCCCACTCGTCCAGCGAGCCATCGATTGCAGGTGGGTTAGTCAGGAACTCGGCCGCCACCAACGTGCCGTTCGGCCGGCTGCCGGTCGAGGCGGCGGCCGTGGCAATCGTGGCGGCCGTTGTCGCCTGAGGTGTGATGTTTTCGGGTGGCAGCAAGGGAGACGGAGAAGCCGTGGGAGAGGGTAGCGGCGGGAGGGTGGATGCGGGAGGCGGCACCGCAGTCGCCACCGAGGCAAAGACCGCGGTAAGCGTGAGATTCGGTGTTGGGAACGTGAACGGCGTGGGTGAGGCCGCGCCGGGCAAGGTGCAGGCGCCGATCAGCCCTGCGCCGAGTGTCAGCGTGATCAGGGTCAGGCGGTTTGGCATTTCGGCCTCCGATCGTGCCCGGGCAGCCCATGGTGGACGGTCCACATTCGAGCCCGCGCGGATAGCTGGAACTGAGCCGCGTGGTGGGGCGGGTGGGAGTCGAACCCACACGAGGTTGCCCTCAGAGGATTTTAAGTCCCCGGCGTCTGCCCATTCCGCCACCGCCCCTGGGCGATATTGTATATCGGGCGGTAAGTGCGTCAAGCGTAGGCGCACTCGAGGTGATGATTGACCCAAAAGACCCGTGTGACGTTCCGTGGCGCACCGTTTCTCTACCGCCACGTAATCATGTCAAGGCGATATGGGGCCTGCCCTGGATGGGAGCAGCTATGCCACGGGCGATCGAACTCGGAGAACCGAGCGCACGCCGTCTCAGATGCATGTGTCATGCCGTGTCGACATCCGAGGTTCGCCAGAATGAAGACGAACTGTGAAGCAAGGTCACACGGAACGCGTGTGCTATAATCCCGCCCGGAAGGATCCGATTCAATGCTCAGAACGTTCACGCGAATCGTCGGCGGCGATCCGGTTCGCCGCGAGATCGAGCGCTATCAGCCCTACGTCGATGCGATCAACGAGCATGAGATCGGCATGCGTGCGCTGAGCGACGCGCAGTTGCAGGCGAAGACGGATGAGTTCCGGAGGCGGCTCGGGGAGGGAGAGAGCCCGGACGAGATCCTGCCGGAGGCCTTCGCCGTCGTCCGCGAGTGCTCGGTGCGGACGATCGGTCTGCGGCACTTCGACGTCCAGCTGATCGGCGGCGTGGTCCTTGATCAGGGGAAGATCGCCGAGATGCGGACGGGCGAAGGCAAAACGCTTGTGGCGACCATGCCGATTTACCTGAACGCGCTCGAGGGCAAGGGCGTCCACCTCGTCACCGTCAATGACTATCTGGCCCGGCGCGACGCGCGCTGGATGGGGCCGATCTTCGAGTTCCTGGGGCTGAGCGTCGGGGTGCTCCAGGAGGCGGCTCGCACGGAGAACGGCCGCAAGGCGTTCGTGTATGACCCAAGCCGCGAGTCGGTCCAGGAGGACGTCCACCAGTTGAGGATCGTCGATCGCCGGCTGGCATACGCCGCCGATGTCACCTACGGGACGAACAATGAATTCGGTTTCGACTACTTGCGGGACAATATGGCCCGGCGAACGGAGGATCGGGTCCAACGCGGGCACAGTTATGCGATCGTAGATGAGGTCGATAACATCCTGATCGATGAAGCCCGAACCCCGCTGATCATTTCCGGCCCGGCCGAAGAAGACCCCACCCTTTATCTGCAGATGACCCAGGTCGTCAAGGGGCTGCGGGCTGAAGACTATGAGACCAGTGAGCGCGACCGCACGGTTTCGCTGAGCGAGATCGGCGAGAACCACGTCGAAGAGCTCCTGGGAATTCCGTTGCGCGATCCCGATCGTCCGGAAGATATCACGCCTGAACAGGCCCGCTTGATGGGCTTCCTTGAACAGGCGCTGCGGGCCGAGTTCCTCTTCAAGCGCAACAAGGATTACGTCGTCCAGGGCGGGCGAGTGATCATCGTCGACGAGTTCACCGGCCGACTGATGCAGGGGCGACGTTGGTCCGATGGACTTCACCAGGCAGTCGAAGCCAAGGAAGGTGTGCGCGTCCGCCAGGAGAACGTCACCTACGCGACGATCACCCTGCAGAACTATTTCAGGATGTACTCGAAGCTGGCCGGGATGACCGGGACGGCGCTGACTGAGGCCGAAGAGTTCAACAAAATCTACAAGGTTGACGTGACGGCGCTACCGACAAACCTGGAGTACATCGCCCTGCT
>MGOM01000049.1:22940-25747 GCA_001797105.1 Chloroflexi bacterium RBG_19FT_COMBO_62_14
TCCAAGTCGAGTACCGCGAGAACGGCAATCGGTTCTCGTGCTACTGCCGGGCAGACGATGAAGAACAGGCTCCCGTCTTCTGGCGGCGGAAGGACTACCCGGATGCGGTCTACCGCACGGAGGAGGCTAAGCTGCGCGCCGTGACAACCGAGATCATGCTGCGTCACGTCGCCGGCCAGCCGCTGCTAGTCGGGACAACTTCGGTCGAGCTCTCCGAGCGCCTATCCGGCCGACTGCGGGCCGAGCCGCTCCAGCGTTTGGCGATGGTCATGCTCCTGCGGGATGCCTACCTCGAAAGCAAGGGACTCCCCGACGACGGGACGCGGGTGGAAGAGCTGATGCCGCTGTATCAGCCGATCGACGAGTTGGGCCCGGCGGTCTTGCGCCCGTTCGCCCGCGAACTGGAAGTCTCGCTCAACCCAACGCGAGAGGGAAACCTGGAGCGACTGACCACGATCCTGGAGCTCGATCCTGCCTATCAATTCCGTCTGCGGGAAGCTCTGGAGGGGGGAATCCGGCACAACGTCCTCAATGCCAAGAAGCATGATGAGGAGTCGCGCATCATCGCTGACGCCGGTGCTTTCGGGGCGGTGACGATTGCCACGAACATGGCCGGGCGCGGGGTAGACATCCGCCTCGGCGGTGATGTGGCCGAGGAGGTGCTTGCAGCGGTCAACCGGGTGCTGCGTCGGGCGGGGGTCAAGGATCCAGAGTATCTCAACATGGAGGAAAGGCTGTCGAAGCTCTCGACCATTGACAGCCAGGCGATTGGGATCTACGAGGCGGAAATCGAGCTGTATCGCAATTTCATCGAAGATGAGCGCAAGGTTCGAGAGGCCGGAGGCTTGCATGTCATCGGATCCGAGCGGCACGAGTCGCGACGGATCGACAACCAGTTGCGCGGCCGATCTGCACGCCAGGGCGATCCGGGCTCGTCCCAGTTCTTCCTCTCGCTCGAAGATGAGTTGATGCGGCTGTTCGGCGGGAGTCAGGTCGCGGGGTTGATGGAGCGTCTGCGGATCGATGAGGCCGTGCCGATCGCTCACGGGATTGTGGATCGAACGATCGAGCAGGCACAGACGCGCGTGGAAGGCGCTAACTTCGACACCCGCAAGCACCTGCTCGAATACGACGACGTTCTGAATCAGCAGCGGGAGGTCTTCTACAGCCAGCGGAACAGGGTGTTCGCAAAGGACGACCTCCGAGAAGACGTGGACGGGATGCTCATCGTCGACGTCGAGAGTCACGTTCGCGCCGCTCTCCAAGATCCTGAAGGCCCCTGGAAGCTGCTCGCCTGGCTTGAGGAAACCCAACCTACGCTCAATCTGGGAGGCGATGATCCGTATCCTTCGTTCATGCTCCGCCTCCTGCTTGATGACCTTGCGCCGGTCAGGGACACCGGGACGTTGAAAGCAGAACTTTTAGAGATGGCCGGCCAGGCGCTCGAGACCCAGAAGGAGCACCTGGCGCGTTCTGCGGCGGAGCAGTTCGAACGTGCCCTCGATCGGCTGGATGATCAAGTCCGCCAGCGGGTGGAGCTGGCGGAGACGGCCATCGAGGGGGCAATGCTCGAGGCGGAGTCGAACGAAAGCGATGTCGACCCTCAGACCCTGGTCAGGTCTGTTGAGGACGTGGCCGGTCTTCACCTTCAGGTCGACAAGTCAGGCCTCGAACAGGTCGCGGATGACCCCGGCCGGTTCCGAGATCTGGTCCCACAGATTGTAGAAGCGAGTCTGGGGGTCCGCGTCTGGGCCGGGATGCTCCAGGCCGTGGAACGCCGAATCGGCGAGAGCTTGGGCCTCGAGCCCACCCTGGAGACTCCGATTGACTGGGACGCAGCGGAGGAGAAACTGCTGACGGCCTTCGACTCGGTCTGGGAACAGCGCCAGGCCCGCACGCTGGAAGAAATCCGCCGCGAGCTCGAGAGCCGCCTGACTAAGGACGACCAGGTCGACGAGAAGCTCGAGACGCGCCTGCTCGTACAGCTCAGCTACGGCCAACGCACCTTCTTCGACCGGAAGACCCACCAACGACGCGCCGTCGTAGTGCCGCGACTGTCCTATGCATTCGCGGCGGCGCGACTCGTGACCGGCGAACAACAGGATGCACTCCGCCAGAGAGTGCTCGATCACCTGCGAGGTGCCCAAGAGGCGCTGGAAATCAGCCTGGGAATCAGCGGTTTGGCCAGGTATGGCGCCGTCGGGCTCGACCAGATGGATCCAAACCTGCAAACGGCCCTGCGGCGCGAGCTGGGTGAAGACGTGTTCAGCGGCCTTGCCGGCTCGGGTCCCCTTGCCTCGCTTGATCGTGAATCACGGGATCGGCTTGCGCGCGCCATCGGCCGCGTCTTTCTGACCGAGGCCCACCGCGGCCTGATCCTGGCCGTAGGGGACAGATTGTGGGTCGACTATCTTACCCAAATGGAAGCCCTGCGGACGTCGATCGGCCTCGAAGCCTACGGACAACGCGATCCACTGGTGCAGTACAAGAGCCGGGCCTTCGACATGTTCCAACAATTGACCTCGGAGATCCGGTCGGGCGTGGTCTCCAATCTCTTCCGCTCTCAAGCGGCCAGCCGGCCGCCACAGGCGATGACCCCGCCGGCCGAGGTCCCTTCAGGCAGAGTCCCGGAAACTGCGGAAGTCAGGGCGCCCGTCGTGGACTCGAACATGGAGAAGAAGAAGAGGCGCAAGCGCAGGCGATAATCCTGCCCCCGATGGGTTGTTCCCCGACGAACAGCAAGGATCAGGTACGTGTTGGCCGGACCCGCCAAGGATCTCGCGACAAGCTTGTCTGAGTTCCCCAAG
>MGOM01000049.1:25831-31959 GCA_001797105.1 Chloroflexi bacterium RBG_19FT_COMBO_62_14
CATGAAGCCGACAAGCTGAGGCGCCTCGTCCAGGTTCAGCCGGGCGATCCCAAAACGCCTCAGAGCTTTCTCGCCAAGTTCGAGCCGCTGCGGCGGCTCTTTCGTTCGCCGGAAATCGTCGAGCGACTGACACACGAGGCCATCGCTGACGCCTCGGCTGAGAACATCGTCTACCTCGAACTGCTTTTCACGCCGGCCGCGCTTTCGCAAGAACGCGGCTTCAATCTGGATGAGGTCTTCGAGTGGGTGACGGCGGCCGCCGCCTCTGCCGCGGCGCAGTACTCCATCGAGGTCGGACTGATCGCCAGTATCAATCGGCACGAGTCCGTAGCGCAGGGCGAGGCTGTCGCCCAGGCGGCCGTTGAGCGCATGGATCGTGGTGTCGTCGGCCTCAGTCTGGCGGGTGACGAGGTCAAGTTCGCAAGCAGCCCATTCCGCGACCTGCTCGTGGGCGGCCGACAGGCCGGATTGGGCGTGACGATCCATGCAGGCGAGTGGGACGGAGCGGAGAGCGTACGCAGTGCACTCGATGTTTCCCCCGACGTCCGAATTGGGCACGGCGTGCGCGTGATTGAAGACCAAGATGTGGTCCGCATGGCGGTAGAACGAAGAACCGTATTCGAGGTCTGCCCTACGAGCAACCTGCAATCGGGAGCCGTATCCGAGCCGGGAGGTCATCCGTTAGCGCGGATGCTCGAAGCCGGTCTCCAGGTGACGATCAATACTGACGACCCTGGCGTGTCGCAGATCTCTTTGGCTGACGAGTATGCTCTGGCAATCAAACATCTCGGGCTGTCGTTGGAAACGATCAAGGGGATGATCCTGGCTTCGGCGCAGGCGGCCTTTCAGCCGGTCCAGGCGCGCAAGGCGCTCGAAGCCCGCCTAAAATCGGAGTTCTTCGGGGGGAGGATCTGAGCGGCGCGAGTAGGAGTGTCCGCCGCGGATGCCACAGGCCGTCGCACCCGAGTCGATGATTCGGGACAAACCGCGTGGGCTGACAGCGAACAATCTCCGGCGGCGACTCAGCCGCCGTTCGGGTGGAGAGCCGGATGAGCTGGGAACGGGATGGCGACGTCGAGCCGGACACCCGGCCGCGGGCACGTCACGCGGGTTCGCCGATGGAAGGGAATTGATCGCCGGCCCTTATGCACAGCGAAGAGAGCGGGTTGGAGTGCGCAGATCGAGGGTAGCTTGATCATGGTTAGATTCGGACATGAGGCCGGCTCTTCGAGTCGGGGTTCCGCCCAAGTGAGAGCGAGGATCGTCGATGAAGATCGGTGAGCTTGAGTTCTTCTTGGTCAACGACGCGTGGGTTGAGGTCGACGCCGGCGGTCCGTTTGGTCTTGTCCCAAGAACGTTGTATCAACGGCACTTCACTCCGAGTCTCGAGAACCTGGTACCGATGGTTTTGAACTGCATGCTCGTCCGGTCACAGGGGAAGACGATTGTCATCGACACCGGGCTTGGCGAGAAGTTGTCCGGAGATCGTCTCGCGGGCTGGCACCTCACCCGGGCGGAGGAGGGTCTGGTGTCCGGGCTCGGCAGGCTGGGCGTCTCGCCTGCCGATGTCGACATCGTGATCAACACCCATCTGCATTCCGACCACTGTGGCGGCAACACACGTCTGGAAGGATCAGAGGTTGTACCGACCTTCCCCCGGGCGACTTACCTCGTTCAGCGGATCGAATGGGCTGATGCCAGCCATCCCGATGCCCGTACGCGTGGAACGTATCTTTCGGAGAACTTCGGGCCGGTCATGAGCCGAGGCCAAATGCGGCTGCTAACCGGAGATTACGCAGTTACGGACGAGGTGAGTTGCGTCGTGACTCCGGGTCACACCCGGGGCCACCAATCCGTGATGCTGCGCGCCGGGAACTGGAGGGGGTTGTACGTTGCCGACATGGCCTCCTTCGCCGTCCATTTCCTTCGGACGGGATGGCTCACCGCGTACGACGTCCTGCCCCTCGAGAATATCGCCACGAAGGAGCGCTGGCAGCGATGGGCCGCGATGGAGCGCGGCTGGTTGTTCTTCGAGCACGACCCCGGGATGCCTTGCGCGCGGGTGAGCGAGAGCGGCTCACGTCAGGTGCTTGAGCCCGTCGAGTTGGCGGACGCCTCTATTACCGGCCCTCCCATTCGGCCACAGCCTGCCGGATGACCTCGCGAATATCGGCGTCGGGGATTTCATCCAACGTGTAGCTCTGGATGCCGATGTACACCCGGACCGAGCCTTCGCGGTCTCCACTGAGTCGCACGCCACGTTGGGTGAGGCCTGCCTCGGCCAGCCTTCGTTCCAGGATCTCATTGACCTCATCGACGAGGCTCTTGGCCGGCGGGGTTGCCTTCTTGGGTCGGGATGACTGCCCGAGTTCGGAGGGTTGGGCTTCGCCCAACCAGCTCACAAGGTCCCTGGCGGCGCGTTCGACGCTCACCCAATCCTCTGTTCCCTTGAGCTCCCATGGGCTGGCGTACTCCCGATCGTCGACCATGAGGACAAGCTTGCCGCTCTCTTCGTTGCGAAGAAGAGTCGCCACCTCATAGCGCTTTCCCGGCGCGCTGCCCTTCTCTTCAGACAGAGCGGTTGTCTCGGTCACGGGAGCCTGGAGGGGAGCCTCGGGCTCACCCAAAGGCTCCGAAGCCTCTTCCTCAACCATCTCTTCTTCCAGGTCGATCTCGTCCGAAGGCTCTAACTGCTCTGCTTCTCCAGCCTCCGCGGCCTCCGCCTCCGCTCCGGCCTGTGCGCCCTGGTGTTCCGCAGCATCGCGCCGGTTCAAGACCAGTGCATATGCAAGAAGGCCGACGGCTACGCCCGCGGCGATCAGGACGATCCCTATAAGGAGCTGATTGTCGATCATGGTTCGGGCTCCGGTTGGCACTCGGGGCAGAAATGGCTGCTCCGTTGCCCAATGACGGTCCGGACGATGGGGGTCCCGCAAACCGGGCACCCCTCGCCAGCTCGCTGGTACACGCGAAAGTGATTCTGGAATTCTCCGCCGCGGTACACCCAATCGATGCTCGCGCCGTTGTGACGGATCCCCTGGCGCAAGGCGGCCCGGATGCCGCGCCATAACGCGCGCACATCCGGTGTGGCCAGGCTCCGGCTGCGGCGCAGCGGGTGAAGATGGGCGCGATGCAGAGCCTCGTCGGCGTAGATGTTGCCTATACCGGCGACGAACGTCTGATCGAGCAAGAGAGGCTTGAGTGGGCGGTCGTGTCCGGCGAGGCGTTGGGCCAGCACGGCCGGAGTGAAGTCACGCGCAAGGGGCTCGGGTCCGAGGACCCCGAGGAGCCGGTCGGGATCGTTAAGCAGGTAGAGCTTTCCGAACTTGCGGGAGTCGCTGAAGCGGAGATCCCAATCCCCATCCAGATGAAGGATTGTGTGCTCGAAGCGATCGCGCCGTGCATGGCGTTGGGTGATTCTCAGGTCGCCGCTCATCTTGAGGTGAATCAGGAGGGTGCCCTCGTCGAGCGGAAAGACGAAGTACTTGCCCCTTCGGGAGACGTCGTGGATCGTCTGACCTTGAATTCGTCGACGGAAGGCCGGCACGGACGGCTCGGCCACGTGCCGCGGCCAGCGCAGACTCACGCCCACGACCCGCCTCCCCGGGAGGGGAGGGTGGCCCTCGTGCCCATGCTTCAGCATTTGGGCGAGCGTCTCAACTTCCGGCAACTCGGGCATTGCGGCGGATTATACCCTTGGGGTCCGTTGCAGGGAATCGGGACGGATGACTAGGGTGCATTCCAACTTGGGGGGCACGGGCTTATCGTGGGGGAGAGGGAGGAAAAGTGCGTTTTCCCCGCTAGGATCATACGGGGCGAACCCCGACAAGCGCATCGGGGCAGGCGGGCCCCATCCGCAAATGGCCGCTGTGTGAGCCCCCTGTGACGACGTGAGCCCGGCCATCCCTGCTTGAATCTTGACTCCGAGCTTGGAACGGTCGGGTAACAAATCGGTCGCACCGCCCCAGTCGGGCTCCCGGTTCTAGCGGGAGCGGCCGAGGAGGCGACTTGGGGCTCGTACCTGCACCGGCCGCCTCCGGAGATACCGGGGAGAGCCCCGCCGGCGCGATCTCTGACGGAAAACATGGCAGTCGCGTCGCCGGCGATGAGCCCGGACGGGAAGGGAGCTGGAAGGAAGCCGGCCGATTCCTATGTTTGGCCTCCGTCACCGTCTTGTGATCGGCTGTCTGATGCGGCGGTCTCCAGAGACGGGAGGAGCCAGCCTTCGACGCACGTTTTTCCGCGTGAAGGGGCAACGATCCCGACCAGGGCAGCCGTCGGCGCTATGCCACTTGCCTCACAATCAGCGTCGGTCACGGAAGGCTGATCGAGCCTTCGATCTGTTCCAACTTGGCCGGTCCGATCCCAGGCACCTGGAGAAGGTCCTCTGGCCGCTGGAAGGGGCCATGGCTTTGGCGATACTCGACAATGGCCTGGGCCAGGCTCGGACCTATGCCAGGCAGCTTTTCCAGTTCGGGGGCCGTGGCGGTGTTAGGGTTGAGGTGGAGATCGGCCGAGGCCATGTTGGATGACCCGCTGGAGGCCGCCGGGGGGGGCGTTTCATCGGCAGAGGGGACATAAACCTGCTGGCTGTCGTTGAGGCTGGCGGCCAGGTTGATCGCCGCCAGGTTTGCCCCGGCCGCCGGACCGCCGGCGGCGGTCAAGGCGTCCTGGACGATGGATCCACGTGCAAGTTGGTAGACCCCCGGCGCATTTACCGCGCCCACAACGTGCACCTGGAACGGAGGCGGAGTGGGCAGCGGGAGAAGCCTGACTGGCTGGCCGCGAGGTTGGGAAACGAGCAGATAGAGGATACCGGCCGCGAGCAATCCGGTCAGGGTCCCCGCCAGAAACGTGCTGCCTCGTTGGAACATAGGTGCAACCCCCTCGCCGAATCGGGCGGGCTCGCGCTGAGTGGGGCCCGACCGAAGTGTGATCCCATTATAGGGGATAGGGGGTTCGGATTCAAAGCAGTTATAATCCGGCCGATGCCGACCTTCTATTCAGGACAGGGCGATGACGGCTACACCGGTCTCCTCGGCGAGGGGCGCGTGGCGAAGTACCACGCCAAACCCGAAGCATACGGAACCGTAGATGAGGCTTCGGCCGCCCTCGGCCTGGCACGTTCGCTGGCGATGACCGACGATGGTCGTCACCTGACGAAACAGCTGCAGCGTGACCTGTACCATGTGATGTCGGAGCTCGCCGCCACCGAGGTGGAGGCAGCCCGTTTCCGGACGATTGATCGGTCGCGCCTTGATTGGCTGGAAGCGAACATCGAACGAATCGGCGGTGCAGTAAAGATGCCGAGAGACTTCGTCCTCGGTGGAGACTGCACCGCCGGCGCGGCGTTCGACCTGTCGCGTACGGTGGTGCGGCGCGCAGAGCGCCTGGTGGCCAGACTCGCTCACGAAGGTGAACTCGCCAACCCGACACTTCTGCCTTATCTAAACCGCCTGTCATCCCTGTGTTTCCTGCTGGCCCTGCTCGAAACACAGGCTGCGGGCGTTGAAGGCTTTAGCCTGGCCAAAGGGGACGGAGAGTGACCGGCACGCTTCTGAATGTCGTCACCATCTTGATCGGCGGGCAGCTGGGGATAAGCATCGGCTCGCGTCTCCCCGAGAGGGTCAGACAGACCGTCATGGCCGCGTTGGGATTGTTCACGTTGGTGATCGGCATCCAGATGTTCCTTCAGACGAAGAATCCCCTGATCGCGTTGGGGGGGCTGCTTGTTGGAGGCTTGCTCGGGGAATGGTGGCGGATAGAAGACCGGCTGCGCGCGCTGGGATCCTGGCTAGAGGCACGCTTCTCGTCCGGTGGCCAGGAGAACGAGGGCAATCGATTCGTGCGCGGTTTCCTGGCTGCAAGTCTTCTCTTCTGTGTCGGCCCGATGACCATCCTCGGATCGATCCAGGACGGGCTGCTTGGCGACTACCAGCTCTTGGCGATCAAATCTGTGATGGATGGTTTCGCCGCGCTAGCTTTTGCTTCGACTCTCGGCGTGGGGGTGTTGTTCTCAACCCTGACTGTGCTCGTCTATCAGGGAGGGATAACCTTGTTGGCGGCGCAGGCTCGAAACATCTTGACCGATCCGATGACGGCCGAGCTCACCGCGGTCGGCGGGATCC
>MGOM01000049.1:31974-34886 GCA_001797105.1 Chloroflexi bacterium RBG_19FT_COMBO_62_14
CGATCGGCAGCTTGCTGGAGCTGAAACCGATTCGGACGGGGAACCTTCTTCCAGCGCTGGTCGCCTCCCCGGCCATCGTGTGGATCCTGCAATGGATCGGCCCGGGATAGTTGGATCCGGTGACAAGATGGCCTTCCGACGGCGGCTGAGCGATCAAACCGCAAGGGCCGTCGGGCAGACTGACGGCATGGGCGAGACCACGAGTGCGGCGGGTTCTAGGGACCCACCGCACTCTTTCGTTGGTCAGGATAGGGGAGAGTCCGGGATCAGGGCGCGGTCGGCGTCACACCGATAACACTGTCGATGGCTTCCACGATCTGATCATAGCTGGGGATGAAGCCCGGGGAGAGCTGGACGCCGTTGACGAAGACCGCCGGTGTCCCGCCGACTCCGAGCTGTGACCCCTCCGAATAGTCGCTCTGGATTTCAGCCTGATACTCGTTGGATCTGAAGCACGCGTTGAAGTCGGACATGTTGAGCCCGAGGTTCTCAGCGAACGCAACCAGACGCCGGTCTGCGAATGCCCCGACATTCTCCCCCGTTTGGTTCTGAAAGAGTATGTCGTGGTAGTCCCAGAACCGCCCCTGGGCGTTGGCGCACATACTGGCATTGGCGGCCTGGAGCGATTCGGGGCCGATGAAAGGCCAGTGCCGGAAAACGTAGTACACGCGCCCGGCGGAGACACTGTTGGACACGATGAGCGGCTCGTAGTTCTCGGTGAAGGTGCGGCACGCCGGACACTGGAAGTCTTCGAAGACGTCGATCCGCACCGGGGCGTTGGGGTCCCCGATGGCCGTCCCCTGCGCATCCGGGTGGGGCCGCGGCGTGATGGAAACGACCTCGCCGACCGGGGTGAAGTTCGGCAGGACAAGCAGGCCGACGACCGCCAACGCCGCCACGATGACGACGATGACGAAGATCAGCCGCTGACGGGTTCGCTGTTGTCGACGCTTCTCTCGAATGACGGCGCGCTTCGCCATGCAGCCTCCGCGGGACAGATAAGCTGGTATCGTGCCATAGAAGGCCGGCGTTGTCCATCCCGTCCGGCTTCCGATTGAGGTTCAAAACCGCGAGGGTGGACCCGTCCTGATCCGCTCTTCGATCCAGGAGATGATCGAGCTTATGACCTCGGCCTTCTCGGGTTCATTGTGGACCTCATGAAAAAGCCCCGGCCAGATCTTGAGCGTCTTGTCGACGCTCCCCGCACCCTCGAAGAAGGCGCGCGTCGCCGACGGGTCGGTGAGTCGGTCGGCCTCGCCGTGGATCAGTAGCAGAGGGAGGTGGAACGTGCCGGCTTGTGCCAGGAGCTCTGCCCCCAGGCTGAGCATGCTTGCGCCCAATTGGGTGGTGATGCGGTCGTGGACCAGCGGGTCGTTGACATACGATTTGACAATCGTGCGATCGCGTGAGATCGCATCGACGTCCAGACCGTTGGGAAGGGCGAGAGCCGGGATGACCTTAGGCAAGAGCTTTGCCAGGACCAGCTTGTAACCAGGAGGACTGAAGCGGAGCCGCAGCCACGGCCCGGTGCCAATGACTCCGGAAAGGCCCTCCGGCCTCAGCCGTCCGAACTCGAGGGCGATCGCCGCCCCTAGGCTGTGCCCATACAGGAAGGCCGGCTTCGCTTGGGTGTTCTCCTGAACCATCAGCGACACATCGTCGATGAGCCGCCCGAGGCTGGGAGTGTGACCCCGGGCGCCATCCGATTTGCCATGTCCCCGCAGGTCGAGCGCCCAACACGATATCCGGGCTTCGCTCAGGGCCTCGGCAACATGCGTGTAGCGGCCGGAGTGATCCCCCAGCCCGTGGATGAGGTACACAACGGCCCGGGAAGAAGCGTCAGGCTCCCAGCGCGTCAGGTGCAGGCCCAGGCCGTCCTGTGTCATGAGCGTTCCGCTGAGTTGCATCGAGTTACACATGCTGCGCAAATCCGACTCCGTGATGTTCGAGCGAATCTCGGACTGAAGCCTGAATCGGCCGGATTATAGCATCGGGGGTGCTACAATCTCCCTCGGGCGAAGCTGATTCGCCCGAGCCTGGTCACGTCGTCCAGGAGATCCAGGAGGCGATCCGCCTCAAACGACCACCCCCGAGTATCGGAGCATTGGCTAGGTCGATCTAGTAAGTGCTCCAATAGGTTGGCATCTGATGGAGGTGCCCAATGCAGCTACTTTTTGAAATCCTCAGCCTTCCGGTTCTGTTCTTATTCCTGCTCGCGGTGGCACTGTTGGGATCGGCGGTCAAGATCGTCCAGGAATACGAGCGAGGTGTGATCTTCCGGCTTGGCCGTCTGGCCGGCCCCCGAGGGCCAGGGTTGTTCGTCATCGTGCCGCTCATCGACCGGATGGTCAAAGTCGACCTGCGGGTCATCACCCTCGACGTCCCGTCGCAAGAAGCGATCACCAAGGACAATGTCACGGTGAAAGTCAATGCCGTCCTCTTCTTCAGGGTGATCGATCCTAGCGCGGCCGTGGTCCAGGTGGAGGACTACAGGCGGGCCACGTGGAACATCGCCCAGACGACGCTGAGGAACGTGCTCGGCCAATCGACTCTTGACGAGCTGCTTTCGAATCGGGAGAAGATCAACACCCGGCTTCAGCAGATCATCGATGAAACGACGGAACCCTGGGGCGTCAAAGTCAGCATCGTCGAGGTGAAGGATGTCGAACTTCCGCAGACGATGCAGCGGGCCATGGCCAAGCAGGCCGAGGCCGAGCGCGAGAAGCGCGCCAAGATCGTCCACGCTGAAGGCGAGTTGGACGCGGCGGCGAAGCTGACGGAGGCGGCCGACCTGATGTCGAAACATCCGGTCTCGGTCCAACTCCGCTATCTCCAGACCCTGAACGAGATATCGGTCGAGAAGAACAGCACGATCATTTTCCCGGTCCCGGTCGACATCCTTCAAGCACTGT
>MGOM01000049.1:34995-36301 GCA_001797105.1 Chloroflexi bacterium RBG_19FT_COMBO_62_14
AGGGGGTGGCACGACACCGGACTTGCGCTATACTCGCAGGCCGCCAAAAGCAAGCGGTGAGATGTGTAAGCCAAGGAGCGGTGAGGATGTCCGGGCAGACAAAGGAGTACCGTTTCCTGGTGGAGACGACACGTTTCCTCGTGCCGGGTCTGCTTGATACGCTCAGTGATCAGGGTCCGGCCGTCGAGGCGGCAATGCTCAAGATCGCCGGGAGAATCAGGCCAGCACTGGAGAGCCTCGACGGAGGCGGCTGGACGATTCACTCCCATGATGTGAGTTTCCAAGGGGGGTTGATCGTCGTGACCTTCCTACTTTCTAGATGAGCTGCAATTGCCATTGAGGCTGTGCGCGCGGCATGCATCACGACGCAGGCCCGGCCCTTGCGCCGGGCCGAGGGATTGGTTGGCCGCAGAAGGTCAGGGTGGGAGTGTGGCCTGGGGGACCTGGCGAGAATCTCTCGGCAAGGAATTGGTTCTGAGCGATAGATAGAACGCAGCGACCTTACCGTTGCACTTCCCGGCTGGTTGAGAGTGTTCTTGAGCCATTTGCAGAGGGGTTCGGAGGTGCGTATGGCTTCTCGAGAACTCACGCGTGAGGAAGGCAGACAGCCCGCCCGCCGGACGGCGAGTGGGCGTAGGTATCAAGCCTCGGTATTGGTCGTTGATGATGAACCCGATTTCTGTCAGGTCGTCAAAGAGATCCTGTCGATCGATGGTCTTGTCGTGTTAGAGGCCCACAGTGTCACCCAGGCCCTCGCCGCGCTCGCTCACCAGACTCCGGACCTGGTCCTGACGGATGTGATGATGCCGGACATCGATGGCCTGGATCTCATCCGCAGCCTGCGTTCCGAGCCTTCCTGGTCGCGCATCCCGGCCGTCGTCGTCAGCGCCCGGGTGCTCGAAGAAGACCGGGCTGCCGCTTTGTTGGCAGGAGCTAATGCCTTTCTGCCGAAGCCCTTTTCGGCTCGAGAACTCCGCGAGACCATTCGCCCGCTCCTGAGCTCGGTCTGAAGAACCGGGCATCGCCCTATCCTGTCCCCTTGCTTTTCCCCTGGCGATCGAGATGAGTTTAGCGGATCTCGATAATCCGTCCTCCCGTCATGCTCAGCAGATCGGCTGGCTCGAGGCGGAAGACGGCATTCGGTGTCCCGGCCGCCGCCCACACTTCGTCATACTCCAGCAAGTCCTTGTCCACAAAAGTCTGGAGAGGTCTTGTGTGTCCGAGAGGAGGAACACCGCCGATGGCGAACCCTGTCTCATGGCGGACAAACTCAGCGTCGGCTATCCGGACCGGCTCGCCCACCTCT
>MGOM01000049.1:36309-41162 GCA_001797105.1 Chloroflexi bacterium RBG_19FT_COMBO_62_14
CCTGAGCTCGTCGACGCGGTTTGCCCCGCTGGCGATGACCAGGATCGCCTGTCGGCTGAATTCCGTTTGGAAGACGAGCGATTTTGCGATTTGGCCTACTACGCAGCCTACGGCCAATGCAGCCTCTCGGGCGCTGCGAGTGCTTTGCGGCAATTCGACAACGTTCAACGAGAGCCCGAGCCGCGTTAACGCTTCTTGCACCCGCCGAGCGCTTCGGGAGAGGTCCTGACCCGTGGCTGCCAGTTTCATTCTCCTATCGCGTTGGAGAGTGCCTGCGATCTTCGCCAAACATGGCGACAGCATGCGCTGCCCGATGTCGTCGGAGGGTGTGGCCGCCACGCATCCGAACTAGGACGCCGCCTCGCGGCCGATTTCTTCCACGCCGGTCGAGCTTAGAGCACCTCTTCTTCGAAAACCGGGTAACGCTGACCGGTTTCCGAAAACCCAAGTCGCTTGTACAGACTCAGGCCTCGTTCGTTATCCGCCTGGGTGTTGAGGGTCACGCGCGTGAAACCCTGACGGGCGAAATGGCCGAGGACGTGCACAACCAGGTTTGTCCCGATGCCTCGGTCTTGCCACGACGGATCCACGGCCAGACGCGCCAGATGCGCGCCGTAGGCTGAGGCCGTCGAAAGTTGATAAGCAACCGGCTGACCGTCGCGTTCGACGACGCTGGCCAACGAGGCCTGGCGGAGTGCCAGTCCGAGCACCTCCTGGGAGTGCCGCCAGATCGAGCCAAAGGCGCGCCCGTCGAGAACGGCCAGGGCCGGCAGGTCGTCGAATGTCAGCTTTCGGAGACCCTCAAGCCCAGCCAGGGCCTCCGGCAAACGCGAGTCGTTCCATTCCAGGAATGTGACGGCAGTCGTCGGAGCAAAGCCCGAGCCCTCCAGGATCGGGCGGAGCCAACCCCCAACGTCGAGGACAGCCAGCCGTTTGACGCCGGCTTGAGAAACCCGGACTAAGGCTTCCGGCCACAAGCTCTCCCAGACCGTAGCCGGTGAGTGGCCGCGGGCCACGGCGAATACACGCAACCAGGCGACATCCGGAGGATCGGGCGGGAATGCCATGGTACCGACCATACGCCCCTGTTCGAATGCGGTCAGGAAGGGCTGCTGGCCAAGCAGGCCGAGCGTATCGATCCAGTCGAGGTGCTGGTGTTTCCAGCGTGCGTCGGATAGAAGATGAGAGATCGAGTGGCGATCGGCCTCTCCGGCCAGGCGGATTTCGAGGGGAGCGGGTTTACGTCTTGAAAGGAGCGACAATCGCACGTCACCCACGAAGGAAACGGAATGGGACCTTCAGCAGTCGAAGCAGCCACCGATCGCGCAGCCCGAGATCCGGCTGGTCCTCGAGGGCAGCTTGCAGACTGAGAGCCGCTTGAAGCGGTTGACCCCGCCGGAGTTGAAGTTGAGAGAGGGCCTTCATGGTGAAGTTGTGGTTCTGGCGATCCTCCAGCTCGGCAAACTTGTCGGCTGCCAGACGGAAGCTGGCTTCTGCCGCGGCCAGATCGCCGCAGGCCTCCTGCGCCGAGGCGAGATTCCCGTAGGCCTTGGCCGCGCTTGATGGATCCCCGAGCTCATCGAATCGCTGGGGCGTCCCGTCGACTGCCGCCAGCGCCTCTGCCGGTCGTCCGGCCTGAACCAGGGCTACGCTCAGACTGTTGCACACCTCGCAAGATTTCCGTTCGTCGCCGGCCGACTCGTAGGCGATCCTCGCCTGGGTGAAATGGCGGATCGCGCCGGCGAGATCGCCGGCGCGGTAACGGGATAGGCCCAGATGTTCTTCGTCCAGCGGAAGCGCGGGGGATCCGGTCACAGCGTGATGTCGAGCAACCCCTGGCCGAGGGTGCGAAGCTTGTCGACCGAGACATCGCTCAGGTTCCTGGCGAGATCGAGGTAGGGCCGATTCATCGGCTCACTCAGGAACTGGCGCAGCTCGGCAGGAAGATCAAGGAAGGCCGCAAAGGCCTGTTGCGCGGCGTCCCATTCGCCGACGGTACCTTCCGCGTCGAGGTAGTCGTCGACCTGGCGTCCCAGAGCGTTTGCCAGCACTTCGAGTTCCGGGAGCGGGATGGGCTTCTCGCCTTGCTCGTAGGTCGATACCCTTCGCGACGAAAGACCGGCCATCTCGGCCAGCTCGCGCATCGACAGTCCTGCCTCCGTCCGATGTGTCCTCAGCATTGCTCCGATCATGCGTTGTCGCAAAGCGACGACCAGCTTCGGGTTGAGGTCTTCCTTTGACCGGCCAAAGGAATCCTCGCCGGACAAGAATTGGCGCAGGGGTAGGTCAAGATAATAGGCAAAGAGCTCGAGTTCCGGCAAAGATGCAGCGCGAGAACCGCGCTCCATGGACGACAAGCTCCCGCCGGTTGCTCCGATCAACTCCGACATCTCGGAGAGGCTCTTGCCGGAAGCCAGACGCGCCTTCCTCATCATTGCTCCAAGTATCTTGCCACGCAGAGAGAGTATCTGTTGATCGGACATGGACCGTCTCCGTATGGACGCTCGGGCATTATAGCAGAACTGAATTTCGCGGCAGCGAGGCGAGGCCCGACCTTTCCCTGTTGATTGTCCGTTTTTCTAACCGCGTGTCCTATCTCTCGAGCGGCACATCCACTGGATGGGACACGGGCAGGCGCCCGGAGAACGACGCCTGCTTTCCGGATCCTATGCCGGTTTCATTTTTGGGGGGTCCTTCATTTCGGTCGATTGACGACGAGAGCCCGTGGTGTCGCCTCGGTGATCAAGCAAGATGGGCCTTTCACGGGGTCTCAGGAGGGCTTCGCCTCTTCCGGCGGCATGAGGTAGCCCAGTCCCTGGCGGGTGACAATGTGAACCGGGCTTTTCGGGTCGACCTCGATCTTCTGCCTGAGCCGGCTTAGGCAGACCCAGAGGATTTCCTTGTCGTCGCGGTACTCGGGGCCCCAGACGTCTGAGAGCAGCTCTTCTGGTGTGAGGACTTTCCCAATGGCGGCCGCCATAGTCTGGAGCAGCCGGTATTCAGTCGCCGTCAGCGAGACCGGGTTGCCGCTGGTCTTGACCATCGCCCGGGGCAGATCGATCTCGAGTTCATAGTGCTTGAAGATAGGCTGGTGGAAGTCCCCGGTGGTCTGGCGTTCGGCGCGGCGGAGAACGGCGCGCACCCGGGCCAGCAATTCCTGCGCAGAGAATGGTTTGACAATGTAGTCATCGGCGCCGGCGTCCAGGCCGCGCACCCGGTCTCTCTCTTCGCCCTTGGCGGTCAGGATGATGATCGGCAGGGTTGAGAACTCCCGGATACGCTCGCAGGCTGTGAAGCCATCCATGATGGGCATCATGACATCCAGCAGGACGAGATCGGGTTGCTTGGCCGCCACAGATTCGACCGCCTGCTGCCCATTGCTGGCGGTCTCGACCGTGTAGCCCTCGGTCGTCAGGTTGACTTCGACGAGCCGGACATAGCGAGGCTCGTCATCAACGACCAGGATGGTTTTCGTCTCAGTCATGCTTGGCCTCCAGCTCGGGGTGATCCAGGGACGCTGCAATGGGGAGGGTGAACAGGAATGTCGTCCCTTCGCCCGGGGCGCTCTCGACCCAAATCTCCCCTCCATGGGCCTCGACGATCTTCCGGCAAATATAGAGCCCCAGGCCCGTACCGCGGACGGCGCGGTTGTTATTGGGTACGCGATAGAACCGCTCAAACAGGTGCGAGATGTGCTCCCTGGGGATCCCCTCGCCCTCATCGGCGACTTCGATCGAGATCCTCTTGTCTTCTTTGGTAGCTCTGACTGTGACCGGCGCGCCGGGGGCGTACTTGTGCGCGTTGGATAGCAAGTTGTCGAGGACCTGAGCGATGCGGGTCGAATCGACGAGGAGGAGCGGCAAATCATCGTCAACGACGATAGTCAACTGGATATCCGGATACATCGACCGCGTCCGTGAGGCCGCATCGCGTACGAGCGCGGCGATGCGAGTGGGCTCCTGGGTCATGCTCAGACGGCCGGTCTCGAGGCGCGACGAGTCAAGCAGGTTATCGATCAACTCGCTCAGTCGGTCGGCTTCGTCGTCGATGATGCGCAGGAATTCTATCCTGGTCTCGGCGTCCCACTTCGTTTCCTCACGCAGGAGGGTTGTGACGTAGCCTTTGATGAAGCCCAGCGGTGTGCGCAGCTCGTGAGAGATCGTCGATACGAACTCATCCTGCATTCTCGCCAGCTCGCGTTGGGCCTCGAGGGTCGCGATCCGGCTCGCCATCCGGCGATTCTCGAGAAGTTGGCCGACGTGCCAGGCAACAAATTCCGCCAGCCGGATGTGTTCTGCCGGGAAGGCCGGTCCGCCGAATCGGCCGAAGACCAGTCCCCCGACACAGCGGCCGCCGACCATCAAAGGCAGACCGAGATAGTCGCGCCTGCGCTCACGGCCTTCGATGGACGGACCAACATCTTCCTGGCGGAGAATGGTCTGGCCGGTTCGGAATGCTTCGATTGCGGCAGGCTCCCCCCAGGTTAGATCCGCCTCGCGGGCTCTGCCCCTTCCGAGGGCCCGGGCGTACGTCGGCTCGAGGCCGCCGCTTTCCTCGCTCTGGAGGTACAGCGCCACGACATCGAAAATGAAGATCGTGTGTGCGAGGCGGAATACAGCATCCAGGCCGGATTCGGTGTCGAACGTCTCGGCCACGATGCGGGCGATCGCATACACCGCATTGAGTTCGGTGCCGTGAGTGAGGGGTCCTGGTGGAACCAGAGGTCCGGTCATGAGGTGGCGTTGATCATGGGCAAGGGGAAGCTGAATGCGCTCCCCACGCCCTCTTCGGTTTCAACCTTCATTTCGGCGCCATGGGCGGTGAGAATCGACTTCACCAGGGCCAGTCCAAGG
>MGOM01000049.1:41172-43269 GCA_001797105.1 Chloroflexi bacterium RBG_19FT_COMBO_62_14
CGTAGCGGCGCGTCGGCGATCCGTCCAACTGATGGAAGGGCTCAAAGATCTCGCTCACACGTTCCTTTGGGATGCCGATCCCGGTGTCGCGCACCGAGATATGGACAAGATTGTCCTCCTGATCGGCCTCAACCCGGACGTGGCCGCCGGAAGGTGTGAATTTGATGCCGTTATCCACGAGTTGAAAAACGACCCAGCCCAGCTTCTCCGGGTCGGCCCGAACCGGAGGGAGATCCTCGGCGACTGCCGCCTCTAAAGAAACCCCCGCCTTGTCGGCCTTCTCGCGTGAACGTTCGATTACGTCCTTGGCCAATTCAACGGGTGAGACGGCTTCAAGCTTGAGAGACAGGCCCTCGCGTGAAGCCGTGGAGAATTCGATCAGATCCTCGATCAACCGTTCAAGGCGCTTGGTGCCTTGCTGGACGACCCCCATGGCCTTTTGCTGCTCGGGGCTCATCGGGCCGAGCTCGCCGTCATTGATGAGCTCTACGTAGCCTTTGATGTGGGCCAGAGGTGTCCGGAGCTCGTGGGAGACATTGGATATCAAATTGGCCTTAATCTGGTTGATTTCCGTCAATCGCTCGAGGGCCCGCCGGAGCTCAGCCGTCCGCTCCGCAACCCGCCGTTCTAGCGTCCGATTGGCCTCCTGCAAGGCCGTATGGAGTTCGATGATCTGGCGAGTGATGGCCCGGTCGAGGGTTTCCCGGTCGAGGAAGGCCATCTCGATCAGCGTCTGTCCGAGCAGCCGGTGCTGACCTTGTGCGGTCTGGGCCTTCTGGCGCTCGAGGGCTGTCTGCAATTGGTCGGGGGTGAGCAGACCTTGTTCGAGGAGGTAATCGCCGATGCGTGGGACGAGGGCTTCCGGGGTCGCCCCGATCGGTGAGGTCTCGGGTATCCCCTCGATGTAGGCCCGCTCGGCCAGTAGCGCCAGAAGCGCCAGATCTACCCCGCAGCTGGGGCAAGATCTGGCGTCAGGGGGGAGTGTGTGGCCGCACTGAGGACATCCGAGCGGTCCCGGATCACCTCGCGGACCCAACATAATGGTCGTCCTTCCTAGGGAGCAATCACAGAGCGAAGGTATGATAGCCCTTCTGGTTCACAGGGGCAAGCGGGCGGCTATTCCTATATACATCCCGCGCCCGTCGGAGACCCGCCACCGGCGCGGGTGGGTCTTCCCAGGGAAATGACATCCTGCGGGGGCTGGGCTCAGGGATACGGAGGGAGGTCTCGCAGGACTGGCGGAGTACCCCATCTTGCCGGTCATCGACTGCAAGGACCCTGTAAGGTGATTTCGAGGGGTTCTGTCTCATAATGTTGGCTGATGACGGGAGAAGGAAATGGCCATTGAGGTTCTGCTGATCGACGACGACCCGGTTCTCTCGGTGATGCTGCGTATGCTCCTCCGAGGCCAGGACTTCCAGATCCAGGCATTCCTGACCGGCGAAGAAGGCATCCGGGCCTGTCAATCTTCCCCTCCCGATGTAGTCATGCTGGATCTTCTGATGCCGGGAATGGATGGATGGGAAGTCTGCAAGCGGATCCGCGATTTCTCTGACGTTCCGATCCTGATCCTCTCGGCCCTCGGCTCTCCAGGAAGCGTAGCCCGCGCTTTGGACGCCGGTGCAGATGACTACCTGATCAAACCGGTTCACGCCAGCTTGCTCTCCTCCCGGCTGCGGACGCTTGTCAGGCGCCGGGCTCTCAAACCAGCGGAGCAAGTCGCGTAACCCTCCAACCTTGTTGAGAACGCTGGCTGGCAACCGCGTTTTCCACTCTCCAATCCACGCAGCTTAGGCTGCGTGGTTTGGATTTAGAGTCAGAACACACGGCCGAGGTTCACCCCGCTACACCTCTGAGGGCAAGACTGCGGATCTGATCCGGTGCGAAGATCAGCCTGAGAATGGAGACAGTCTCGGCCTCCCGGCGGGCCGGCCCTCTTGCCCCTTGCCTTGGGAGGTACGCCCCCGATTTCCACCTCCGCCGAAGAAGATCCTCGAGCTTGATTTCAGTCGACACAGTCGATGTTGACCGGGTGAGATACGGAGGCACGCTAGGCGGTTGAAGAAATGCTGGATTTGCCGGCGGGCTGTAGCCCGG
>MGOM01000049.1:43278-43407 GCA_001797105.1 Chloroflexi bacterium RBG_19FT_COMBO_62_14
ATGCAGAAAGAGGGTGGATTAGAACAAGGAGATCTGGTGATCTACGACCTGTAGGCCGGGTCGTTTGCGTTCGATCCACTCCGGGATGCCATCCAGGACACGTTGAGCATGACGCGCGTCGTTGCTCAC
>MGOM01000050.1:0-2370 GCA_001797105.1 Chloroflexi bacterium RBG_19FT_COMBO_62_14
GAAGGCGTCGATCCGCGGGATGGCAGTAACCGGGGTGACGCTGAAGAGCACAATCAACATCACGGCGAAGGCGAGCAAGGTGCCGTACCACATGACGTACTGGAAGCGGACGTAGTTCTTGAAGCCGCTGACCAGAAGCCCCACTGCCGCCGCGGCGTTGACGATGCTGGTGATGATGATCCCAGTGGGTGTGGTGAACCAGACCCCGATCGAGGACATCGAGGCGCTGCCCATCGTCGCGCCTAGACCGAGGAACAACGGGGCGAAACCCAGGTAGGCGAGGAGCCAACCGGAGAGCGCCACCCATTGCAGGATCCAGATCACGTAGCCGGACATGACGACGGTGAAGGCGACACCGCCGCCGAAGACACGGCTCTGGAAGACGTAGTCACCCCCGGAGCGGGGCAGGGCTGTCGAGAGCCATACATAGACGAAGGCGATCGGGATCTCGATCACCATCGCCAGCAGGATGCCCCACACCAGCTTTCCGCCGGGTAATGCTCCCGGCGCCCAGAGGTAGGTCCAGGGGAAGATCAGCCCCATGGTAAGGATGTTGTAAACGAACGCCGAGTACGGCGACATCACTCGCACAAGCCCCGAGGCTTTACGGGTGAAGACCTCCGGCGTTGCAGTAGCAGTTGCCATCGCATTTTCCTCCCAAGAATAGAATACGGCCCGATAAGCGGGTAGATAACACACGCCTGGTCCCGTCGATCGACACCTCCCTCTCCCCGGGGCGTGGCCCGGCACGATCAGCCGGAAGTGAGCTGGTAACTCTCGACCTTGCCGTCGTCCAGGCTCACCAGCACGCCGCGCAGCACTCCCTCGGCATACTCGCTGCCGGGATTGGCGCAGACGGTGCGCCCGATCTTCATGATCCCGGATGACTCGTGAATGTGGCCATGAAGGCCGAGGAGCGGCTGATGGGTCTCAATCGCCTGCCGCACCGATTTGCTCCCCGCCCCGTAGAGCACAACCTGGCCGGCCTTGACGATCTGGCTCGGCGGATCGGAAGTCCAGTCGAGCATCGGACAGGTGTCCAGGGTTGAATCGACCGGTGGATCATGGAAGTTGAAGATGCAGCGGGTGAGGTCGTCCACCTGGTCGACGAGGCCTTCAATCATGTCCCCCAATTCTTCGTCGGTCACTTCGCGTGGCGTTTTCCACGGCGTGGGCGTGCTGACGCCCAGGCTGACCATGGAGTGCTGTCCGTCGAGGTCGATCAGCCGGCTCTCGCAGCCGAAGACCGATTGAGCTCCGGCTCGGTCGAGGGCGGCCAATACGTCCGGGTAGTCATCGTTGCCGCCGGTGATGTAGCACCGGATCCCGGTCCCGGCCAGACGGCTTTCAGCCAGCTCGAGCCACGACTCGAGCCGGGCTCGGGCGAGCGAATGGAACATGACATCGACGGAGGCCTCATCCGCGGCCAGCGACCGGTACTCGCCCTCGTCCATGATCTTCTCGTAGAAGCCCAGGATGCCGATCCGCTCGGTGAGCTTCTTCAGCTCGGCTTCGGTTTCGAGGTGTTCCATCCTGCCCTGCAGGGTCGCTCGATAGTGCCCATTCCCCTCGCGGATGATCGGAATAGCCATCTTGCCGATAATGTCTCCCCCCATGATGAGCACATCGGCTTTGTAGAACTTGCCGGCATTGATGAACTTGCGAAACGTGCGCTCAGAGCCGTGGACGTCGGTGGCGAAGAAGAGATGAGTGGATTTCTTAGCGGCTCTTGAAAACAGGGGCATAAGAAGCTTCCTCGCTTGAGCCGCCGGTACCCGTGTCCTCCAGCTCCGGGCCGGCGGCGATGACTTCGATCCCGCGATTGCTCAATTCAACTCGGGCTTCCGGATCCAAGCTGTCATCCACGATCAAGCCGTCAACCTCATCGAGAGTCGCCAGCCGGAAGTTGGACACCACGCCCCACTTGCTGTAATCGGCCACAACGTAAACCGGACCCTGCGTCTGCTCGATCATTACATGGGCGATCTCCGCCTCGTGGCTGGCCGGTGTGGTGTAGTGGAACTTGAGGCTGATCCCGTCGACGCCGATGAATGCCTTGTTGGCATGCATGCCGCGGAGCATCTCGGCGGCGAAATGACCGACGATCGAATACGATCGTGAGCGGAAGCTGCCACCCAGGAGGATGACCTCGAATTCGGCGTCGCGCGCTTCGATGGCCGCTGTGACGTTGTTGGTGACGACGATGATGTTCTGAAGGTCGGAGCGTCCCTTCAAGTGTAGGAGGACCTCGGTCGTCGTTGTCCCGCTGTTGAGAAAGACCGTGTCCCCATCCTGAACCAGGCGGGAGGCGGCACGACCGATAGAATGTTTGGCTTCGGGGTTGGCCAGCGCACTGCTGGCGTAGGCTGG
>MGOM01000050.1:2507-7983 GCA_001797105.1 Chloroflexi bacterium RBG_19FT_COMBO_62_14
GTACTCGTAAATGAGCCTGCGGCGTTGCGCGGGGATCAGGTTTTTGCCCAAATCCGACCGCTTTCCTTTTCTCAATAGAACCTGATCGTGATTGATCGGTTCAAGGCACCGGGTGGGCCGCAATCGGTGGGGCTGGTCCGATTTGATTGATCGTACCGCTTGGGTGTCCCTAATTATGCAGGAATATGACATGTTTTGCAAGATCTTGTTCTTCACGCTATAATTTCAGTCTGGGGGGCTGCGGTGAATCCACCATCACGAGGCGTCTAACAATGCCTGATTCCTCCCTCGGCATGAAGCCGCAGGATGCATCCGAGCGCCAGCGGTTCGAGCGTGAGGTTAAACGGATTGTCACCGCCGCCGACGCAGCCGGGCTGACATTGCGCATCCTCGGCTCACTCGCCTTCCAGACCCACTGTCCGGACTTCGGCTACCTTCAAGCGGAGATGGGCCGGGCCTATACCGATATCGATTTCGCCGGCTATGGCCGGCAGGCGTCCGAGATCCGGCGGGTGTTGGCCGAGCTGGGTTACGTCGAAGATCGCGAAGTATTCGTCGTCACCGAAGGTGGCCGCGCTATTTTCGAGAACCACTCGAATCAGCTCCATGTCGACGTCTTCTATGAGAAACTCGATTTCTGTCATGTCATTCCATGGAACGGACGGCTTGAGGTCGACTCGCCGACGATTCCTCTGGCCGAGTTGATGCTGGAGAAAATGCAGATCGTACTCATCAACGAGAAAGATGTGATCGACACGATCATGTTGCTCCTGGAACACTCCTTAGGGGACACCGATCACGAGATAATCAACACCTCGCGCATCGCCGAGTTGTGCGGTCAGGACTGGGGACTGTGGCGGACGGTCACCATGAACCTGGACAAGGTCCGGCTGCTGTCTCAGGGATATCCCCAGCTCAGCGATGAGCAGAAGGCCTCCGTGGTAGGCCGGTTGGCGGGGATCACGGAACGCATCGAGGATGAACCTAAGAACCTCGCCTGGCGCCTGCGGGCGCGCGTCGGCGACCGGGTCAAATGGTATAAGGATGTCGAAGAGGTGCAGTAGCCGGGTTCAATCCTGCGATTGGCGGCCGGCCAGCTCACGGTTGTCAAGCTGGAGCGGCTGAGGAGGCGGTCTGTGGGTAAGCTGGTTCGTGAACTGATGCATCCGGGACTGATCACCTGCCGCAAAGGCACCACTTTGGGCCAGGTGGCGGCGATAATGATCCAGAATCACGTCCACGCCGTGATCGTCGAAGATCGAGACCGAAGACCTCTGGGTGTGGTGACAGATTTTGACCTGCTGGCGGGGGAATGGCTGTCGACCGATGCCGAGAGCCTGGCAGCGATGCGGGCCATGACCGCCGGTGAGTTGATGACGAGCCCGATCGACTCGATCGAGGCCGATGAAGCGGTCCAGGTAGCAGCCGAGCGGATGCAGAGGGGGTCGGTCCATCGCCTGGTGGTTACTCAGGCAGGAAGACCCATCGGTCTGATTTCGATCTCGGACATCGTGGCCAGCATCGCCAGTCGAGCTCCCGTCTTGAGAGGCAAGGTAGCGGATGTCATGTCACGGCCAATCCTCAGCTGTCGGGAGGAGGCCAGGGCGAACGAAATCGCCCGGACAATGACCGAGATGAACTCGCGCTCCGTCCTGGTTGTAGACGCCGCCGGCAGGCCGCGGGGTCTGGTGACCAAATTCGATATCCTGGCGTGCTGTCTCAGCGGGGGCGGCGAAGCGTCGACGGCGGCCGAGATCATGAATCCACCGGTGACGATCCATCCCTCGGCTAGCTTGCGCGAGGCGGCCGACACGATGATCGAGCACCACTACCATCGCCTGGTCGTCGTCGATCCCGAGCAGCCGGAGGCCTTCCCCGTGGGCATTATCTCCAGCTACGACATCGTCAACGAAATGGCGCGACCGGGCTCTGTCTGGATGGGCTAGCGCTCCACAGCGGGGTGCCAATCCGAGACTCAACACCGGGGAAGGGGTCCCCCCGCAGGACTTCCCGCTAGCACGACACGGGCGGCGGCACTCCCATTCGAGGCAGGCATGCGAGGGCGGCGTAGTGAACGCCAGGGGCGTCCGTCCGACGGTGAATTCCGAAGGATCGCCCAGGGCCGGGCGGGATTCCGGCAACATCTCGAGATCCGATCGACGGAGACTGCGGCAAGGCGATCCATGACCAGGATCTCCGAGCGAGGGAGGAGCTACCTTGGCACTTAGTGTGAGCGAAGCGATCGCCCGGGTGCCGCAGTGGTCCGGCGCCCAAGGGATCGAGGTCGAGCCGCTTGGTGGAGGCATCACCAACCGCAACTTCCGGGTGACGGTCAATGGCCAGGCCTATGTCCTACGGCTAGCCGGCGAAGACACCGAGCTCCTGGGCATAGACCGCCAGCACGAGTACGCCGCTAACGTCGCCGCGGCCAAGGTCGGTGTTGCCCCGGAAGTTGTGTATTTCATCGAGCCGGAAGGCTACCTTGTGACTCGCTTCGTCGATGGGAAGCCGATCCCCATCGACGAGATGCGCTCATCCGAGAACGTCCGCCGGGTGGCACAAGCCCTGATCAAGATCCATTCAATGGGTTCGATCCCTGGAGTGTTCTCCGCCTCGCGCGTGGTAAATGCGTACACCACGCTCAGCCGGCGCAACGGGGCCTTGTTCCCGGATGACTTCGACTGGCTCCTCGATCGGAAGCGGGAGATCGAAGGGGCGCAACACCAGGGAACCATCATGCCCCGCCCCTGTCACAACGACCTGCTGAATGGGAACTTCCTCGACGACGGCGCCATCCGGATCCTGGATTGGGAGTACGCCGGGATGGGCGATGTGTTCTTCGACCTTGCCAACTTCGCCGTCCATCACGATTTTTCCGACGACGAGGATCGCCTCTTGCTCGAGTGCTATTTCGGGGAGGCTTCCGAAGCGCGTTTTCCGCGGCTCAAGCAGATGAAGGTGATGTCCGATTTTCGGGAGGCCATGTGGGGCGTCGTGCAAGGCACGATCTCGAAGCTCGACTTCGATTTTCAGGGTTACGCTCTTGAGCATTTCGACCGAATGAGGCGGTCGATGAACGATCCGCGGTGGGGGAAATGGCTCGAGGAGGTCACTGGACATGGCTGAGCTACCTACGCAATCGCAGGTAGTGATCATCGGCGGCGGTGTCGGCGGCTGCAGCATCGCCTATCACCTCGCCAAGATGGGTTGGACGGATGTCGTGGTCCTGGAGCGAAAAGAACTCACCAGCGGCTCGACCTGGCACTCGGCCGGCCTAGTCGGCCAGCTCCGATCCGACGTCAACCTGACGCGGATGATGCAGTACAGCACCGAACTCTATGCCCGGCTTCCGCAGGAGACCGGCCAGGACACCGGTTGGCGGGCGGTTGGAGGCGTGCGGCTGGCGTCTTCGGCGGCCCGTTTGGAAGAGCTCAAGCGCCAAGTGGCCCTTTCGCGTTCGTTCGGGATGCCGCTCGAACTCATCGGGGCGCAAGAGGCGCACAAACTGTTCCCGCTGATGACCCTCGACGGCGTCGTCGGCGCCGTCTACACGCCAAATGACGGCATGGTCGACCCGTCGATGTTGACCCGGGCGCTGGCGGCGGGCGCCAAGGCCAGCGGCGTACGCTTCTTCGAAGATGTGCTTGTGACCGGGATCCGGTTGAAGGATGGCCGGGTCGTGTCGGTCTCGACCCGCGAAGGCGAGATCCGCACCGAGGTCGTGGTCAACGCCGGCGGGATGTGGGCCGGGGAGATCGGGCGGATGGTTGGTCTCAACCTCCCGGTGGTTCCGATGGCGCACGTTTACATGATCACCAAACCCATCGAGCAGATCACCACCGAGCTGCCGACGCTGCGCGATCCGGATCTGCTGGTGTACTTCCGGGAGGAGACCGGGGGACTTGTCGTCGGCGGCTACGAGCGCAATCCGGCACCCTGGGCCCTGGACGGGATTCCCAAGGATTTCATGTACCATCTCTTGCCGTTCGATTGGGACCGCTTCGGACCGTTGATGGAAAGCGCCATTAAGCGCGTACCGTCGGTCGAGACGGCTGAAATCCGCCAGCTGTACAACGGACCGGAGGCCTTCACGCCGGACGGCGAGTTCCTCCTCGGCCCGACCGAGGTCAAAGGCTTCTGGGTGGCAGCCGCCTTCTGCGCCCACGGCCTGGCCGGAGCCGGAGGAATCGGTAAGGTCATGGCCGAGTGGATTGTCGACGGAATCCCGGAGTGGGACATCTGGCGTCTGGATGTGCGCCGCTTCGGGGCGCACTACGCCAGCCGGCCCTACCGCGTCGTCCGGACGGTCGAGACTTATTCCAAATACTACGACATCCACTACCCGAGCGAAGAGCGCGAGTCGGCCCGCAACCTGAGGCTCTCCCCGTCTTACCACCGTCTGCGCGAGTTGGGGGCAGCCTTTGGTGAGAAAATGGGTTGGGAGCGGCCGAATTGGTACGTCCCTTATGAGAAGCAGGCGAAACACGGCTACCAGCCTACCGGATGGGAGCGTCATCACTGGTCTCCGGCGATCGGCGTAGAGCATCTCCGGACCCGAGAGAGCGCCGGGTTGTTTGATGAGACTTCGTTTAGCAAGATCGAGATTCGAGGTCCGGGGGCACCGGCTTTTCTGCAGCACATGTGCGCCAACGATATGGACAAGCCGGTGGGCAGCGTCGTGTACACCTCGATGTTGAACGAACGCGGCGGCATCGAGTGCGATTTCACCGTCACCCGCCTCGCCCCGGGACGGTTCCTGATCATCACCGGGACGGCCTTCGGCCAGCACGATATGTCATGGATTCGGTTGCATATGCCCGAGGACGGTTCGGTCACCGTCGATGACGTGACTTCCTCTTATGCCTGTATCGGGCTGTGGGGGCCGAAGGCGCGCGACATCCTGCAGCGAGTGGTCATCGAAGACATTTCGAATGACGCCTTCCCTTATATGACCGGGCGGCGCCTGACTGTGGGCGACGTCCCGACTCTGGCGCTGCGGGTGACCTATGTCGGAGAGCTCGGATGGGAGTTCTACTGTCCGATGGAGTACGGCGAGAGACTCTGGAACACGCTCTGGGATGCGGGCCAAGCCGATGGTCTCGTAGCCGGCGGGTATCGGGCGATCGATTCGCTCCGCCTGGAGAAGGGCTATCGGTACTGGAGCGCCGACATCTCCCCCGATTACACTCCCTATGAGGCGGGGATGGGGTTCGCCGTAAAGCTGGACAAGGGGGACTTCCTCGGACGGCAGGCTCTTGTGGAACAGAAAGCGGCCGGCCTACGCCGCAAGCTATGTTGCCTCACGCTCGACAAGCCGACCGTGTCTACGATCGGCAAGGAGCCGGTGCGTGCGCTGGGAGACGACGAGGTTATCGGCTGGATCACTTCAGGTGGTTACGGTTACTCCGTCGAGAAGAGCATTGCCTATGCCTACTTGCCGATCGACAAGGCCAAAGTGGGCACTGCGTTGGATATC
>MGOM01000050.1:7997-8102 GCA_001797105.1 Chloroflexi bacterium RBG_19FT_COMBO_62_14
ACGGATCCCGGCGAAGATCGAACGCGAGCCGTTGTGGGATCCAAAGGGCGAGCGGATCAAGGCCTGAGAGGGAGGCCCAAGGCTGGTCGCCGGTATTCACGATGT
>MGOM01000051.1:0-312 GCA_001797105.1 Chloroflexi bacterium RBG_19FT_COMBO_62_14
AGCCTGGATCCCGCGCCCGATCAACCCCGGCGCGAGTAGCAGCACAACCAACCCACCGAAAAGAGCGAAGAACAAGCTCCAGCTACTCGCCTCGGCCACCTCCGGCACGAGTCCCCCGGGGTTGTACCTGGCGCTGGCCGAGGCCGTCACACCAGGACTGGCCAACGTCACCGACAGCGAACGATTAACCCCGTCGCGCAGAGCCAGCGACGTGACATACGTCAAAGCGTACTCGCTGTGCAACGCACGGCCGTAGCGCTCATAAACCGACATCAAGGAGGCGCGATCGGCGGCCGACGCATAAGTCCCGCC
>MGOM01000051.1:343-1586 GCA_001797105.1 Chloroflexi bacterium RBG_19FT_COMBO_62_14
TGCGAGGGGTCACCCAGCCCGACGGTCGAGATGGAGAGGCCGGCGGGCCCGATCAGCGACGTCACTTCATTCAACGTGTGCTGGCTGCGGTTGTCCAACCCATCCGTCAACACGATGATCGCATTCCGTCCCGTCCGGGTGGAGAGGATCCCGACCCCTTCGTAGAGGGCGTCGTACATCGCCGTGTCGCCATCCGCTTTCAGTCCGTCGATGGCGTCGATGAGGGCGGCGCGATCATCGGTGAGTGGCTGGACAAGCTGGGGAGCCGTGTTGAAGCTCAACAGACCCGCGACGTCGTTGGCCCTCAGCTGATTCACATAGGCTTCTGCCGCCTCTTTGGCCGAGTCCAGCTTGCCGGCCTTGTTCATGCTTCCCGACACGTCGACAACCAGAAGTGTCGCCAGGGGCTCTCCCTCGCCGAGCGCGCGGATCTCGGCGGGCGTCACGGCCTCTCCGCTCTCGGAGAGCCGGATCAGGGATGGGTCGACAGAAACGGGCTCGCCCGTCTCGTCGGTGACTGAGACGTAGACGGTGATGCGCGGGAAGGCCGTGGCGTCGACCTGGGTGATCTGAACCTCCAGCGCCTCCTGGCGCGGTGGCATGAAGGCCGTGGTCAGGAGCAGGGAGGCAACGGTCAGCCATCGCAGATGGGGTATGCGTCTGAGATCCATCGGGTCACCGCCTCTCGTGGTAGACCAGGTCTGTGTTTCCGACACGGATCTTCGCCCGCGTGGGGATCCTGGCCTGGGATATCCGGCGATCGTTGATGAAGGTCCCGCTTGTGCTCAAGTCTTTGAGTGTGAAGTGCGTCCCTTGTCCCTGAAGGATGGCATGTTGCGGGGCAACGTCCGGATCCGGAAGGACGATGTCGGCCTTCAGGCTGTCGCTGCCCAGGATAGCGTTCGGCCCATGCAGCTTCATGAACTTGTCGAGAATGAACTCGGTCCCCTTCAGCTTGCCGCTGGCGACTTCCAACCAGGCACGCGAGAGCAACACCGCGATCAATGCGATCAAGGCTCCCACAGACATCCCGAGCAGCATCAATCCGCCGGCCTTCCCGATCCGGGGCTCGCCCAGCCAGCCTCGGGCGACTTCAAGCAAGGCACCACCGATCCATCCGCCGGCGAGGCCTCCGAGTACACCTTTCCAGATTTGGCTCCGCCCGGTGACCCCTTCGGCCGCACCGATCAGCAGGCCGAACACACCCCAGCCCAGGACGCGCGCCGCTGCGCCGCCGCCACTG
>MGOM01000051.1:1625-2417 GCA_001797105.1 Chloroflexi bacterium RBG_19FT_COMBO_62_14
CCGAAGAAGCCGGCTCGCAAAGCATGGACCGGGTTTCGCGTCAGCAGCCCCTCGGCGATGCCGATCATCAGCCCGATGCTCAGGCCGATGAGCGCACCGACGATGAGATCGCTCAGGTAGATCAAACTCGAGAACGATAGGCCGAGGATATTGCTGAGCTGCCAGCCGATCAACCCGCCCATCGCACCGAGTACGGCATAGTAGTAGATGCGCATTCGCCGACTCATCGCCTCAACCTCCTGTGACCGCCGTCGGACTGTGTTCCGGCTGCATGTTCTCCCAATGGACGACACTCCCCTTCTTCGCGCCGATCAGCTCATTGAACCCAAAGTATCGCTGCGGATCGAGCGCGCCATCTCCGGATCGGATGAAGAAGCCCCCCTCCTGGGCGTGAGGGTCGATCACCAGCGCCACCTGCCACGGCTCCGGGAAGAAGTGTTCATGCAGCCAGGTGTCGTATGTCGAGAGGAAGACCCCCATCCGTGGGTGTGTGTGGTACCAGCCGACCATCTGCTTTCCGGGATAACGCATTTCCAGGGCATCATTCAAAGCCACCAGGCTGTCCTGAGTAAACGTGACGTAGGTGCTCCCGTGCCGGGTGTGCGGGGCCGGGAGCACGCCCTCAACGACGACGAACTTCTCGCCGCTCGCCCCATCGACGCGCCATTTCCCGGCCAGCACACCTCCCACCTCGTTCTCGAGATCGGATCCAGCCTGGGCGCACACCCGGACGAACGAGCGTTGCGTGACGAAGACAGACAGGGCGGGGCGGGATGTTTGTCCCTCGAAGGG
>MGOM01000051.1:2445-2726 GCA_001797105.1 Chloroflexi bacterium RBG_19FT_COMBO_62_14
CCGCGGCATCCGCGAGGTGCGGACGCGCGGTGGATCGGCCGGGAGCAGGCGCAGGCGAGATTCACCCATGGTCGTCAAGGCGGCCGAGCCAAGCCTCCACCCGTCGTTCCCGCATTGGACTCACCCGGCGGTCACGTCAGCCGTGAGCATCAAGCGATCGCCCTCTGGCACCTCGGCCTGCTCCAGCGTTTCGTCCTCCTGGAGCTCACGCCCGAGGGCCTTGCTGTCGATCCTGTAGCTCATCGGCCGCCCGTCGGGCCCGGTCGTGGGCAGCTCCAGGC
>MGOM01000051.1:2813-6847 GCA_001797105.1 Chloroflexi bacterium RBG_19FT_COMBO_62_14
TCCTCCTGTTGCGGTTTGGGTTTCGTTCTGATCCCGCTCGTGTTACCGGGGTAAACCCTATTTCAACCGTATACGCGGCTTCTCTTTGGCCTTCGCCGGTTTGAGCTTGACGCGTTCACGGCGCAGGGGCTCTCTACGGTCCACCGGGAATGCTTGCGGATGTTCAGCTCGATAAGACCGGGACCAGCGCGCGGCTTCGGGGTCCCAGGGAAACGGCGGCTGTGTCGGATCGTCGTGGAAATTCTTGTACTGGACCATCTCCGCCAGCATGATCACCAACCGGTCGAGGGAACGGCTGGCGGTCCACCAGGCGGCGTCGATGCACACGCTTCCGTTGAGGTGGTTGATGTTGGGATGCCAGATCGGCGTGAGCCACTTCATCCCCGGCCAGCGCTGCGGATACTGGTTGTGGAGGTAGATCTCGACCTTGTGCCGGTTGCCGAACTTGGGCTGGCCGCCCTTGTCGACCCCGACGATGCCTTTGCACTTGAAGGTGACGACGTAGCGTTCGGGTGGAAGACCCCGCTCGACGTTCTCCGTCTCGAAGGTAATCATGTCGCTGCGGGCGGTGAGCTCGCGCATCAACTCGTGGTCGGCCCGCAATCGGCGCATGCGCGGGCTCTGGTCCAGAGTACTGGAGCCGGCGGTGATGTCGGCGGTCAGGATCAGACGGTCGTCCTTCATGACCTCGGCCTGGCCCAAAGTCTCCTCCTCGCGGAGCTCGCGTCCCAGCGCCTTGCTGTCGAGACGATAGCCCATCGGACGGCCGTCCGGTCCGACGGTCGGCAGTTTGAGCAGCGAAGTGAGTTCCGCCAACAGGTCGCGGACGGGGACATCATCCGGCAATTCCGCCGTTCGTGCGCCTCCGTTTGGGAGAACGATCGTGACGGACAAATCAGACATCGATCCACTCCGTCTGATTGAACCCGAGGGTACCCGGGGTGAGCATCATCATCAGCTTGACCTCCATGAGCCTCGCCATGACACGGCTGAGCGCCTCACCGGTTGTAGTGGGGGACCTGGCATGTGCCTGCCACGGCCCAACAATCGGCATGGTGGCGCGTGTGGCATACCTTGCACACGACGACACCCCGAGCGTCATGTCTCTCGACCACGTCGAGACAATATGGGCACCGATGCTCCTCCGCCCCGATCAGGTGGACATGATGAGCGTGAGTCGCCGGACGGCTTCGGACGAATACCCCCGGCAAGTGCCACGTGGGGAGGTGGAAGCGCGATCGGCCGGTCAGTCGGGCGTGCCTCAGACCGCCCAGTCTCTGCGCCAGATTCGCGACCGTGACTCGCACTTGGCTCCATGTCGTCCGCCAGATCCGGACGGATTCAGTAATCAGGCTCGTCGAAGCCGGTACGACTGCCGAGGGTGGTGTCCTTGGCGCGCTTCTACGCTCCGGGGCAGGACCTGAGGCAGGGACCGGCGCCGGAGGCAAGGTACGAGCACGTGCCCCGTTCCTTTGCCAGGCGCTCAGCGCCAGAGCCGCTGACGTCGCCCCCAGCCCAAGCTGGAAAAGGGCATTCCAGTCCGGCATCTCACGCCCGCGCTCACGAAGGACCATCCCCGCATCGCCGCCGCTGACCCACCCCATGAAGATCAGGCCGACGATCAGCGCCCCCATCGAGGCCATGAAGCGTAGGACGCCGGTGCGCTGGCGCAGGGCCCGGCGGGAACTGAAACCGCACAACATGCCCACCGCAGCGGCCGTCGCCCACTCGAATGCCTCAGGCAGTATCGTGCGATTGGCCACTCCAAGGAATGCAAACGCGACCGCCCCAAGGACGCCGACCAGGAAGACGATCGCCAGGTTGCGGAACAGCATGCCGTTCACGGCAGATTTCTCAGTTCTGGCCGGCCTGTGCAAGGCCTCGATCCGCGCGCTCATCGGCTGCCTCACTCGTGCAGGACCACCCGGCCGCGGGCCGGGTTCTGGTACCCGTCGGAGAGTGAGACCTCCTGGCCGAGGTGAATGCGATCACGCCCGGGTTGAGATTCGGCCGTCTCAGCCCCTTCGAAGTGGCGGAAATGGAGCGCGCCGGGAAGATCACCGGTCAATTCATAGAAGCGGTACTCGAAGCGGTTGCGAGCCCGCAGGATGTGCAGCGGCGGGATCCCGATCGTCGCCAGCGTCTTGCTCAGGAAAGGCTCCGCACCTGAGATCTGATGCGTCATGCTGGCTTCGCGCAGAGCACCACACTCGGGACAGTGGGCCGACTCAAAACTGACCTGAGGTAACGGCCGCAGGGCGTCGTCTTTCGCCAGGCAATTGGGACAGGTGAGGCTGGTCACCAGCTCGTGATCGAGTTCGAAGACCGCCTCCGGCCCCATATCGGCCTGGACGATGCGGAGTAATTCTCCTACCGTCGTGGACTCGGCCCGAGCTGGGAGTTCGATCACCTCTCCATAAATCCAGTGGCTCTCGCAGTCTTCGCGGGGAACGTAAGCGGCCGTGTGCATCTCGTTCGTCATCCCGTTGAAGTGAGTGACCTTTCCCGGCTCGACCGGGAGGCCGTGGATCAGCTTGAGCGCTTCCTGGGATTGCATCCCGCCGATGATCGAGGCGATCGTTGGGGTCGTTGGGACCTTGCCCAATAAGATGTTCTCGCGCGCCAGGAGTGGACATGAATAGCGCAAAGCGAGGTCTCTTCGGGCTTGCTCGGTGAGCGTGCATTCGAAGCACGCTCCCTGACCTGGCACGAACACGCGCACCAGGCCCAAGAGCTCCTGGATCGCGCCGTCCACCCACGGTTTCCCCATCCAGTAGCAGAATCGATTCAAGGCGAGGCGCGCTTCGCGGTTGTCCAGGCATCCGACCACCGCATCCATTCGACGTATTACCCCCAAACCCAAATCGGTTGTGACGTCTCCGTCAAGATACTGGATCCGGATCCCGGGGTTGAGCGCCTTGGCTCGGGCCGCCACGACTTCGGCTTTGCTCCGGCGGTCGTCGCCTTCGCGGAAGAGAACCGAGCGGCTGAGGTTAGCCATCTCGACGTTGTCGAAGTCGATGACCAGGATATGCCCGACCCCCATCAGCGCCAGGTTCTTCACGACCTCGTTCCCCAGCGCCCCGGCCCCGACGACCAGGACGTGGGCCGCCTGAACTTTGTCTCGCTCCCACCAGGAGATCAGGTCGAAGGTGCCCAGCCGATCGGTCCGCAGATTCGGGATGCGCAGGGGTTTCTCGGGGACGACCGGGAGTCGCCGAGGGCCAGTGGGGGGGTCCAGCCGCGGGGCTCCAGGGTCGGCTGTTGGTGGGACGACGAATGCCCCCGCCAGCTCACGGGCCTGGGCCATATTCGACTCATCAACCGCCCGGGCGAACCAGCCGACTCCAGGTTGAGCCTCGATGAGCTTGTAGTCGCCCAGGGCCTTGAGCCCTTCGCGCAGCGTCGCCCGGCTGACGCTCAGGAGCTCCATCAGCTCGCGCTCAGGCGGCAGCCGCTGCCCCGGCTCGAAGGTACCGTCGAGCAGAGACGCCGCCAGCTTCCCGGCCACGACTGCCGCCAAGGTCTTGTGCGAAACAGGTTGGATCCCCAACTGAGCCTCGGATGTATGCTGGTCGGACCGCCATACATCTTATCGCTTCTGCCGCACCAATGGGGTGGTACTTAAGTACTAATGGCGTCCCGGCACTTAGCCCGAGTGTGGAGGCCGGGAATTCGCATTCCTATCCGGGATTGAGTGTTGAGATCGGGCAGTCTCTCGATCCGCCTCCGCCCCATGTATAATTTCGGTTCTCAACGGTATGGCGGTTGTGATCAGCAGGTTGCCTGTGAATGGTGGTGAAGGTGTGGACGAAAGGCTGAGCCTGGGGTGGTTGGGGTTGGCGTTCTTCACCGATCCCAACCACGTGTTTCTTCTTCTGAGTCCCGCGTTGTGAGCGGTGTGGCCGCAAGGTGAGAGTAGCTGAGATGAGAGACTTCAGCACCCGGAATCGTCAGCCGCTCCTGCTCATCCTGATTCTTGGCTGCACCATGCTCCTGGCGTGCTCCACCGCCCAGGCGTTCCTCGGCTCGAG
>MGOM01000051.1:6863-14179 GCA_001797105.1 Chloroflexi bacterium RBG_19FT_COMBO_62_14
CGGCACCGCAACCCTCACGAGCACGCCCTCTCCGACGCCCACCGAGACTCTGACGCCGACCCCGACGTTGTATCCGCTCGCGATTGAGTCGATGCGTCAGCGCGACTACCCGGGCAGCGAGGTCTTCATCGAAGAAGAGCTGACGCGGGGCGCCAATTACAACCGGTATATCGCTTCCTACCGCTCGGAGGGGCTGAAGATCTACGCGCTGCTGACGGTCCCCTTGGGTGAGAGGCCGCCGACCGGGTGGCCGGTGATCATCTTCAATCACGGCTACATCCCGCCCGGGCAGTACCGTACCGCCGAGCGGTACGTCGCCTACGTCGATAACCTGGCGCGCAATGGGTACATCATCTTCCGGCCGGACTATCGCGGGCATGGAGACTCGGAAGGAATCGCCGAGGGCGCTTACAGCTCGCCCGACTATGTCACCGATGTGTTGAATGCGGTTTCTTCGATGAAGGCTTACCCCGAGGCCGACCCAAATCGGATCGGGATGTGGGGCCACTCAATGGGCGGGTACATCACCCTGCGCTCGATGGTCATCCGCGACGACATCAAGGCCGGCGTGATCTGGGCCGGCGTCGTGGGATCATACCCGGACATGCTCTGCTGTTGGCGCAGGCCGCAGAGCGAAACGGTGGCGACGCCCTTGCCTGGGCGCGGCTGGCGCAACTCGCTCTCGGCGATATACGGCTCCCCCCAGGAGAACCCCGCATTCTGGGATTCCATCTCGGCGAACTCTTACCTGGCCGATCTGTCTGGCCCGCTCCAGCTGCATCACGGCACGGCCGACACGAGCGTGCCGGTCGTATTCTCACAAACCCTCTACGATCAGGTGCAGGCAGCCGGCATGACCGTCGAGCTCTACATCTATCCCGGGGCGGATCACAATCTGGCCGACCCGTTCAGCCTGGCCATGCAGCGAACGATCGAGTTTTTCGACGGCTATCTCAAGGGGGATTGATTTCTCGGGTTCGGAGATCGCCTGCGCGGTCCGAGGCCACGGCAACTAGGCCCTCCGCCGGTGGAATCGCGCCAGAATCAAGCCTTCGGGGCCTCGATTGATTGCCGGTCGTGAGGTTTCCCTCAACGCCTTTCTGCGGCACCCCCCCGCCATTCCAGACGCCGCGCAGGCAAGATCTGTTACGGGTGTGATCCAGGCGATGATCCTGCCTAGATGGCGCGAGGATGCTTCAGCCCGGTGGGCAGACCGCCTCCGAGCGCCGGGTGTGGGGGGTCATACACAAATTGCTGGATCGGGCCTCCTTCGACCAAGCTCGCCATGCAAACCGACAGGTCGTTCAGACGGCTGGCCACGATGCTGGCCACCCGGCCCATGATCTTGTAGCCGATGTCCGGATGGCCATCCATCAGCTGACGGAACTTCGGGCCGTGCAACTTCGCCAGCCGAGCGTTCGTCGAGGCGCAGGCGCCCGAACTATAGATGTAGGGCTCGGTGAGCGACGACCATCCAAGGATTTCCCCCTTGCCGAGGCTGCACACGACGGCATGGCGGGAATGCATGGCGTCCAGGGCGATCCTGATTTCGACTGATCCCGCTTGGATAAGGTATAGCGCCTGCGCGGGGTCATCTTCCTGGAAAAGCCAATCCCCTTTCTTCGCGGTGATGACCTCCCCCGTCATGGCCAACGACTTGAGGGTCCCTTGGTCCAGCCCGGCGAAGAAGGGGTAGCGCCGCAAGGTTTCGACAGAGACCATAATGCCCATCGGATCCTCCTCCTAGAGCAGCGCCTCGTAGACCAGTTCAGCCAGGTCCCTGACTTGGAGGCGATCCTCGAAGCCAGCCGTCTTCACTGCATCCTGGAACATCGTCAGATCCTTCGGACATGCGACGATAAGTAGCTCCACGCCATCCAGTCCCGCCGCCTCCCGAATGCGCGCTTCGCTGGGCCTCTCCGCGACCTTGGCCTCTTCCATCCAGATCCGTCCGCCGCCTGCTCCGCAGCAAAGTGCTCGATCCCCGTGGCGTCCCATTTCGACCAGTTGGCAGCCGCTCGCCTCGATCACGCGCCGGGGCGAGTCATAGATTCCATTGTAACGGCCCAGATAGCATGGGTCGTGGTAGGTGACCCGGTAGCCGAGCTTCGTCTTGGGCCTCAGGTGGCCAGAAGTGATCAATCGATCCAGGAGTTCGGCGACGTGAAACACGGGCCGCGACTCACCGGCGAGCAGAGAGTATTCGTTCTTCAGCGTATTGTAGGAATGGGGATCGGTCGTCACGATGGCGTTGAAGGAGCATTCTGCCATCGCATCCGTGTTTTGCTCGAGACAAAGCTCGAACAGGCCTTCTTCGCCCACCCGGCGAATGTCGTTTCCGGCGTTGCGTTCCGACTCATAGAGTATCCCGAAATCCAGGCCGGCGGCCTGGAATACCCGGGCGGTCTTGCGCGTGACCTCCTGCAGGCTGGCGTTGTACGAAGCATAGTCCCCGACGAACCAAAGAAACTCGACTGCTTCTTTGCGGGCATCCTTTATCCCGGTTGCGAGAGACTGGCTCCACTTCCCCCGCGCCCTTTCGGATTGGCCAAATGAGTTGCCGTAGCGTCCCAAATTGCTGAGCGCATCCTGCAGTTTCGGACCGATCCGACCATCCATCACCAGCCTGCGCCGCATGTCCACAATCGGATCAACATGCTCGATGAAAAGAGGGCACTCCTGATCACATGCCAGGCAAGTCGTGCAGGACCACAGCACGTCTTCAGAGACAATGTCTCCGAGAAGGGCTTCGGCCGGCTCCGCGTGGCTTCCGTCGGACCCCGGCGTTGGATGACCATCAGCCAGCCTTGACATGCCCTGGCGCAGGGACATGATCAGCAACTTGGGTGAAAGCACTGCGCCGCTGGCATAGGCCGGGCAGACATCCTGACAGCGACCACATTCCGTGCAGGTGTAGAAGTCCAGCATCTGGCGCCAGCGGAACTGGTCGATGGAACCTACACCTGCTTGGCCATCGAATTCGGGCGACGGGGGGAGCTGCCCGGTAGGTTTCAAGTCTCGCAGGAGTACGGCAGGGATGGATGTCACAACATGGAAGTGCTTTCCACCCGGGAGTTCTGTCAGGAAGAACAGCACGACGATCAGATGGATCCAATAGGCAACCTCGCCGAGCACACGTTGGGATACGCCGTCGAGGTTGGCGAACAGACTCCCGACCAGCGTCGAGATCGGCCGCCATCTCTGGAGCGGGTCAGCCAGGGTATTGATCCGGACCCCGTTCATGACGAGCAAGCTGCTCATGATGGCGATGATGTAGAACAGAACAAGGATAGCCTGCCGCCGATGGCTTCCCTTGTATCGTTCTGGGTCATTGATGATTCTCAAGAACAGTCCATTGAGGACGGCGATGATGACAGCCAGGATGAACAGATCCTGAAGCAGGGCGTACGGGCCCGATCGCCCCAGGATAGGAAGTTCAAATCCTGGGCGAACTGCAGCCAGCAAGCCTTCGAGGATCGCTTGCAGGATGGTCGGGAACAGGATCAGGAAACCCCAGAAGATGAAGAAATGGGCCGTGCCCGGTATCAGGAATCGGAACAACCTCAGCTGGGCTCCAACGTAGACCAGGAGACTCTTGAAGCGCTTCCCCCACTGGCGGAAGGGCCCGCTGGGTTGGCCCTGTTTCAGGCTGATCCAGAGTAGCCTGTAGATGCGCACACCAAAAACCCACCCGGCGATGGCCAGGGCCAGCAGCACGCCAACGGGCTTCAGGATCTCGTAGGAAAGACTCACGCGACTTCCTTGACCTTCCTGGCTTGCTGGGTAAGAACCGGCATCAGGTCCAAGACATCGGCTTCTGCGCCGTAGCGGGCGATGTTGAAAATGGGAGCTCCCCGATCGGTGTTGATAGCGATAATGACCTGGCTGTCGCTCATTCCCTCTACATGCTCCGGGGCGCCGCTGATCCCCAGGGCGATGTAGACGGCCGGAGCGACCTTCATCCCCGACTTCCCTACCAGCCTCGTCGGCTGAAGCCATCCCTGGTCGACCACCGGGCGCGAAGCGCACACCACCCCTCCCAGAGCTTCCGCCAGTTCGTCGGCCAGGGGCAGGTTGTCCTGCCGCTGGATCCCGCGGCCAACTGCGATCAGTATTCGCTCTCGGGAAATGTCCACGTCTCCTGTCGGCGGCTCGATGTAACACTTCAGACTGATCCGCAAGTCATCCAGGGGCGGAGGCGCGAAGGGCCTGATTTCGGGCGCTCTGTCGCTTCGTCCGGCTTCTGCCTTATGCCCCCCGGGGACCATGTTGATCAGGACGGTCGAAGGTGTAAGACTGCCTTGAGCCAGAATCCTGCCGCCGCAAATCTGACTGACGAACCTGAGGCTGTCGCCCTCCGCCTCGATGCGCTGGCAATGACTGACCAGAGGCAATCGCAACCGCATGGAGAGGATGCCCGCCAAGTCTGTTCCGATCGACGTCTGGCCGAGCAGAGCCAGTCTGGGGTGGCATTCCGAAATGATGGCGGCCAGGACGCGCTGATATGCATCCGGAGTGAACTCGGCCAAAGCGGGATCATCCAGGTAGATCACGGTGTCGGCGGCAAGGTCACCGGCCAGGTCTCGAGCATCGTGGCCGAGCAAGACCCCGATGCACTTCCCACCCAGGCTTTCGCACAGCAACCTGGCCGCAGCCACCATGATGTAGGAGATCTCCTGGACTTGGCCTTGTATGTGCTCAATGACGACATAGATGTCCTGACTCATGGGATTCATCCCTTCAGAAAATGTCGAGTTCCTTAAGAATCTCGATCAGTCGGGCGGCGATTTGCTCGACCGTGCCTTCGATCATCGTGGCGCGCTCAACGATTTCCGGCTTATACATGCGGTCGAGTTCAATCCCTCCGCTGGGGTCTAACTCGCCGACCGGGTATGGCTCTACGATCGCCGTTTTCGCCGATTGGCGGACCTTACTTACAGCAACGTAGCGCGGGGGCTCCTCGGCGGCGACGATCCCGACAACTGCGGGCAAGCTGATGTCCATCTCGGCGATGAGCCCGCCCGAATACTCCTTTCGAACGGTCGCTCTCCCATTCGCGGCGGATATGCCTGCGACATTGCCGACATAGGGAAGATCCAAGAACCCGGCGAGCAGCGGCCCCAACGAGCCATCCAGGTCATCGTGAGCCTGTACTCCGGTCAGGATCAGGTCTGGGTGGAGCTCGGTGGCGATACCCCCAAGTGCGCGTGCCAAGGCATGGCAGTTGAACCCCTTGCCGAAACTGTTCGTCAGTTTGATCAGCCTGTCAGCGCCTTTTGCGGATGCGACAAAGAGCACATTCTCGGCTTCGAGGACCCCCGGCGCGACGACCGTGATCTCATCGTTCTGCTTCTTCAGGAGCAGAGCCTGCTCCAATGCGTGCTCATCGGGTTCGCTGAGGATCAGGCGAACAGAATCCCTGTCCAGTTCGCTCCCGTCTTGAGCAACTTCCAGGTTCTCGACAAGGTCGGGGACAAGTTTGACCGGAACCATGATCTTCATGGGCATCGTCTCCTATTGCCCGACAGATTCAACGAGCAGCTCGGCGATGTCCAAGACCGCCAACTCGCCGCCACCCTCGACCGCCTTTGCTGCATCCTCGAATCGAGGCGCTTCATACGGGCAGGCCACGGCCAGGATCCTTCTTTGAGGTTCCTTACGTTCCTCCAGGCGTGCCCTGCGCTTAGGCTTGGCCTGGCCGGGAGGGCCGATGGGTTGAATGCCGCTGGCGGATATCGCCTCTCGAACTCGCCACTCTGACATTCGGACGCCGGCCTTCTCCCATTGGAAACCATCCAGCCACATACCTCCCCCCCCGCCGCCACAGCAAAGGCTGTTTGACCGAGTGTGGGACATCTCGACCAGCTCCACGCCCGGGATGGCCCGGAGCAGGGCGCGTGGTTCATCATAGATCCCATTCACGCGACCCAGGTAGCAGGCATCGTGATAGGTGACCAGGGCTTCGATCTCATACCTGAATAGGGAGGAGAGATCCTGCAGCCGGTCGGCGAGGAGCTCGACAACATGTCGTATCGGGTAGCTCACCCCCAACGCCGGGTATTCATTCCTGATGGCGTTGTAGGCATGGGGGTCTGCGGTGAGGATTTCCCTGAACTTGTACTTCTCAAACGTCCGCCCATTCTGTTCGGCAAGTAGCTCAAACAGGCCATGTTCCCCGGCAAGCCGCTGAGAATCACCGTCGCTGCATTCCTCGGGACCAAGGATAGCGAAATCTACACCTAGCAAATGGAACAGGCGGGCCAGGGCTAAGCTGACTGCCTGAACGCGCGGGTGGTAGGAGGCATAGTCCCCCACGAACCACAAGACGTCCACCGGCCGGCCGACTTGGCTCATGATCGGGACGGGGAATTCGAGGGGTCTGGCCCATTCTGCCCGTCGGCGCCGGGGTTTTCCCAGGGGATTGCCGTACCTCTCGGAGTTCTCAAGGGCGCGCTGAAGCTCCTCCGGGACTCTGCCGGCCTGTACAAGTTCTCCCTTGACCTTAGTCATCAGGCCCTTCGTTAAAGGGATCTTGGCCGGACAGACTTCGGTACAGGCATGGCATGCAACACACATCCAGACGGTGTCGCTCTGTAATGCTTCCCCGAAGGACTGGGCCCGAAGGGCGGCCAACAACCTGCGTGGAGGATAGTCCATCAGATAGCCGTAAGGGCAGATCCCTGCGCATGAACCGCATTGCAGGCAGCTCCGGTAACGATCACCGTCCGTCGAACTCTGTAGATCGGCGTAGAAAGCGTCGCTTACTGCAGCAGCCTGGGATAGTTCACCGGTCGTCATGATGACATCTCCTCGGGATTTCTCCAGCTCGGTGATTTCCTCTTGAAGCTCGGCTGGTTCAATGACTTCGCAGGCCGGCCCCCAGCCGCGGATCCAGGGAAGGAGCTCAAAGACATCGGGCACATGTGCAATCCACTCAATCCCCCCTTCTGGCAGTTCCCGGATCGTTTGCCCGGGAATCCAGACGCTATGGCGTACCCGCCGCGCCGTGGCCGGATCGCCAAAACGCAGGCGCACTTCGGTAAGCTTGCCACCCCCCGGACTGACCCATTGTTTCTCCAACACGGCCTCGGGGACCAGGTGATCCGGGCGCTCGAACCTATGGGTCGTCAACACGGCGTCGATGATCCGATCAACGCTGAAAGTCTTCAGGGTTTGATGGTGGGAGCAGTACCCCACCAGAAAGATGCCCTCAGTCAGCAGACCCGGCTCGAAGAAGTACGCCTGAATCTCATGCTCGCAAACGACCGTGCTCCCAAACTCCACGTAGCTGATCCGGACGGTCATCCGTTCCTGCC
>MGOM01000051.1:14247-22918 GCA_001797105.1 Chloroflexi bacterium RBG_19FT_COMBO_62_14
AGCTGGCTGGAAGAGGGTTCGCGGAGAGTTCGGGCCAGCTTCTGAAGAGCAAGCGCCAGGGGCGAAGACAAGTGGGAGGGCCATCGGACAAGGCGCCGCAGTCCGAGATACAGGATTAGTGATTCGCTACGGCTCAAGCGGACATTGGAAACGTAGTCCCCTGGTTCGATCAGGTAGTGGTTCCCCTCTTGTCGTACGGGGATTTCGCAGCTGAGTTCAGTCAAGTCACGCCAGACGGTCGTGCGGTGAACGCCGAGCTTCTCGGCCAGCTGGCGAACGGTATAGCCCTGGGAGGAATTGCCAAGGAGCGACTCGAGTCGCTGCAGGCGCGCGGCCCTGCTCATCCCCCGGCTCATACAGCTCTCCCTCCTTACGTAGGGGCAGCCTCTCAGGGCACTTTGAATCTAGCGCTTAGCCGTTGCAGGTAATGCAACCGGATGCGACGACCTCGTATCCCCATCGGGCGGACCGCCTCCAGTTGAAGCGGTCCTTACGGCTCGGACCCCAGGATGAGCGGCAACCTGCGAGGGCAACTTGGCGGACTCTCTCTCAGCGAGGGCGATGACGGGGGGCAACGCTAAGCAGGCAGGCCGCCATTGGGACCTTGAAGAGGTACACCGTAGCTGCGAGTTCATCAGGAACCCAACCGTCGGGCTGCCTGTCGGGACTAACCTCAGTATAGACCCAGATTGTGCCTCAAATCACAGACACGCCCCGGCCGATCGGCCGGGGCGTGGGCGCCGGAGACGAACTGAGTGACTTCCAGGCATTCAGCCGCAAACCCCTCGGCCGTGCTGTGGCTCGGTCAACGGGCCTGCAGTTGATCGCCGAGCCCATGAGGCACCAAGGCCATCCGGCCGATTGACCCCCGCCTCTCTTCCCGAAACCCCCATTCGTCCCTTCTGTCGCGGGGCGGTGAAACCGGAACGGGCGGCTTGGTGGAGGGGAAGTCGACTTTCGCAGATGGTGGTCTCAGAAAGGGCTGTGGTCTCGTCCCGTGCCGCCTTCGGACGGCCGCAAGGGGATCCACCTCGCGCCGCACAGCTCGAGTCCGACGACTATTGGATCTCCGCCGGCTCCAGCTGCATGAGATGTCATGATGATTCGGTGGACGTGCGATCATCCCTGTCCCCGCTGCTCCACTTCCCCCTCCCGATCCAATTCCCCCCGGGTGGAGGCGGTTGTCCCGAGATTTCGGGTGGGGCGGACACGGAAAGTGGGGGGACATAACAAAGCAGGCTTGTTGGGTCTGCCAGGTTAGCTCCTCGATCCCTCCCGTGTGAGCAGGAATGCGGCGGCGAGGGCGATCAAGCCGAGTGTGTCGAAGAAGACAAATCGTGCTGCGGTCGCGGCCAGGGTCTCGTGTCCGGGATCCAGGTTGGAAAGCAACCAGCTCTCGCCCGCGAGTCCGATCACCTGTTGGACGACCACCACGCCGAACAGGACTCGATACTTCGCCGGCTTGAAAATCACCGGTGGATACGTGGCGTTCCAAATCAGAAACAGGATCCCTATTGCCTGAACGAGATACAGCCCCACGGTTCCCGAAAGCTCGAAACCTGAGGTGTGGGCGCCCGGCCGCACGATGAAGGCCAGGGAGCTCTGGACGTTCATGATGAACACGGTAGTGACGAGGATCCGAGCGATCCATGGCCGAAAAGCACTTGAATGCATAGCTCCATCTTACTTGATCTGTATTCAGGACCGGGCAGAGTGCTTGGGAATTGGATGAGCCTGGCGAGGGGAAAGGGGAAAGCAAGTGGCGCCTGCAGGTAGGCGCCACATTGGAGCATCCTCGGAGTGGGCGGCGGGCGCTGAGCGTCCGCCGACTCACGTTGAGGGAGAGACCGTCGGTTTATCGTCTAGATGACGACGACCGAAGCAGCCTGAAGGCCCTTGGGGCCCTTCTCAACGGTGAACTCCACCTTCTGGCCCTCTTCGAGTGAGCGGTAACCGTCACCCTGAATGGCCGAGAAGTGGACGAACACGTCTTCGCCGCCCTCGCGAGCGATGAAGCCGTAGCCTTTCCCGCCGTTGAACCACTTAACCGTACCTTGTATCCGTTCAGACATTGTTTTTGCCTCCAAGGCAAAATAGGTTTTAGGAGCCTGTCTTGTTCTTAGGAGGTCGGGTTTTTCCGGCGGAACCGGCTGTCAACCAGAACGACCCGAGCACCTGCAGCTCGGGCCGTGGTCTTTCGACGTCCAGTCAGAACTTGCATGCTACCTATGACTTAAGAGTTTACCACTCTTCTTGGGATCTGTCTAGCAGGCAATTCTGCCAGCACCTGCAGTACTTGCGCCGGGAGGCCGGGGCACGTTTGGCCGGCCACGCCTGGAGCCGGGGCGGAGGGGGTTGCCGGCGAGGCTAGCTCACCTGGTCCAGAAGCTTCCCATGAGAGACCACGTGTCTCGGCGGCGCGTGCTCTCGCAGGGCTTCCAACACGTCAGGTGCTCCGAGGACAACGAGGTTGGCCGGGGCGCCGGCCTCGAGCCGGAATTTGGTCAGACCGATCGCCCGCGCCGGCTCAATCGTGATCATGTCGTAGAGCCGCTCCATGTCCGCCGTGGTCGTCATCCACAGAAGATGGGAGGCGAGGAAGGCCACCTCGAGCATGTTATTCCGGCCGAATGGGTAGTAGGCGTCGGAAATGTCATCCTGGCCCAGGCATACGCGCACGCCCGCCTCGAGGAGCTCGCTCACCCGGGCGTGGAGCGGACCGGTGTGTGGATCGGTGACAAGGCCCGTCCCGGCCCGCTTGAGGAGAGCGACAATCTTCTGGAAGTAGGGCATGGGGTACAACGCCATGGCCCGCGCGTGGTGCGCCAGGGATCGGCCCCGCCAACCGGACCGGATCGCCCGAACCGCCATCATCTCCAGCGTTCGCAGACCCGGATCGCCCGCATCGTCCACGAGCATCGAGACATCTTTGTCGAACTCCACGGCGAGGTCGAACATGGCGTCGACGTGCGCCTGGGCTTCGGCTTCGGTGTACTCGATCCAGGGGATCCCGCCGACGACGTCGGCGCCCAGCTCGAGCGCCTCGCGGATCAGATCCGTCGTGCCTGGCTCGCGCACGACTCCATCCTGGGGGAACGCCACCACCTGGATCTCGACCTGGCCGCGCCATTCCTCTCGTGCCTTGATCAGAGCCTTTATCCCTTCGAGCCTGGCCTTGTTATCCACGTCGCTGAAGGCCCGCATATGGGTGGTGCCGTACTTGGCCGCCAGGCCGATCGCCCGCCGAGCGTTCTCCAGAATCCAGCCCTCCTCGTATCCCTCCTTCACTCGGGCAGCCAGCTCTATCGCCGTCATCGCCTTGCCCATGTCCTGACCGTGGTAATCCCGCAATGCTTGCTCGTCCAGCATGGGAAGCGTGTAGACTTTGTCCAGGTGAAGATGCGGGTTAACAAACGATTCGGTGACCAGACTGCCACCGGCGTCGATTTCCACCTCCGCGCTCCGGCTGATCACTGGACTGATCTCGACGATTGTGCCCTCCTTGACGGCGATGTCCAGCAGCCCGTCGGACCGACGCAGATGTGCATGGCGGATGAGGATATCCAGGTCTTTGGCCAATTGAGTGCTCCCTTCACTGCGAGGTCAACACACGATTGATTATAGACGCCGGGCCGAGCCGCATCTGGGTGGAATGCGTGAGCCATCTAGCGCTGGCCCAGGAATGTCGGCCAGAGGAAAGGACCTCTCTCGGACGGCACGTCTGAACCCGGCCGTGGGCGCACTAATTGCCTATGGGTTCAATCGAGTTTAGGATGTATGCAGGCCCCGACCGTGGTCACTTGACCTATGATCGATGCCGCAGGGGCCCTACGGGCGACGTTCGGCGTTTCTCCTTTGCGAGTCAGAGGACAATTTGCGCATAACACTCTTCCCGCTCCACGATATTGACCGGCAGTCGAGGAGGCCATGCTCTCCTTCGACCTCACCCGTTCTATCGGCCTGGTGACATCCTCATGACTCGACGAGTCTTCATCGGTATCGACTGTGGAACCCAGTCAACCAAGGCGCTCGTCCTCGAGGCTGAGACCGGGGCGGTGCTCTCGGTCGGACGTTCCCCGCACACGATCATCGAGGCGACGGATGGGACGCGCGAGCAAGAGCCAGCATGGTGGATCAAGGCCCTGCTGGAGTCGGTAAGGGGCGCGCTCGACGCTGTGGGGGCTGTCGACGTCGCCGGAATGGCCGTCTCCGGCCAGCAACATGGCCTGGTCGTACTTGACTCAGCCCATCAGCCTTTGCGGCCGGCCAAGCTCTGGAATGACACCACAACCGTGCCTGACTGCGAAGCTCTGACCGAACGACTGGGTGGGGAGGCTGCGGTCCTCTCTCTCACCGGCAATCTCCTCCTACCCGGTTAGATGGCGCCAAAGGTCTCTTGATTGCGTCGTAAAGAGCCCGAACTCCATGCCCGGGCGCGCCACTTCTGCCTGCCCCACGACTATCTCAACCTGTGGCTGACGGGTGAATTCTCCTCCGGGCCGGGGGACGCCTCCGGGACGGCCTACTTCAATGTCCAGACCCGCAGCTACTCTGAGACGGTGCTGAGAACGCTCGACGCCGACCGGGATTGGGAGCACAGCCTGCCCGCAATCTCGCCTTCACTCTCGCTCATCGCAGGCCTCCGCAGAGAAGGGGCCGAGAGTCTCGGGACTCCCCGGAGGATCCCCGTCAGCGCTGGCGGCGGTGATAACATGTATGCTGCCATCGGAGCGGGCGCGGTCGTCCCAGGTCCTGTCATCGTGAGACTCGGCACCTCCGGCACGGTATTCTCCTTCACCACCGGGCCCGCGATAGATCCAACGGGCGAAGCCGCCGCCTTCTGCAGCTCGACCGACGGCTGACTTCCTCTGCCATGCACCCTTAACTGTACGAGCGCAACGGAATGGGTCATGGGACTGCTTGGCCTAGACCGCGGTGAATTCGAAACAAGGTTGAAGGCTTCCATGCCAGGCGCAGCCGGGCTCACCTTCAATCCGTACCTGAACGGCGAACGCACGCCGGACCGGCCGGACGGTGTCGGCATCCTATCGGGGCTGCGGTCGTTTCATACGGGCACCGAACTTGTACGCGCCGTCGTCGAGGGGGTCACGTTCGGCCTGGCACACGCCACGCGCGCTTTGAGTAGGGCAGGTATCGAGCCGGGAGCGGTCACGCTTGTCGGTGGCGGAGCGGCTTCGGAGGCGTGGTCCCAAATCGTGGCGGATGTATTCCGCCTGCCGGTCCAGCGACCAGCTCTCACCGAAGCGGCCGCTCTCGGTGCGGCCTTGCAGGTCAGACAGGTCGTGGGCGGTAATGTCCTGCCAACTCTGGCCCCTGGTGTTGAGCGCTGGGAGCCGCGCCCAACCCCGGAACTGATCGCCTCTGCCGCGCGCTTCGAAATGCTGCCAGAGAAATCAGGCCAGGCCTGGCCCCAAGCCTCGACCCCGTCATCAGCCCGGACGTAGCTCGTCGCTTGGTTCCCTTAGTCGACCCACCTACTGTATGTGCTGGTTCCGGCGACCTCCAAAGAGGGCCACTGGCACCGAGGTGCGGGCCATTTCAAGTGCTTGACTCGAGTCTAAGAACCGGGGGAAGGGTTCCCTTGACCCTGCGCCAAAGTCTGAAGTCGTCACAGGGCGAATTGCAGCTTGCGCCGAGTCAGCGACGAGCTCGCCCGGAGTACGAGGAGAGCCTAGAATGCATGCCATGACAAGTCAACACGGGCTCAGCAAGAGCACATTTCTGCGAGGGGTTCAGTGCGCCAAGTCACTCTACCTACACACGTTCCAGCGAGATCTGGCAACGCCTCTCGATGCGGATCAACATGCGCGAGTGACGATGGGCCAACAGGTCGGGGAGTTGGCCCGAGGTCTATTCCCCGAAGGAGTTCTGGTCAGCACTCCAAGAGGGTTCAGCAAGGCCGAGGCTCTGCAGCAGACGCAATCAGCCATGGAATCGGGGGGGACCACCCTGTTCGAGCCGGCGTTTCTTGCCGACGGTCTATTCCTGAGGGCCGATGTGCTGGTGCGTTCGGGCTCCGCGTGGGAACTCTACGAGGTCAAGAGCAGCACTTCGGTCAAAGACGAGTATCTCCTAGACGTTGCATTTCAGGTCTATGTGATGCGTAGGGCCGGATTGTCGATCAACGATGCCTGGCTAGTGCATATCGACTCGACGTACGTCCGCAGCGGGCCGCTCGATCTGGAGGCGTTGTTTGCTATGGACTCGGTCACGGATTCGGTCGAGTCGCTCCAGCCGACGATCCCTGGCCTGATCGAGGATCTGCAGAGCGCCCTGGCTCAAGGAGTCGTCCCCGAGATACCCATCGGACGGCAGTGCAACGACCCCTACCCGTGCGATTTCATCTCCCACTGCTGGGAGCATGTACCCTCGCCGTCTATTTTCGAAGTCTTTCGCCTGCCATGGTCGAAGAAGGAAGAGCTCTATAAGAAAGGTGTGATCTCTATCGAAGACATCCCGGATGATTTCCCGCTCCCGGCCCCTTCGCGCTTTCACGTCGTCGCTCACAAGTCCGGTCAGTCCATCGTCGAACGGGCGCCGTTGCGGAGATTCGTGGGCGGCCTGGCCTATCCGCTGGCATTCCTTGATTTCGAGACGGCGATGTCGGCGATCCCAGCCTATGATCAGTCCCGACCGTATCAGCAGATCCCCTTCCAGTTCTCGCTACACACCATCGCAGAAATAGGCGCTGAGCCGCAGCACGACGGCTTCCTGGCTGATCCGGTCGGCGATCCACGTCAAGCGTTGATGGAGCACTTGATGAGGCGGCTTCCTGAGGAAGGCGATATCCTGGTCTACCACCAACCTTTCGAAGAGGGCCGTCTTAAAGAGTTGGCGCGTGATTTCCCCGACCAGGCCGGCTGGCTGGAGGCCGTGGTAGCGCGCCTCAAGGACCTGATTGAGCCTTTCAAGCAGCGCTGGGTCTACGAACCCGGGATGAATGGGTCGAGCTCAATCAAGGCCGTCCTGCCGGCGCTCGTTCCGGAGTTGTCCTACGAGACGCTGGAGGTGGGGGATGGCGGCCAGGCGATGCTTGCGTGGAGCCGCCTGGTGGAAGGGACCGAGGCGGCCGAGGCCGAGCGGCTCCGTCAGGCGTTATGGGACTACTGCACGCTGGACACACTGGGAATGGTCAAGATCCTTGAGAAGCTTGAGGTGCTGGCTTCCGGTTAACCTTGGTCCTCGCTGCGATCCCCGTTCGACCCCATTTTTGAGGCCCACCTGGGAACGTCCCCGAGGGGTGGGGCCGTCTTCCACGTGGCTTCAAATGAGCTGAGCTTAGCGCCCCGGGCCGTGCCTATTGACATCAGAGGCAGGGCGACCTATAATTTCACTGCACGCAATGGCATTTCATAGAGTGAAATCTCCGGAAACGCCTTTGCCAACCCACTTTAACCACCAGACACCTAAATACCAGGTCCGCTCGGTGAAACGGGCATTGACCCTGTTGCGGACGTTCCTGGCACATGACGGCGAGTTGTCTGCCGCCGAGCTCAGCAAGGAGACCGATCTCGATCCGAGCACGGTCTTCCGCCTGTTGTTGACGCTTGAGGCCCAGGGGTTCGTCGAGGTGAACCACACCACGGGCAAGTATCGGCCAGGCGTCACCGTCCTGGAACTCGGATCGCGCTTCCTCAGGAATAACGACATCCGAACGCGGTCGATCGCCCACCTCGAGCGGCTCCGAGATGAGTTCGGTGAGACGGTCCACCTGACGATCCTGGATGGGAGCGAGGTCGTCTACCTGGAGAAGCTCGCCGGGCTGTACCCCATCGGCTTCATGTCGTCTCGCGTGGGGGATCGAAACCCGGCACATTGCACCGGGGTGGGCAAAGTGCTGTTGGCCTACCTTCCGGAGGAAGAGCTGGCGGCGCGCTATCCGGACGGTCAGCTTACTCGGTATACCGACCAGACGATCACGGACCTCGATCAACTCCGGCTTGAGCTCGCCAGGGTCCGCAAACGTGGGTATGCGATCGATCAGGAAGAGCACGAACCGGGGGTCAAGTGCGTTGCCGCGCCGACATTCGATCACAAAGGGATCGCCGCCGCCCTCAGCGTCTCCGGCCCGGTGAAGCGGGTCGACCATCACATTTCGAACAACGATCTCATCGACAAGCTGCAACAAGCGGCAGCCCAGATCTCCGAGCAGATGGGTTGGGGCCGCGGGGTCGATCAGCTAGGTGAAGTAGAAAAGCCGGCGCGGCCGAAGATGCGCGCCGTCCGCACGAGGTAGGAAAGCGAAGACGAGCGACTCAGGTGAAGTCCATCTCATCGCGCCGAAGGTCTCTGGGTGGTTGAGGCGCAAAGTCGGACCGAGGGTTGCCCATAGCCGTCTGAGGGGAGAAAGCGGGGGAGGTCTCGATGGAATACGTCATCGACGTCGAGTCCGTTGAAGCCGTCGCCAGGGAGCATTCCGATAACAAGCACATCATCCGTCGTGACAACTTGAAGATGGGGCTCGTCAGCGTTCGACCCCACGAGCATCTTCCCGTTCACACTCACGATCATGAAGAGCAGCTGTACTACGTGTTGGAAGGTGAAGGCAAGATCCACATGGGGGACCAGGAGTTCGCACTCTCGCCGGGGAAGGCAGTGCTGATCCCGCCGGGCATCGCCCACGGGGTCTCCAACCCGAACGCCGTCCCTC
>MGOM01000051.1:22976-24103 GCA_001797105.1 Chloroflexi bacterium RBG_19FT_COMBO_62_14
ACGCAATCGAGGAGGACGGCATGCCGGACGTCATAACCTTCGGTGAAGCGATGGTACGCCTCTCGCCTCCGGATTTCGAGAGGCTCGAGCAGGCCTCGACCTTGAAGATGAGTGTCGGCGGGTCGGAGCTGACCGTCGCCGCCGGTGTGGCCCGTTTAGGGCTCAGCACGGGTTGGGTCAGCCGGTTACCGGACAATGCTCTGGGGCGGATGGCTCAGAACAAGGCTCGTGAGTTTGGCGTCGACACGAGTCACCTGGTGTGGACCAAGGAAGACCGCATGGGGCTCTACTTTGTCGAGTACGGCGCCTCGCCTCGCGCCAGCGGAGTCCTGTATGACCGCGGCCTCTCCGCCATCAGCCGCATTCAGTCGGGTGAGGTCGATTGGGAGAAGGTCTTTGACGGCGCCCGATGGTTTCACACCAGCGGCATCACGCCTGCGTTGAGCGATGACGCGGCGGCGGTGACCGAAGCCGCCTTACGTGGCGCCAGGGAGAAAGGGCTGACCGTCAGTTACGACCTGAACTATCGCGCCAAGCTCTGGTCGGAAGAGAAGGCGCGCGCAGTCCAGGAACCCTTTATGCACTTGGTCGATGTTCTGATCACGACCGAAGAAGACACAGAGCGCGTCTTCGGCGTTCATGGGGCCGACTACAAAGAGGTGGCCAAGCTCCTGGCGGACCGCTTCGGTCTCAAAGTGGTCACGATTACGCTCCGGGGCACACCATCGGTCTGGCGCAATACGTGGAGCGCCTTCGCCTATGCCGACAGCCGGTATATCGACGACGTGTCCTATGAGATCGAGATCGTCGATCGGTTGGGAGGCGGGGACAACTACTCGGCTGGTTTCATATACGGCTACCTCACCGAGGGGGTAGATAAGGCTGTCCGCCTGGGCAACGCGTTCTCGGCGCTCAAGCAGACCACGTGGAGCGATTTCAACTGGACCACGCTCGAGGAGGCCGAGAAGCTCCTTAAGGCTCCCACAACGGCAAGCTTGCGGATCACCCGCTGAGGAGTCGGCAAATGGGCAAAGATGATCATGTCCGTGAAATCGAGCAAGGGGGCGTTATCGCCATCGTGCGCTTCGATCGATCGGAGGACTTGATCCAGGTGGCCCGGGCCATTC
>MGOM01000051.1:24123-24440 GCA_001797105.1 Chloroflexi bacterium RBG_19FT_COMBO_62_14
ATCGAGTTCACCATGACGACGCCCAACGCGATACAGATCATCCAGCAGTCGGTACGCGAATTCGGCGAGGACGTCTTGCTCGGGGCGGGCACGGTCCTGGACGCGGAGACCGCTCGGGCGGCCATCCTGGCTGGGGCCGAGTTCATCGTCGCCCCAACGCTCAATCCGGCCGTGATCGAAGTGTGCCGCCGTTACAGCAAGGTGGTTATCCCGGGGGCCTTCACGCCCACGGAGATTCTGACGGCCTGGGAGTGCGGGGCGGATTTCGTGAAGGTCTTTCCGGCCGAATTCGGCGGCCCGGCGTACTTCAAGGCCGT
>MGOM01000052.1:0-630 GCA_001797105.1 Chloroflexi bacterium RBG_19FT_COMBO_62_14
ATTGCTTACGGGCTGATCTTCTGGCTCGGCCTGAAGCTTGGCGGCGTGCAATACGCACGGACGATGCTCTTTACCAGCATCGTCTTGCATGCTTTCACGCGAGTATTGGTCGTGCGCCAGTTGGATAACCTGTCGATCTGGTCCAACCGGGCGCTGCTGTGGAGTTACGCGGCCGCGTTAGGCCTGCAGATGCTAGCGCTGTACACGCCTCTGCGAGAGGTCTTCGGCGTCGTGCCGCTCGATCCGCGCGCATGGTCGGTGATGATCCCCGTAGTTATCCTGTCCTCCATCGCCGGGGTGACCATGACGCGCTGGATTCTGAAACGGATCCCACTGTGGGCGGAGTGAGACCATCGGCGCAACCTTGCCCGGGTGCGCCTGTGAGTGAGGGGGGACCGGGGCGAGCCGTCAACCGCAAATCCCCGCCCGCCCGATGCCCGATGGCTCACAAGTCGCGGCGGCCGAACGACCACAGCGCGACGAGCATGCTGACGAGGATATAGGCGCCGGCGTACACGACCATCAGATTGCTGGGAACGGAGGGGGAGGAGAAGGGGGAGAAACCCAGCAGACGGACCAAGGGCGCAGTCATCTCGAAGGCGGCTCGTTTCCAGAGCGCCTCGCTGGGGA
>MGOM01000052.1:767-953 GCA_001797105.1 Chloroflexi bacterium RBG_19FT_COMBO_62_14
CAGCGTCATGATCAGGATCGCTTCCATATACATGAGGGCCAACCCTGGGACGGGGTTCGGGGGGTGGTAGCCGGCTTGCAGCCAGACACTCAAGATGACACCCCACGCCAGCAGGACTTGATAGGCGGCCAGGAGGATGGCGAAGGCCAACCACTTTCCGAATACGATGGACGACCGTCGGATTGG
>MGOM01000052.1:979-3207 GCA_001797105.1 Chloroflexi bacterium RBG_19FT_COMBO_62_14
CCGTGCTCACTTCGCCGGAAAGCGTGTCGGCTGCCAGCAGCGCCCCCATGGCAATCGACAGGAAATTGACGGCGTATAGCCCAGCCATCAGCACGAAATTGAAGAAATCCCCTCTCCCCACACCGACCGAGCCAGCCTCGTCTGCCCCGGCGACGACGTTGGGCAACATGAAGTAGAAACCCAGGTTGAATAAGGCTAGAAAGGCTGCGCCCATGAGCAGCGCCACAAGGAGCATTCTGCGCCGGGCAGCTTCGAGCAGCGTCAGCCGAAAGAGGATGACCACCGCGCTCATAGTCCGCCTTCCATGCCGACGATCTGTATGAACAGCTCCTCCAACGACGGCTGATGAGGTGTCAGCGCGTAAACGTCAACCCCGCGCTCCACCAGGAATCGTGTCATTTCGGGGAGCACTTTCGATGAGGCGATACTCAGCAAGACCAGCTCGCCGTCGCGACGCAGGACCTCGCCATACGCCGCCAGGCCCAGCTTCACTGCCTCCGTCAGGTTTCCGGCGCGAAGCGTGACACGGGTCGCCTCCAGGTGAAGATCCTTGACCGGGGCGGCGTGGATCACCTCTCCGCGCTTGAGGAAGGCCACGCGATCGCAGGTGATCTCGACCTCGCTCAACAAGTGCGAGTTGATGAACACGGTCGTCCCGCGCTGGCGCAGCTCGCGGATCACATCGCGCACCAGAAGTCGCCCGACGGGATCCAGCCCCGAGGTCGGCTCGTCCAGAATGATCAACTCGGGATCGTTGATCATGGCCTGCGCCAGGCCCACGCGCTGAAGCATGCCTTTCGAATAAGCTTTGAGGGGTTTGCCCCCGTGGCCGGCCAGCCCGACGCGCTCGAGCAAAGCCCCGACGCGTCGCCGCAGATCGCCGCCGTCGAGGCCATGCAACCTGCCGTGCAAGGTCAAGAACTCATCACCGCTGAGCCAATCGTGAAAGCGGAAGTGTTCCGGCAAGAAGCCGATCCGGCGGCGGGTCTCACGATCGCCGAGAGGCGCGCCCAACACACGCGCCGTCCCTCCGGATGGCTCGACCAGGGATAGCAGCATCTTGATCGAGGTCGTCTTTCCGGCGCCATTCGGTCCCAGGAATCCAAACGCCTCTCCCTGCGCCACTTGCAGGGAGAGGGCGCGGACTGCGACGGAATCGCCGTAGAGCTTGCGTAATCGGTCGGTGTCGATCGCCAGCGCGGTGGACAATCGTGGGCCTCTTTGGGCGATCTTCCCCGGCCTAGGGCATCGAATTCGCCATGTCGAGCGCGTCCTGGGCGTGATTGCCGAGGCCTCCGATGGCGTAGATGATCCCGTCCTTGACCCACACCAGAGCGAATTGCGGAGACTCGTCCGTCGGGCGTTGGATCAGGTACCCGATCTCGCCGTCCACGTCGACCTGCTCATAGGAGGCACCGTTGCGCGGGACGGGGATGACCAAAGTCGAGGTCCAGTCGATGGTCTGGCTGTACTCCCGGGCCTGCTCGGCGGTCATCCCGGTGAACTGCAGGCCGATCTCGGCAAGCTGCTCGATATCCAGATCGGGCGGTGTGGACACGGTCGGGCTGGGCATCTCGGCCAGCATGAGACAGTTGATGTACTGGCGACCGGGAGAGCCCCGAGTTTCCATGTCCTCGGACAGCGCCTGCTCCAGGGCAGGGCAGTCACCATAGCCGGCCGTTACGCCGGTCGGGATGTCGATGGAGATCGTAGCTCCGTCGGTCGAAGCCGGAAGCTGCAGGTCGGTGAGACCGGCCGCCTCGATCAGACTCTGAGCGCGAGCCTGATCGATCATAACGTCGAACGCCTCTCCGCTCTGGACGATGAGGACCGGGGCGTCCGTCCGGTTGGTGGGGAGCCTGACGTCGAAACCGGCCATCTGGCTGGCCTGAGCCGAGGTCTCGGCGGCCTGGGGAGGACCTGCCTGGCGGGTGAAGGTGACAGAAGAAGATAGGAGCTGGCTGAGCTGGGTGGCCAGGGGGGAGTTGTCCGACAAGGCGCCCAGCCGCGTGATATCCATCGGCAATACGGTGACATGCTGGACGCGGAACAACCCGAGGAATTCGCCGGCCCAGACGCGGACCGACGGGAACGACAGAGCAATCGTCAGCGCGAGCACGATCGCCGCCCCGCCCCAGGCCGCACCCCATCGCCGCCGCAGTTGGATCCAGGATGTGGGCCATTTGCGTCGGCGGTCGGTCAGGCGTGGCTCGAGGCGCGCATAAGCG
>MGOM01000052.1:3330-6892 GCA_001797105.1 Chloroflexi bacterium RBG_19FT_COMBO_62_14
CGTCCTTTGGCCCGAGTCGAGCTCATGGTCCAACAAAGCTCGCAGGGTTGCATCATCCAAGTGCATCGTACCACCTCCTGGGCCTTGTCCCCGGCCCTCAGGGCTGCCCCTCGGATAGGAAGAGGGTTTCGAACTCGGCTTCAGCGCGCGCCAATAGCGTTCCGATCGAGCCAGGGGCTAAACCGAGCGCCCCCGCCACTTCCTTATAAGACAAGCCGGAGTGACGTAAGACGAGGAGCTTCGCCTGACGAGGGCCCATCCGTCCGAGGGTCCTTCGGACGCGCAGGATCTGTTCTCGCCGCTCGTAGACTGCCGGCGGATCGGCCTCCGCGTCGTCTCCCAACGCCTGGATGCCGGCCTGCAACTCATAGGTCTCCCGCCGGCGGCTTGCCCGCAAGGCGTTGTAGCCGAGGTTGGAGGCGACCCGATACAGCCAACCATCCATCTTCGTCTCGTCGCCCTCTTCCCGCCGCCAAAGGCGCACGAAGGCCTCCAGCGCAAGGTCTTCGGCCTCGTCGCGCCGACCGACCAGCCTGTAGAGGACGCCGTAGACCCGCGGGTAATGTCGAGTGAACAGGCCTTCAAAGTCTTCCGTGGATGGGCTCTCAGGCATGGCCAGCCGGTTCGAGTTCTTCCTCACGATCCGATCTCACATTATAGACACCTCCCGACGGGCTCTTGTGACAGGCCGGGCAGGGGAGATCGCTACCATGCAGGGCTCCCGGAGCCTGGAAGGCTCCGGGAGCCTGGGAAGCTCCGGGAGTCTGGGAATCGATGCGACCGACGATCCCCGAGACTTGCGCGATAATCGCCCGGCTCGTGCCGAAGGCGAGCTCGCCGCCGTCGGATCCGCTCGGCATACCGCGGAGCTCGGGGCAGCCGGCGGCGAAGGACCGCACATCGCGGCTGGCCAGGGTTGCGGCTCCCTCACGGAGACACCGTGCGTTTGGAGTGTGATGCGATTCTCTTTGACCTCGACGGGGTTCTCGTCGATTCGTCGGTGTGTGTCGAACGCAACTGGCGAGAATGGGCTGAGGCACACGGCCTCGATCCGGAGACCATCATCAACGTGGCGCACGGACAAAGGACGATCGACACCATGCGCCGGTTCGCTCCCCATCTCGATGTCGAAGAGCAAGCCCGACGGTTTGCCGAGAAGGAGGCCACCGACACGGACGGCGTGTACCTGATCCCGGGGGCTTTGGCCCTGCTCGAGCTCCTTTCTCGGGAAGCGTGGGCGGTCGTGACTTCGGGGGGCACAAGGCTGGCCCACGCCAGACTGCGGCACGTCGGGTTGCCCATCCCGTCCGTGCTTGTGACGGCGGACGACGTCGAACGAGGGAAGCCCGCCCCCGATCCGTACCTGGTTGCCGCTCGCCGGATGGAGCTTGAGCCGGCGGCTTGTGTCGTCGTGGAGGACTCGCCCCCCGGAATTTCCTCCGCCCGGGCAGCAGGGATGCGCGTCATCGGCCTCGTCACCACTCACAGCCGAGAAGACCTTGTCGCAAGCGATGTGGTCGTCGACAAGTTAGAATCGCTTCGGCTGTCCGTGCGCCCGCAAGGGCAGCCGCGCCTTGTGATCGAGACCGCATGACAGGTCGTGCCCTCGCCCGATCGCCGGGCGGGCCCCGGCAGCTCTGCTCTCACCATTGAAGTGTGGGAGAATGAAGCAAGCGGCAAGTTGGCGTAGATTGTGGAGGCTATCCGTGAACAAGGATCTTGCCGGTCATGCCCTGGATTGCCTGACGCATCCGGTATCCATCCTGGCGGCGCTGACCCTGCTCCTTAACGCATGGGTCCTTCAGCCGGCATGGCCATCCTGGTGGACGGGCAAGTTCGGCGACGTGGCCTGGCTGATCTTTGCCCCATCGCTTGCTGGGCTGGGACTGGCTGTGATCCTGCCCGGCCGCTGGAGAGTGACCCATCGCCAGGCCGGGATTCTCTCGCTGGTCAGCGTCGGCGTGCTCTTTGGCGCTCTGAAAGCGGTGCCACCCTTGAATGAGGCAGCTGTGCGCCTGGCCGCATCCATGGGCTATCCCGTCAAGCTCCGGCTCGACCCCACCGATCTCCTGGCGCTGCCGGGCCTGATGATCGCGGCGAAGATCTGGCTCGGCGGGAGGCGAAGGAGCGTCCCTTGGATCCCCCGCATCGCCGCGGTCTCGTTGGCCTCTCTGGCAATCATGGCCGACATGGCGGGCGTGACTCCTCTTGGGATCACGTGCGTCGTTCAAGAGGGCGACACCTTGGTAGCCTACAGGGAAGTGATCAACCCCGGCGGTTACTTTGGCAAGCCCTTCAACGCATTCCGCGAGGTCTACCGAAGCTCGGATGGCGGGGAGATGTGGAAAGCGGACGAGACTCTCGCCGACAAGGAATTCGTGTGTCCCGACCGGCCGGACGCCTGGCCGGTCGCGCTCAGCGCAGACGAGAATGCTCAGCTGTTCTTCGTGGAAGGGCAGGGGGTCTACCGCAGCGTCGACGGTGGTGAGACACTGGTTCTGGAGCAGCGGATGACCGCCGCCGAAAGCGTGCTCGTGTATCCTCCGAGTGGGGCCGTCATCATCGGGGCCGGCCTCGATGGGCTTCTGGTGAGGAGCCCCGACGGGACGTGGCAAGTCAAGGTGAAATAGCGGCCCGCGCAAGATACAGCCTGGAGACACAGAGCAGGTCGTCTCGTGGTCTGCAGAAGATCGGCTCCGTCGCCAAGCCTGTCCGAAGCAGCGGAGGAACGGCTGCGGGTTTGTGGAGAACTCGCGGCGTCGAATGGGGTTTTCCTCCCCCGAAGGCTGTCATGGTGGGGGACAGCCGGCTCCATCACCCTGACCAACCAACAGGTGTTTTCCCATGAGGGTTGGGGCCGTGGAGGGCCCACCTCGGAGTTGACTGTGGCGCGCAGATCGTCGAAAGTTGCGGAACGCGAAACCCCGGCTGCATTCGTCGCACCCTATCCGCCGAGCTGGGTAGATGGGGTAACGGATTGGGTCAGGCGGCTGCCGATCCCGTGGTGGCTGTTTTATCTTGCCATGGGGGCTGCGTCCGTGCTCCTCTTCACCGCAGTTCAGGCCAGGGGCGGGGCATACGTTGGCGGGTTTATCGCCTGGCACGTGTTCCTGGGAATCCAGCCTGTGTACCCTCTGGCCGCCATCCACTACCTCGGTCGTGAGGCTCACAACGCCCTACAGGAGTACCTCCCGGCCATGGACGAGATGCAGCGCCTGCCCGAGGCCCGATATCGGTTGACGGTCCTGCCGGCGCTGCCGACGTTTTTCGCCAGCCTCGGCGGGATGGCGCTGATGGTCGTGTGGATCCTCCAGGGGCCAAGCGGCGCAGCCGAACTTCGACTGTCCAACTCGGCCTTCCCCTTCTTTGCCGCATTCGTCCTGATGATGGGCCTGGCGTATGGCCCGCTCGTCTTCTTTGCGGTTCATCAATTGAGCGAAGTCCGCCGACTGTATGCTCAAGCGGCTCCGATCAACCTGTATGACCCCGATCCCCTTTTTGCGTTTTCGCCGCTCACGGCTCGAATGGCGGTCGCCATCGCCTTCATCAGCTACGGCTGGTC
>MGOM01000052.1:6962-7036 GCA_001797105.1 Chloroflexi bacterium RBG_19FT_COMBO_62_14
TTAATCATCTTCATCCTGCCACTATGGGGAGTCCATCGTCGACTGGTAGCCGAGAAGAGACGCGCCCTGGCTCA
>MGOM01000052.1:7132-8030 GCA_001797105.1 Chloroflexi bacterium RBG_19FT_COMBO_62_14
CAATCTGGGACTGGAGCGGGCCCACCTCCTTCGGGTGTCCACCTGGCCCTGGCAGCCGGAAACCTTGCGCGGCCTTGTGGCCGCCATCGGGCTACCAGTCGTGATTTGGCTCATCCAGTATGGACTGCAGAGGATGCTGCGATGACGTCATCGAAGAGGGGCATTACGAAGGAGCGCTCATCTCCCCATCGAGCGAGAGCCGTCGACCGGCAGGGCGTCGCGGATCCGCCCGCGTTCGTCCCGCCTTATCCGCCCAGCTGGCTCAATCGTCTCATCGACTGGATCGACCGGCAGCCGGGGCCGGCGTGGGTGTATTACGCGGGCAGCATGCTTCTGTTGGGCGTGCTCTTCTGGCTGACCGGGTGGCTCGCAGGTGAGAGTTCCCCGGGCGCGTTCGATCCGCAGCGTCTGGTGTTCTCTCTCTACCCGGCCTATATCGTCGGTCTCACACACTACCTGGACCACCAGGCATTGTCGTCCCTGGAGGCCTTTCGTCCGGCGCTGGATGTCGGCGAGGCCGACTACGCCCGCATCCGGTATGAGTTGACCACCGTCCCGGCCGCCGGCGCGTGGATCGCGACGGGCCTGGCCGGCCCGTTGGGCTATTTGTTCATCCTCGCACCCCAGCCGGAGGGCCTAGTGCCCTGGGCGATCCCCCTTCAGGCCCTAGCTTTCGCTACCACGGCGTTCACCACCGCCACCTTTCTGATCCTCGTCCTCCACACCGTCCGGCAGCTGCGCAAGGTCAGTGAGCTGCACGCGGCGGCCTCCCACATCAATCTGCTTCAGCCGCGGCCGACCTACGCCTTCTCGGGCCTGACCTCGCGGTCAGCGATCGGAGTGCTGCTGTTCCTCTACTTCGACTACATCGTCAACCCACCGGCGCCCAACACGAACA
>MGOM01000052.1:8088-11262 GCA_001797105.1 Chloroflexi bacterium RBG_19FT_COMBO_62_14
ACCGTTGCTCGGCATGCACCAACGCCTGACCCGCGAGAAGGCTCGGCTGGAGGCGGAGGTGAATGAGAGCCTGGAGGCCGCTTATCGGGGGTTCCAGGAGCAAGTCCGGTCGGGGACGTTCGACCGCCTGAATGACCTGGACAAGGCCCTCTCCGGGCTGCTGCGCATGCGGGAGGTCATCTCCAAGCTCTCGACCTGGCCGTGGCAGCCGGAGACCCTGCGCTGGATGCTGGCAGCCATCATCCTGCCGCTAGCGCTACGGCTGATCCAGTCCGCCCTGGAGAGGCTGCTGGGGTGACCCGACGAGGCCGGGTGGGGACTGATCGTCGCCGGACAAAGCCGGCGACGATCTTGCGCACCCATCCTTCGACTTCACTTCGTCCCACCTCAGCCTAAGGCAAGGCGCCCGGAGCTTGCGTCCGAGTCTGCTCAGAATCACCCCGCTCCTCCAACGGGGGACGCTCCGCAGCAACCTTCCCGGCCAGTACGATCCCGCTCAGGATGATCAAGTTAGGGATGCCGGATGGGATCGCATCGACCTCGACCCCCGCCTGGGCCATGACGACGATCATCGCCATCACCGCTGCCCTCATTCACAGGATCTTGATCGGCAAGATTGCCGACACGGTCTACCCCCCGCGGCCGCTCCCGACGCCGATCATCAGGGCAGTTCGGTGACATTCGGGCTTTCTTCGGACATCGCCCTCACCGAGAATCGCGACGGCAGTCAACGAGGACCTCCACCGGCGGTCGCTGCGCCGCCAGTCTCCGTGTCCCGACCGGACCCGGCGATCGAGTCCGATCCTCTCAGAAGCGTTCGGCCCCGTCGGATGGTCCCACTCGGTGGTTCGGCCGGCGTCGTAGCTCTTGAATGTGGCCAAACGGATCTCGCGACCTTGGCGGACCGGCCTACGTAGAGTTCACAGGAGTCGTGCCTCCTCTCGTTGCCGCGATCGCACACGGCCGGCAGGAGGACAACTATGGAGTCGAGAACAAGTCGGCCGCACTCGCCAAGGCTAGTGCGGCGAAAGGGAGGCAATCATGTCGGAAAGGAATCCCAACACAGTCGGGGTCGTCTTCGGTGCGTTGATGATCCTCTTCGGAGCCCTCGCCCTGCTGGCGCAGGTGTTCCGTGATGCGCTGGATTGGTCGATGATCTGGCCCTTCGCCGTCGTCGCCGCCGGCGCGGCGTTCTTCGTCGTAATGTTTGCCGGCGGCAGGTCGTCATCGGCCTTTGCCATCCCGGGGAGCATCCTCGGGACGATCGGGCTGATGCTGCTCTACCAGAACCTCACCGGTCACTGGGAAAGCTGGTCTTATGGGTGGGCGGTGATCGTCATGTCGGTGGGAATCGGGATCACCATCATGGGCCTGCGGGGGCGCAACTCGAGCGTCCGGCGCGCCGGGCTGCGGGTCCTGCGTGTGGGCCTCATCCTGTTCGTGGTTTTCGGGGCGATGTTCGAGCTGATCTTCTTCGCCGACACCCCCTCCGCCGTGAGGCAGTACTTCTTCCCCGCGATGCTCATCCTCGTCGGGGTATACCTGGTCCTGACGCGGAGGCGAGAGCTCCCCTCGATCAGCTCGCCGACCGAGCCGAAGGACGAGATCATTCCCGCCCAGGAGGACGCCACGTGAACGCACGACGCTCCCTGTTCGGGCCCTTGCTGTTGATCGCCGCTGGCGTGATTCTGTTGCTGATCCAGATTGGCTACATCCCCGCCGAAAACCTGTGGGTCATGGCGAACCTGTGGCCGTTGCTGCTCATCTTCGCCGGTGTCGGTCTGATCTTGCGGGGGAGCTGGCCTCTGGCCTGGGATGTGCTGACGCTCCTGTTCGTGATCGTGCTCTTCCTGGCCGTGGCCTTTGCGCCCCAAATCGGACTGTCGACCACTCCCTGGTTCGGGGCGCACCCGTCCTTCTTGATCGGCGTGCCCGCCACCGGCGAAGTGGTCCGCGAAGACCGCGCCGTCAGCGGCTTCGATTCGGTGGTCATCGAGTATCCGGCCGATGTGACGATCACGTATGGATCGCAGGAAAGCCTGTCGATCGAGGCGCAAAGCGACATCCTTCCCGAAATCCGCACCGAGGTGAGGAACGGAGTGCTTTATCTCACCACGCCACGCGGCCGCATCGGATTGCACCGGCCGCGAAACAAACCGGTCCGCATCGAGGTAACGGTCCCCGATCTCGCCTACGTCGGTTTCTCAAGCGCCGGCAGAGTGAACATCCGTGATTTCAACCTCGACAACTTGAGCGTCTCGGCCAGCGGGGCAGGTGAGGTGGGCATGGTCAACCTGACCGCTCAGAGGCTGGACCTTGACCTGAGTGGTGCCGGGAGCCTAAGCGTCGGCGGTCCGTCGGCCGCCGGCGCGTTAAAGCTCACCATCTCCGGTGTGGGCAGCTTCGACGGTGAAGATCTGCAGAGCGGGACCGCCGATGTTAGCATCAGCGGGGCTGGCAGCGCCACCGTCTGGGTGACCCGCCAACTGACCGCCCAAATCAGCGGGTTGGGATCCGTACGCTACTACGGCAGCCCGAACGTCTCCAAACGGGTTAGCGGCCTGGGTGGGGTCGTAAGTCTGGGCAACAAGTGAGCTGGGCGCACCCGCGGGTGTGTGTGTCTGAGGCCTCAACCCTCACCCCGACCCTCCCCCTTCCAGGGGGAGGGAGACCGTTCCCTCTCCCCGGAGGCTCGAAGATCCCTGGAGCGGAGCGAGAGGGAAGGTTCGGGGGAGGGACGCTCTCCGCCGAGCCATCCGTCTGTCTCCCGCGTTTGGCCCGCGTCGGATAAGATAGGGTCGAGGGAGCATGCGCTTCACGGCATCGGAAGCCTGGCGAACCGCGTATCCGGGAGCCTTGATCGGAGTGCTGGCGATGAACGACGCCGCCAACCCTGCCCATCACCCCGGCCTCGAGGCGCGCAAGACGGAGCTTGAAGAATGGCTGCGAAGGCAACATGCTACTGCCAGCAAGTCCGAGCTGCGTTCGCACCCGACCCTCCAGGCCTATGCCGCCTACTACAAGTCGTTCGACAAGACCTACCACGTGCAACTCCAGCTCGAATCGGTCGTATTCAAAGGCAAGGCCATTCCCAGCGTCGCCTCCCTGGTCGAAGCGATGTTCATGGCCGAGCTCGAGGATCTGATGCTCACGGCCGGTCACGACCTTGATGCA
>MGOM01000052.1:11287-13818 GCA_001797105.1 Chloroflexi bacterium RBG_19FT_COMBO_62_14
TTGCCAGCGGCGCCGAAGAGTACGTCATGATGAACGCCCGGCCGCAGAAACTGAAGCCGAAAGACATGTTCATCCACGACGAGGCCGGCGTGCTCTCGAGCATCCTGTACGGGCCGGCCGGTCGGGCGCGCATCACACCAACGACCCGACGCGTGCTCTTCACGGGCTATGCTCCACCCGGGATCGACGACCAGCGCCTCAAGGATCACCTCGAGCGGTTGAAAGAATACGTGCGGATCGTCAGCCCGCAGGCCAGGGCGGAGTACGAGGAAGTCATCCGTTAGGCCTCCGATGTGAGGGCACGCCGTCGCTTCCCACAGCCCGAATCCCCGCAAGAGCAACTCATTGCCCTGCGTTAATGCTCAGAGGGCCTTTGGATGACACCCCCCTCGGCAAGGAAGGAGTAATCTTGACGGTCCGTGCCATGGTTCGCTATTTCATCACCGGTCTCACATTGTTGATTGCATCCTGTCGCGCCTCTCCGATATCGGTGGTCGATCCGACCGTTACGCCGAGTCGGACGGCCCAACCGGCCTCCACCGAGGCGCGCCCGACGAATGCGGCCGTCTTAACCTCGACCCTCGCGCCTGTGCCGACGAGCCCTCGGCTGACGTCGACCGCATCTCCGTACCCCGAGGAGGATCTTCACCTCGTCACCGACGACACCGGGGCGATCTCGGCCTCCATCCCCGTGGTCTGGTCCGACTTGCGTACGATCCCTTGGATCGATTCCGCCGGCAAGACGATCGGCACGACGCTCATCGCCTCGACCGACATCGAGGCGTACTTGAGTTGGCGCGTCGAGGGGGTATCGATTTCGGCGTCTCGGAGGCTCGGTCGGGGATACATCCAGCTCCTTGACGAGGAGTACGCCATCTACTCCGGTTTGTGTACCGATCCATTCTTCACGCGTTGGGATTTCGAGAACGAGTATCACCGGGGGAAGTACTACGCCCTGGTGGATTGTGGCGGAGTCGAGGATGGATGGCTGCGGCTCATCGCGGTTGTCGGCCGGGGCGATCCCCAAGCCTACACGGCCAGAGTCCTGGCATACGACATGATCCCGATCTTCGGGGATACGTTCGGGGACATCCTGATGATGTTTCAGGTCAACCCCGAGAACCTGCCGTAGCCGCGCCGGCGCAGTCGGTCGTCCTCAGCGTGTCTCCCCCGACCAAGAAAGTGTGAAAGGAGCAGGAGAGCCCGCATGTCCCCGGAGCCCTTCGTCCTCGGCGTCAACTACTGGCCGCGGCGCAAGGCCATGTATTGGTGGTCGGATTTCGATCCGGGCGAGGTCCGGGACGAGTTCGATGTGATCCGCCATCTGGGTCTCACGCTGGTGCGGATCTTCCTGCTGTGGGAGGACTGGCAGCCATCGCCGACAACCGTCGATCCGCAAGCGTTGGACCACCTCGAGCAGGTGTGCGACATCGCTCTCGAGCGAGGGCTGCAGCTCGACGTGACCTTTTTCACCGGTCACATGAGCGGTCCATCCTGGGTTCCCGGATGGATGCTGCGAAGCGGTCTGACCGTGCCTGCAAGGGTTCGCCAGGTCGTCAGCGGGGGCAGGGCGGTGGACCGTGGATACGTCAACCCCTTCACGGAGCCGACTGCGCTTGGCGCGGCTGAGCTCCTTCTCCACACAGTCGTGCTACGCTTCAAGGATCATCCAGCCGTCGGTCTGTGGAACCTGGGGAATGAGCCCGACCTGTTCGCCTGGCCGCCCAGCGCGAACGAGGGGCGGAGCTGGGTTCGACGGATGGCGGCGACGATCCGTGAGATCGATCCCGATCAACCTATCACCTGCGGGCTTCACATGGCCAATCTCGTCCAGGACAACGGCCTGCGCGTGAACGACGTCTTCGCAGAAGTCGATACGGCGGTCATGCACGGCTATCCGATGTACGCCGATTGGGCGATGGGGCCGCTCGACCCGGACTTCGTGCCGTTTCTATGTGCGCTGACCTCTGCCTTGTGTGACAAACCGATCCTCATGGAAGAATTCGGCGGCTGCACGGCCGCGCCCGGCCAATCCTCTTTCGTCAAGGAGTGGATGAGCTATGGGAAGCCGAGGCGCCAGTTCATGGCCTCGGAAGAGGATCTGGCGGTGTACTTCGAGAGAGTGCTACCCAAGCTGGTCGATGTGGGTGCATCGGGAGCCTTGGTCTGGTGCTACGCCGACTATGTGCCTGAGATGTATGACCGGCCGCCATGCGACGAGTCCTGGCACGAACGTTACTTCGGCCTCGTTCGGCCGGACGGCACGCTCAAGCCGCACGCAGAAGTCCTCCGGCGTTTCGCCGCCACAGGACCCGTCATTCAGCCGCCTCGGCGGAGAGTCACCCTCGACCTTACTCCAGAGGAGTACTACCGGGACCCGCTCACTAACGCAAGGCGGGCCTACGAGGCTTACCGGCGCGCCTGAAATGGCTTCAAGAGGACACAAGACACAGGACACAAGGCACAAGACACAAGACACAAGACACAAGACACAAGACACAAGACACAGGACACAAGACACAAGACACAAG
>MGOM01000052.1:13834-14412 GCA_001797105.1 Chloroflexi bacterium RBG_19FT_COMBO_62_14
ACAAGAGACAAGAGACAAGACACAAGACACAAGACACAAGACACAAGACACAAGAACAGGCTTCATGCTACAAGCTGCAGTCTGCATGGAATACGTCTTACGCATTACGTTTTACGTGTCACGTTTTACGTTTCACGCTTCACGTCTTTCGATCGTCTAGGAGGAGTTTGAGATGGGATCGATCTTGCGTACTTTCCTGGCAGTCCTGGCAGGACTCATCGTCGGGTATGTGATTATCACCGTGTTCGAGACTGTCAGTACTCTGGTCTACCCGCTCCCGCCCGGAGTCGACCCAACGGACATAGAAGCGCTCCGAGCGATCGTCGATCTGATCCCGGCCGGCGCGTTCGTGTTTATCATTGCAGGATGGGGTGTGGGGGCTTTCGCCGGATCGTGGCTCGCCGGGCGAATCGCAACGCGCCAGAAGGCGCCGCATGGTCTGGTTGTCACCGTTCTGCTGACCCTTGGCGGGTTATTCACCTTGCTCACCATCCCGCACCCGGTGTGGGTTTGGTTCGTTGGGCTGGCGGCGCTCGTCGGGGGCGGGTATGCCGGCTCGCGCCTGGCAACGCGAGCCA
>MGOM01000052.1:14426-15179 GCA_001797105.1 Chloroflexi bacterium RBG_19FT_COMBO_62_14
CCGGCCGGATTGTTTGGGGCGTCGGCCGAAGTCGATGAGCTTCCTCCCCCGGCATCGAAGCAAGGATGCTCGATCGCCACAAGCCGGGGCCAGGCCGACCCGCCGGCGGTTCTCCGCTGAGTCATCGCGAGGAATCCTCGGGCCGCTGCGCCCCGGTGCCACGTTCTGGTGAGAATGTCGATCCTTCTGGTCGGAATTTCCCGCACGATCTCCGTTCTTCAGACTCCTTGCACCTTCTCCACTGATTGAGACGCAACGGACGAGGGCTCCAATCGGCCCGGAAAACCGACGGATGTGAACAGAATCCGCCTCGGCGTCTATCACGCCTTGGGCGAACCCTAATTCATGCTCTTCGACCGTTGACACCGGGAGGGAAGAATCCGATAATATATGTGAAAATTGTCACTATATGTGACGGGATACCGGCAATCCGTGCGGTGGGCGGGGGCAATCCGGCGGAGTGACACGCCGCCAACCTTCGTATTGGCGTTTCCCTCGCTTTCGATGAGCCACGGCCGCGGCCGAGGGCCGGCTGCGGGCGTTGTACATCTTGGAGGAGGATGTGGTGAGCGGTGCGTCGGATGGTTCGCAAGTGCGGCGCGGCCTGCAGAACTGCGAGTTCGTCGTGGTGGAGGACGTGTTCGAATCAGAAACCTCGCACAGCGCCGACGTCCACCTGCCCGGCGTGACGTTTGCCGAGAAGACCGGCACGTTCACGAACACGGAGCGGCGGGTCCAGATCGTCCGCCAGGC
>MGOM01000052.1:15305-15582 GCA_001797105.1 Chloroflexi bacterium RBG_19FT_COMBO_62_14
GCCGATCTATGCCGGCATTTCGCACGATCGCCTCGAGCATGGCGATTGTCCGCACTGGCCGGTGAAGAACGTAAGCCACCCCGGAACGCCGATCCTGTCGGTCGAGAGCTTTACCGGCGCTCGATGCAGGTTCACGCCCGTTGAGCACGATTAGCACGTTCGTGTGAAGTGCAAGTCACTTAGCCGGCGGCGATAAGGACCTCGAACACCATCGACGTTTGGCCGGAAAGAAGGAAGCGCTCAGCTTCGCTGGGCGCTTCCTTCTTTCCGGTTTTGT
>MGOM01000052.1:15694-15969 GCA_001797105.1 Chloroflexi bacterium RBG_19FT_COMBO_62_14
CCGCACCCTTCATGGGTGCGTCGGGCGCAGGTCGAAGATCTGCGGCTACCAGAACCCCGCGGCGCGGGCGGGCTGGTAGTCGCACCCTTTATGGGTGCGCCGGGCGCAGCCTGAAACCGACGACACTAAGAACCTCCAACACCATCGACGCACTCTTCATTCCGAAGAAGTCCCCCCTACTTTCTCCCACGGTATCGGAATGCACCCATCTCCGAGACGTACCGCTACGCCAGAGTCATATTGTCCTTTTTGGGGGCCGCCCGGATTGCCCGTTG
>MGOM01000052.1:16109-17173 GCA_001797105.1 Chloroflexi bacterium RBG_19FT_COMBO_62_14
TCATGCCGGACCAAGAATCAGCCTACATGCCGGTCGTGGCCTACGGTCACGACCTTCCTCACACGTTCCAGTTCCTGTCGCGGAAGCAGTTCCCCGAGGGCGATTTCTCACAGCAGCTCAAGCTGATCGAGCAGGCTGCCCTGCGCAACTTGGGCACCCGCGAGCTCGTATGGAAGACCGAAAAGGTCCAGATCGGCCCCTCCAAGCAACTGCGTATGGTGGTTGCCGGCGAGGACTACTTTGCGGCCGAACGCATCCTCGACGCCGTGTTCATCAAGCAGGCGCACGGGATCCTGAAGGCGGACATGTTGATCGTGGCGGCGCCGCGGCGGGGGATGCTACTAGCCACGAGCGCCAAGCAGCCCAAGGAGATGCTGGAACGGTTTGGAGCGGCGGTTTCGGCGCAGTATCACCGGGCCGACTCGCCCCCGATCAGCCCGCTGCTGTTCGTCGCCGTCGAAGGCAGACTGGTTGGAATGCTGAAAGGCATGGAGGATGCCGCCAGGGATGCCATGCAGGAGGAGGCGCGGGAAGCCCCCGAGGTGTTCTGCAATGGGATGGTGATCACCGACAAGACGACTCGGGAAAGCGTCATCAACATCTTCGCCGGCGGACGCGACCTGGAGCGAGTCGCCCGGACAGTCCAGAATGCATTCATCAAGATGATCCAGGAGTATGGAGGCGAGAAGGAATTCGGTGGGAAGGTCCATGTTCACCTCGTCCCAGATCTGACCCCCAAGACTGAGAGTCTTGATGAATCGATGGCCTCGCTCGAAAGCCACTTGACCGAAGTGGCGCGCGAGTTCAAGTTCAAGGCGCCACAGGGCCAGGCGATCGAGGTCACCGTGCGCTATGGGAGGCCGGACTCGCCCGGCACGGGTCCTGGCGCGGCGGCGTCTCCGAGGCTCCGCGAGGAGGCGGTCCGCTCACCGATGGAAGGTCCCCTGATCGGTGGGGGACCAGGTCTGCCCGGGCCGGTGTTGCCACTTGATCCCAAGGATGCCGCTTCCCTGGTGCAGGCCCTGCTTGCGGGCGACCCGGACGTGCGATCCCAGGCAGGCCAA
>MGOM01000053.1 GCA_001797105.1 Chloroflexi bacterium RBG_19FT_COMBO_62_14
CGAGCTTGACAACGGTCACGCCGTCCCCGCCTTCCGATTCCAGCCCGCTCTCGAATGAGGCCACATACGGATTGCCTCTGACGAACTCGCGGATCACCTGACGCAGTCGCCCGGTTCCCTTGCCGTGGATCACGCGAATGAAGGGCAAGCCTGCAAGATACGCCGCGTCCAGCCGTCGGTCGAGCTCGTCGAGCGCTTCGTCGGCCGTGCGGCCACGCAAGTCGAGCTCCAATGGCGGCACTTCCGAGACAGTCACCCCAATCCTACGGTCGGTTGCCGGGATCGCCTCACGACCCTTTGATGGCGAGGCCTCCGGGCGGCTCAGATCATCCAGACCAGCCCGGATCCGCAGCCGACCGACCTGCACTTCGACTTGCCCGGTTCCGAGATCCGTAATCACCCCTTGGGCACCCAGGCTGCGCAGCATCACCCGGTCTCCCAGTTGGAAAGTGTAGAAGCTGCTCTCTTTTGTCTCGCGGGCAATGGGCTCGACGACCTTCTCGGAGATCACCTCCATCGCTTCCTCTGCATCCTCTAAGGCCTCCAATGGCTGACCCGCCACTGCCAGCTTCCGACGCAGAATGGCGATCTCTTCTTGGACACCTTCGAGTTCGGTCTGGGCTTGCTTGCGTGCTTCCCCCAGAATGCTCCTGCGCTCTTCCTCGATTCCCTCCAACCGGGCCGAGAGATCGGTCTGGTGGACTTTAGCGCGCTCGAGCGCCTGCTCCGCCTCCAAGCGGGCTTGTCGCGAGGCGTCTCTCTGGCGGTGGATCTCATCCAGCAAGCTCTCCGACCTCAAATCCTCCGGAGACAGTCGCCGACGCGCCCGTTCAACCAGGGCCTTATCGAGACCAAGACGCTCGGCGATCGCCAACGCATTCGACCGCCCCGGCAATCCGATCGTCAGATGGAAGGTCGGGCGAAGGCTCTCCAAATCAAACTCGACGCTGGCGTTGCGAACACCATCAGTATTGTGGGCGTAGGCTTTCAATTCGGGGTAGTGAGTGGCGACGAGTGTCGTCACACGTCTCTCGAGCAAGACATCCAGGATCGCCCTTGCCAGCGCCGCGCCCTCTTGCGGGTCCGTACCCGCACCCAGCTCGTCGAGCACTACCAGAGAGCGGGCATCGGCCCGGGCCAGAATGCGAATGATGTTGGAGATGTGGGATGAGAAAGTCGAGAGCGATTGCTCGATGGATTGCTCGTCGCCGATGTCGGCATGCACCGACTCGAACACGGTCATCTCCGAGCCAGACAGCGCCGGAATATGCAGCCCGGACTGAGCCATCAACACCAAGAGCCCGGCGGTCTTGAGGCTGACTGTCTTGCCCCCGGTGTTGGGCCCGGTGATCACCAAAGCGAAGGTGTCGTCGGGCAGGTCGAGATCGATTGGGACGACATCGGCCGGCTCGAGCAGAGGATGGCGCGCACCGATGAGCCGGAGTGTCGTGCCCGGGTGCATAACCTCGTCCCCGGGCCGGAAGTCGAGCAGGATCGGCTCGACAGCCGCGAGATCCTCGGCATAGTGCCCCTTGGCAAAGGCAAGGTCCAGGCTGGCCAGGGCCTCGACGGTGTTCGCCATACCTTCGGATCGGGCGCCCACAAGAAGGGAAATGGCGGCCAGGATCCTGCGCACCTCGTCGCGCTCGGCGAGTTGGAGCTCGCGGATCTCGTTGTTCAGGTCCACAGTATCCAGGGGTTCGATGAAGAGCGTCGCCCCCGAGGCCGATTGGTCATGCACCACCGCCCTGAGTTGTCCTTTGAATTCTGCCCTTAGTGGGATCACAAACCGGCCGTCCCGCTGGGTAATGATCGGTTCTTGAAGCATCGGTGAGTACTTCGGGTCACCGATCAGGCGCTGCAGTTTCCCGGTCAGCCTGTCATGCGCCACGCGCAGCTCGGTCCGAATCTCCGCCAGCCTAGCGGAGGCGCCATCCAGCACATCCCCGCGGTCGTTTAAGGCGCGAGAGATTGCCTCCACGACTTCGTCGAAGGGTTCCAGCCCGCGCGCGCGCGCCGCCAGCGTCGGGTATGCGCTTTCGGCTTTCTCGAACAGTCGCTTCAGGTTGCGGGCCGAGAGGAGTGTGCCTTTGATGTCCAGCAATTCAAGCGGCTCAAGGACACCGCCGTGCGAAGCGCTCGAAGCCGAGCTGCGGATGTCGCGCGCGCCACCCACGCTCACGCGCGCATTGACGCTCATCAGGTGACGCGCCTCAGTCGTCTCCGTTTGGCGGCGGACCGCCTCACCCAGATCGGTCGTCGGAAGCAGAGCCCTCGCCCGTTCCTTGGACGCCGAAAACGCTGCATAACCCGCCAGGCGGTCAAGAATCTTGGGAAGCTCAAGCGTGTGCAGGGATTTCGAATCCATGGCGTGGGCAGTGTAACACGGATGGCGGGATGAATTGGGTGGTATCCATCCGCTCAGATTAGCGCATTTCCCAATCGATCGAACGGATCACCCGCTCCCACCAACTACCCGGAGGAATTTATGAGGCCACATCTGAATCACATACCCCGCAGCATGGCCTAACAACCCAGAGATGTTCCAGGCCTCCCTCCGCCCTCGCCGTCGGCATCGAAGCGGGGTTCCATTCCCCTCAGAATTGTCCGTAGATGAATGGCCGGGGATCCACGCCGCGAAGGAATTGCAGAAGCGCCAGTCCTGCGAGGACCAGGACACAAGCCACCACGAGCACAGGCTGCCACAAGCGCCGGCTATCCGGGGTCGGGCGCACGAAACCCCCGGCGACAAGGTCGATGGCGACCACGAGCCCTCCCGCCAATAGGAGCGGGGGAAGATACCGGGGAAACCACACGAGTTGTTGAAAAGAGAACAGACCCTTCAGGAACCTGCCGGCGCTGGCGAAGCTTTCGGCACGAAACAGCACCCAGCCTATGCCTACAAGATGAAACGTAATCACACCCTGAAGCCCCCGCAGCCATCCTCGGCCGGGGGTAAAGCCAAAGAACCGTTCAATGGAGAGTAGGACCCCGTGCCACAACCCCCAGGCGACAAAGGTCCATGCCGCCCCATGCCACAACCCGATCAGAGTCATCGTCGTCAGATTGGCAGCTAGCTGGATGACCCTTCGATGCCGCCTCTTGGCTGCAACCAGCAAGCTCCGGCTGAGAGGCTGGAACAGATACTCGCGAAACCAGCGGGTGAGGGTCATGTGCCAGCGACCCCAAAAGTCGGCGATACTCCCGGCCAGGTAGGGCTGGCGGAAATTCTCCGGTAACGAGAAACCCAGCAGCTGGGCGGAGGCGCGGGCCATGTCTGTGTAACCGGAGAAGTCCGCGTAGATCTGTATCGCATACAGGTAAAACCCCGCCCAATACAAAGGCGAGGGAAAGGACCACGGCGTCGGAGTCAGGTTTGAGGCCCGGAAGGCTGCCTCCGACAGACTTCCGAGGCTGTCCGCAATGAGTACCTTCTTCATCAGACCCAACAGGAGCAGGCCTAGCGCACTTTTTAGCGCTTCCGCGTCAGGACGCGGCGGGTGACTGCCAATCTGGTCCTGGAATTCGGCCGGTCGCACGAGCGGGCCTGCAATGAGTTTGGGAAAGAACGCCAGAGAGAGCGCAAAATCCAAGAGGCTTGGGGACGGCTGCGCCGTGCCGCGGTAGATCTCCGTCGTGTAGGCTATCGCCTGGAATGTATAGAAAGACAATCCCACCGGAAGCAGGAAGTTCAGCGCCGGCGGGAAGAAGGAAACGCCCAGCAGACGAAAGGCGGCAGCCACGCTGGACAGGAAGAACCCGGAGTACTTGAAAGCCACCAGCACGCTCAGGCTCACCGCGACGCTCAACCACGCATAGAGGCGACCAAGCCGGCTGCTGGGAATGCCTCGTCCAAGTAGATAGACGATGAGTGTCAGCGCAAGCAGCAGGATGGCGAAGCGGGCGTCGAATGCGGCATAGAAAAGATAGCTGGCGCTGAGCAAGAACAGTCTCCGCCAACGACCTCCAGGCAACAACCAGTAGATCAGCACGACCACGCACAAGAAGAACAGGTAGATCGGGGTATGCAGGGGCATTTAAGGGCAGTCAGCGCCTTCGAGCGCGGAGGCCAACTCCTGGGCGACCAGCTTGTGACCGAGATCACTCCAGTGTGTGTCATAGGCCATGAACGGGCTCTCGCCGTTCAGAACCGCCTTCGTCATCGCTTGAGTCGGATCAACGAATAGCCATGACTGTTGCCGCGCGTATGTGGCGACCAGATCCCGCGCCGCCGAGGCGTTGGCTTGCATCGCCGCCACATCCACTTTTACCCGAGGATCCCCCACGAGCCACCCTTCCTCTCCGAGTCGCCAGGCAGTGACCCCGACGAGGGCCGGCTCGAGTTGACTCAGGTCCTCGGCCAGGGGAAAGTACACGTTGGCCTTGGTCGGCGCGTAAAGCAACACGAGGCAGGCACCGTTGGCCCGCGTCTCCTGGGCCAGATCCGACAGATGGCGCGTGTAGGTCGCCCACTGCTGGCTGGCCAGGATGCTGGGTCCGTCAGCCGTCAGGGCCGACAGGTAGTAGGCGAAGAAGGTCAATTCTGCTTTCCTCCCAGGCATGTCCACTTCTCCCGGGAAGATTGGATCCACCTCGTTGTTGCTTCCACCCGTCCTGTTTCGGCGCGCCAGTTCCTGGATGGTGGGCACCACCAGGCCTTGGACCAGCGTTGACGGAATCGGTGTATATCCCATGATGTCCATACTCGGCAGAACCTCGACGATCACCCAGCGCGGCCGCCGCAATAACCCGAATCGCTCCAGATACGCCCGCTTGAGATCAATCCCGCTTGCGCCCTGCGACAAGTTGAGCACCTTGTACCCCGTCAGTCGGGCCAGGGCCCGCGGCCACGGGTCGCTCGATTGTGCGCCCACCGAGTAAGAGCGCCCCAGGACAACCACCTCCACACCCGCTGGCAGGGGAGCCGCGTTGGGAAAGCCGAACTCATCGGTTTCGAACACGACATGCGCCTCGACTCTGTCTGTCTCCGGCGGGATAGGCCGGATCAAGTCAGGCACCCAGAAGAAGAGATCGGCATCGGACGAGCGCACATCGTAGACTTGAGTCATGATCGGTGGGTCGACCGGCGCCGGCAGCGCCATGCCGCGCAAGAGGAGCGCCGGGTTTGCCTGGAGCGTCGCCTCGAACAAACCCAGGCAGGCCAGGATGCCGAGGCTGAGCTTCAGGGCCGCCGCAGTCAGGTTCTTCAGGAGTAACAAAGCCAACCCATTCTCCACAAATGGGGCACTCCGCTTCCGCCGCTCGAGCCACACCTCCGATCGAACGAATGATCATGACAACTCATGGCGAAGGGCACAGCCCGGTCACTCACTCTCAGATCCAATCCTCGTACGACCTTGCTCTGTGAGGAACTTCTCGCGGTTTGCTGATCGGGCCAGCTTCCCGCTGCTTGTCTTGACGAGCCAGCGTTCATCCACGATCTTGACGTGACGCAGGGTGATCTCCGAACCGGTCGACACCGAGCGCCGGATGTCGAGGCCGAGGGCGGCTTCTCCGCGGGGGTGGCGCGGGTCGATCTCGGCGATCGCCACGACCTGTTCCGTTCCCAATTCTTGATCGGCGATCCCAAATACGACGGCCCGGCCCGGATACACTCCTGGCACGCTTCCGATCAGCTGTTCGATATCCTGGGGGTAGATGTTCTTCCCCCCGACGATCATGAGATCCTTCTTTCGGCCTGTGATATACACCTGGCCGTCTGCCACATAGCCCAGGTCACCTGTGAGGAACCAGCCATCCCGAAGCGCACTCTGCGTCGCATCCGCCCGGTTGTAGTAGCCGGAGAGCATGCAATCGCTCCGCAGGGCGAGTTCGCCGACCTGACGCTCGCCGACTATCTGACCTTCTTCACCGACCACCTGAACTGCACAGTTTGGCAGAGGGGGCCCGGCCGATACGACCTCGACCACACGCTGCGATCCGCCGGCCTCCGGCTCTGCCAGACCGCGGCGCTGCAGACTTTCTGAGGCTACTCGGTCTATGGTGACACGCCCCTCGATCGGCCCCTGTGTGACGGCAAACACGTTCTCCGCCATGGCATAGCAAGTGGTCAGAGCCTCGGGCTTGATCCCGTATGGGATGAAGCGGTTCGAGAACATCTGGTGGCTGCTGGCATACATCGGTTCGCTACAGTTGATGACCGCCCGCCAAGAAGACAGGTCTATGCCCTTGAGCGCTCTGTCAGGGATGCGTTCGGCGCAGAAGTTGTAAGCGAAGTTCGGCAGCCACACTAGAGTTCCACGATGACGGCTGACAGCCTGCATCAGCATCCATGGCGCCCGGGCCCATTCGAAAGGGGACATCAGGATCAGCTTGACGCCGGCCAGAAGAGGGAGCAAGAACCCGGCAATCAATCCCATGTCGTGATAGAGCGGGAGCCAGCTCACAACCACGTCTTCATCGCTCAGACGAAGCGCGGGGAGATATGCGGCCAACTGACTTAGAATCGAAGTATGCGAGAGAGCGACGCCCTTCTGGAGACCAGTGGTCCCGGACGAGTGCTGAAGCAGGGCCAGGTCTTGAGGGCCTCTCATCAGGCCCTCCCACAGGTCGGGAACCTGGGCGCCCGATCCTTCCTTCCAATCGTCGCTGCACCCGAGGATCGCCTTCATCGCTGGATCATGGGGGAGGGCCTCCCTCAATTCACTGGCCAGCGCTGGCTCGGCGACCATCGCCGCTGGGTGTGTGACCTGTATGAGGGCGGTGAGGTTCTCCCGGTAACGCACCGGGTCGAGCTTCTCGGTGGGAAAGGGCAAGACACACGGGACCGCGCCCATCAGCACGCCCCCCAAAAAGGCGAAGAGCAATGGTGCCCCCGGCGGGAGAAGGTCGACCACGACCTCCCCGGGCCGCACGCCGGATGCCTTGTATTGGTCAGCATAGACCCCGGCGCCGTCGAGCAACTGCCGGACAGTCAGATGCGTCTCACTCGAACGGCCCATCAGGACCACCGCACCCCGATCCGGGGCGGTCTCAAGGTGGTGGGCGAGGATGTGAGCGAGCGTATCGCCTGGGGGAAGCATCAACTGCGGACCTTGATCAGGGCAGCCAGACCGTACACCGAATCGAAGACGTTCGCATTGAGTTCGGTATCGTCGATATGCACGTGAAATGTCTCTTCGACGTAGAGCGCAAGATCCACCAGATTGAAAGAGTCGATCAGGCCATTTGATACGAGGGGGTAGTCCGGAGGCAGGTCCTCAGGCGCCATGTCCAGATACCGCTCGGCAATGTACGCTCGGAGTCCTTGAACCAAATCATCCATCGCACTCCCCGGCGTCGGTGGCTGGAGAGTATAGCACTGGCACCTGATCGCCGGCATCACCGATGCCTTCAGATCGCTGGCGGATGATCGGCGCGCCTGTAATGCAGCCGCCTCAGGCAGCCGGGCCGGCTGGTTGGATCGGGTGCCTGGCGCGGAAGGGCTTAGAACGCGAGGAGTTCGGTGATGGTCCGCAGAATGCTGTCGGTGTTGGGGAGCACGTATTTCATCATCCCGGCGTTGTACGGGATCGGGCTATCCGGAACGGTGAGACGCCGCAGAGGCGCATCGAGGTCTTTGAAGGCTTTCTCGGCCAGGGTAGCCAGGATTTCGGCTCCAAAACCCGCCGTCAGGGGCTCCTCGTGCACAACTAGGCCGCGCCCGGTCTTGGCTACGGATGCCAGGATCGTCCGCTGATCCCAGGGGACGATCGTCCGCAGGTCGATCACTTCGACCTGGCCGGGGAAACGACTGGCGGCCTCCAGGCTCGGATACACCATAGCGCCCCAGGTGATCAGGGTGAGCGCTTCGCCCTCCTCAATGACCGAACGCGTGTCCACGCTCGTCTCACCCCGATATCTAACTATTATAGTCTTTGATGGCTCCTTTGGTCCTCGGACACAGGTCCTCCGCCCTCGAGCCACGATTTGAGCGGTGATGCCCGACGCCCAAGGATGCGCCGTTCATCACTGCCCAGCCTTTCATTCACCGCTCACAATTATGGTCAGATCGACGCCCACCGAGGATGTGCCGTCGGGCCGAGTGGATGTGCATGGATCCGGAGGCGCACATGCGAGATCTGACATCTTCCTTCCTCGAGTTGATCCGACTGGCGGCAACCGACTTGCCCGCCGAGGTCGAACACTCGCTCCAGACGGCGCAGGCGCGAGAGGCGCCTGGCTCGGCCGCCGCCGGCGCCCTGGAGACAATCCTGGAGAACGTCCCACTGGCGCGCCAGAATTCGACGCCCGTTTGCCAGGATACAGGGACGCCGATCTTCTACGTCAAGTTCCCCGAAGGCTGGAGCACCCGTAAGCTGCGGGATCAGATTCGACAGGCGACTGCGCAGGCAACGGCCCTGTCCTACCTCAGACCTAACGCCGTCGATTCGGTCAGCGGCAAGAACAGCGGCAACAACCTGGGGGATGACTACTTCCCGACGATCCACTTCGAGGAAACCGAAGAGCAAACACTGACTGCCGACTTGATGTTGAAGGGTGGAGGCTGCGAAAACGTCGGCGCCCAGGTGTCTCTTCCCAACGCCCAGCTCGGGGCGGGGCGCGATCTGGGGGGCGTGCGCAAAGTGGTGCTCGACGCCGTGCACAAGGCACAAGGCAAAGGCTGCGCGCCCGGGATTCTGGGAGTCGCCATCGGCGGAGATCGAGGCTCCTCCTATTACGCCTCTAAGGAAGCCCTCTTCCGTCCGCTGCAGGACACCAACCCGGATCCGAAGCTCGCCGCTCTGGAGGAGCAGCTGACCGACGAAGCCAATCAGCTCGCCATCGGCCCAATGGGCTTCGGGGGCGAGACGACCGTGCTGGGGGTCAAAGTGAAGAGCATGCACCGACTCCCGGCCAGCTTCTTCGTCTCGGTCTCGTATATGTGCTGGGCCTATCGACACCGAAGCATGGTGGTCGATGGGGCCGACGTGACATACATCTGAGGGAGGGCGCGATGCACAATCTCACAATCCCGATCCCGGATGAGGCGATACGCGGGCTCAAGGTCGGAGATCCAGTCTCGCTTTCCGGGGTGATGATCACCGGCCGAGACACGGCACATAAGTGGATGGTCGAGACCTTCGTCAAAGAGGCGCGCCCGCCGGAAGGCGACGACCGAGAGGTCTATGAGGCATTGAAAGATCTGCTGGCAGGCGGGGCGATCTACCATTGCGGCCCCGTCGTCGCCGGGTTGGACACCAAGGAGTATCGTTTCGTCGCCGCCGGCCCGACGACGAGCACCCGGGAGGAGCCCTACCAGGGCGACGTCATGCACCACTTCAACGTCAAGGCGGTGATCGGCAAGGGCGGCATGGGCCCCAAGACGCTCGCCGCCTGCCAGGAAGTCCCCGGGGTTTACCTGCATGCGATCGGCGGGGCTGCCTCGTTGATCGCTCAGTCGGTCCAGCGCGTGCTGGCTGTTCACAAACTCGCCTTCGGCGTGCCTGAAGCGATGTGGGTCATCGAGGTCAAGGACTTTCCGGCTGTCGTCACCATGGATGCCCACGGCGCCAGCCTGCATGCCGAAGTCGAAGCCCGATCCAAAACCAATCTGGAAAGGTTATTGGCGGCTGAAGTGCGCTAAGGTCCGGCGCTCGTTGATCACGACAGCGCCATCGAGCGCTCCCAGCCAATCCGAGGGATCCGTTCGTTCTGCCGTTATCACTCCCGGACAACCTGACAGACAATCTCCGAACTGCCCGTCCTGACGCCACTCGGCCGCGGACGCGCAGCCGGCCCTCGGCTATCATCGGGGGCCTTGCCGTCCGCTGAAGACGGCCGCGCTTGCGCACATCGAGGACATTCACCGCCGATCGAGCATAACCCGGGCTGTTGTGAGTAGGAGGGTATTGTCGCATGACGAAACAGGTCCCGCTGGTTACGATTATCGGTGTGTCGAAAGCGGGTAAGACAACCTTGATAGAGAAGCTCATTCCTGAGCTGAGGCGGCGGGGGTTCCGCGTAGGCACAATCAAGCACCACTCTCACCCTGGACTCGAGATCGACCAGCCGGGCAAGGACAGTTGGAGGCACGCTCAGGCGGGCAGCGACCACGTGGTTGTCGCCTGCCCGGATCGCATAGCCTCGTACCGCTCGCTGGAACACGAACTGGATCTTGATGATATCGCCTCCGAGATGACCAATGTTGATATCATCCTCACCGAAGGTTACATGCAGGCCACGAAACCGACGATCCAGGTCGTCCGGGAGGCGAACAGCCGCGAACTGATCGGTACGGCCGAGCAGTGCATTGCGATCGCCACCGATGCCACGCTCCCGGTCGAGACGCCGTGCTACGGCCTGAACGATACCGTCGCCCTGGCGGACTTGCTCGAACGCTCATTCCTCTCTTAGCCGCCGGTCAGGAGCCCCAACTTGGCCCA
>MGOM01000054.1:0-2103 GCA_001797105.1 Chloroflexi bacterium RBG_19FT_COMBO_62_14
AGGAGATCGTCTTTGAGGAAGGGTCCTATATCGGTGATGCTGAGTTTTATGCCAGAGCGCTCCCAAAGAACAAGTACTATGCTGAGCGACCGCCTCAAGCGGGCTGGCCGTATTCACCAGAACTCAAAGCTCTGTGGGAGCAAGGCAATTACGACGAATTCGCCGGTCAAGTGGCTTCCATACAATACTTCAGATTCAAACTGGCCGATGACAAGGTGGACGGCGTCTTGGGACCTGCAACATCTAAAGCGCTCCAGAAGTTCCAGCCGCCGGAAGCTCCGGCGGCAAGCCCCGTAAAACCTGAATCCGACGATCCGACGTTGAAGAACCATCCGGCGGCTATCCGAATTCTGACCCCGGTGCATCAGGGATTTGGGGAGTACAAGGAAGCGGAGAAGGAATACAACGCAGCCCACCGCGAACTGGAGAAGGCCAAGAAAGTTGATAAAGCTTCCAAGGAGGCGCAGCGCCAGACGGCGCTGACGACGATGGAGGAAAAGCGAGCCTCGGCGCGCGCAGCTATGGCCGCCGCCCGCCAGGCGGTCGCCGGGCTGACGGCGAGTGAGTTCGCCGGGGCTGAAGGTGAATTGAAGCGTGTCAGAGAGTTTATCAACCGAGAATTGAACGCCAACACGATTTACTACGCACAGGGTTTCAACGCCAATATCCTCTTTAGCAGCGAGAAGGCCGCGGCCGCCCGCACCTGCAATATGACGGTGATTTCGATGATGCTCGAGGCGCTGGGCAAGTCCACCAAGGACTACGTCGGGGACGATCTGAGCGCGACAGCTGCCCAATTTGCGGAGCAGTTGGGCGTTTACAATGCGCGGCCTGAGGACCTTGCCAGCCTGCGGATGCCTGATTTCCTTCAACTGGTCGCCATCGATGAGGCCGGAGGCCGCAAAGAAGCCGCAGGTAAGATCACCGCGCACAGCTTCATCATCGCCGTGGCCAGACGGTTCGGATTGAAGCTCTCCAAGGTGAAAGGCGGCCAGGTCGTGGCGCGCGGCGAAGAGGAGGACTATTTCCTCAGCACCAAGTACACCTCGAACCTCGATATCATCGGCGCTCTTTATCGCCCAGCTTACAACGAGGCCGCGAAGGCGATCAACAAGGATGAAACCTACAAATCCCTAAAGGGCAGTGAGCGCGAGGCTTACAAACAGAAATACATCCAGGATCACACGGAAGTGCGGCGGAAGAAGTATCTGGGGAATGTCACCCAATGGATCGAGATCGACACATTCGCTCAGGACGAGCTTAACGCGCTGCAGACCGAACTCAACGCACCCAGCCTGGCGGATCCGACCAAAGCGAAGTCGTTTGCGGAAGTCCGGGTCAGGCTTGACAAGACCATCGCTGCCTTGAGGGAATATGAAACGAGCATCCCCAAGGAACTCTCAGGGAAATCGAAGGAGTTCAAGAAGATCATCGCCGTGCTGGAGAAGGCGCGGAACAGAGGGGCTTCAAAACCGGATGCCCACCCGAAGGACCTCAAGAACCTCTTTGACGGGAAGGGCAAGGACGATCCACTGAAGGGGCTGCGGTCCAATCTGGAGAAGTATGAAAACCTGAAGACGATCTACGAGAAGTTAGAGAAAGAGGAGGGGCTTGAAGAACTGGTGCCGGTGGACGACTACAAGGCCAGCATTATTCCCACCATGCAAATGGCTATCGACAGCGGCAACCAGGTGATGGTCAATTTGGACAACCACTTCGTTCGGCTGCAATCGGCGGACGAGGAAGGGATCATCATAGACGACCCCGGTAACCGCTGGGGCGAGAACACCCGGATCACCTGGGAGCAGGCTCGAAAGTCCGGTTACTTCCAACACTATTTGATGCTGTCGCCGTAGGCAGCGACTCGCTCGCAGAGCCTCTTGCGAACTTCCCGGTCTCGATCGCGTTTTGCCGAGATAGCCATGCGCAGGCCTGGGAAGAGGGTTCGTTTCCAGGATGTCGAAGCCCCAAGTCGACGCTGCAATGTAGGACGTTCAATGCCATGCAGGTCAAGTACGAAAACCAGGCGCCGACTCCCTAGCCCGCGAACCGGGGGTTCCAACTAGCGAAGCCCGAGGCGTTCTCAGGGCCGGGACTGCCGCC
>MGOM01000054.1:2133-3652 GCA_001797105.1 Chloroflexi bacterium RBG_19FT_COMBO_62_14
ACACTTCCTCCGGCAGTCGCCTACTCGTCTGTTCGCGCCGAGATCACACCAATAGTGGTCTCACAGTCAGCGCAGTACACCCCGGACGCGAGCCGGGCATCGCACACGAATCGAGGAAGCGCGCATGGAAAGCTTGATTGGTCATTCTCTCGGAAGATATCGGGGTGTGACCCTACTCGGCGAGGGCGGGATGGGTGCCGTGTTCAAGGGACACGACGCCACCTTGCAGCGTGAAGTGGCGATCAAGGTCCTTCACCCTCTCCTCGCGCGGGACCCGGGGCTTGCGGATCCGTCCTTGCAGGAGGCGCGGCCTGCGACTAACCTGATCCATCCGGAGATCGTGCAGTCGCATAACTTCGAACAAGCAAACGGGCGGCAGCCGTTCACGATCAACAAGCCGACTGAGGCGATCCGCCATCACACCCAGACGTCGCCTGCCAGGCCAGCGCGGCCGCGGGAGGTGGGCTGGCCCCGTCTAGACCAGCCCGAGTGGGAGGCGCGAAAAGTATGAACTCACGCTACGTAAGGGAGGTCAGACGCAAAGGCTCAAAACCACCCTTCAACAGCGGTCGGGGTTCTGCGCCTGATCTTCGCGACCCCGTCCTTTGTCTCCAGCGCATGATCGGCAACCGGGCCGTGGCGCGGAAGATCGAGTACCAACTTGAGACTGGGAACGTTCGCGTGCCGCTCGACAAGGACGCCATTGAAATGCACAGTCTCCTGCCTGCCCTACCACTTGTCCCCAGACAGTATGCCTCCACTGGAATAAGTGAGTCCGCCGACAACAATGCATTGACTGCTGGTGGGTTTGGCCTCGGGTTGGGAAAGCCTGGTCAGGCGTGGTCGAACAAGCCACCCCAACTCCAGCATGATGCGCGACCTTGGAGAGATGAGAGCGATTCCCCTGTCGAGGCCACCAGGCTCGCTGCAAATGCACCGCGTGAGCCAGGGCGAGTACCAGCCATCCAACGTGCCGTCGAACTCCGCCCCCCAGGGGCGGGCGAAGCATCCGCCTTCGAGCGACGGCAGGAGCTGATCGACCGGCTGAATGCTCAATCGCCCGCCATACGGTATCGGCTCGTCGGGAATTCGCTGAACTATGACATCGTCGACGCCGCCGCCCTTACCAATTTCGACCGACAAATGAGCGGTTTCATAGACCGGGCCGAGGTCGTGCCCATGCGTCTCATCACGCGAGGCGGCTATGTCAGCAGAGGTCCGGCGTTCGTCCCGCTACTCGTTGATAGCCTGCAACTCGCCTACCTTGATCTCGACGACACGCTCGCCTCCGACGATCTCAGTTTTCAAATGAACCTGATCCATCTACTGGTCGAGCGTTTCCAGGTGCCGGACTATGAGAGGCGAATCGGCACGGATATGGGAGCTGAATTCGATCGGGCTCACCGGGCTGGCCTTGAGGCGGAAGCCGCGCATCTCCGCGAAGTGATCGGTGATCCGACCATCCGCTTCAACTACGTGGATCCAAAGCCGAATGGCACGCTCGTGTTCGGGTTCGTGA
>MGOM01000054.1:3658-12097 GCA_001797105.1 Chloroflexi bacterium RBG_19FT_COMBO_62_14
AGGGCTACCATGTGTTTCACGTCTTTCGGCGGCGGACGGGGCGAGAAGAGGTGGGTGGCCACATCTTCACACAGTGGGATGGCAGACGAATGACGGTTGAGGAGCTTCGAACTGAGAGGGCGAGGAGAGCCGCATTGGCGCCGGTCCCCGCCCCACCATGAGTGGTCTCGCCATCGCCTCAGCTCAAGTGGTTGCAGATCATCGTCGCGGTCGATCCTGGGAGGTTATGGCCTGCCAGGCTGCTCAGGTTCGAATGAGAGCGCCTCGTGCCGGATACCGCAGGCATGGAGCGGGAGAGGACCGAACTGCAACTAGCTATGAAGGCGGACCCAAAGCTTCAAAGCGGGGGAGGCCGGCCACGGCCTGGCGGCGCAACCACGCGATCGTGAGGGACCGGTTCACACCCTATGCGCAGGACTGGGAGGAGGAACTGGTGTGCGAGCCAAGGTATCGGGTGATGACCCTGGCGGGCTGGCCAGGGTGCGCGTCACACCCGACCTTATTGTAATGAGGATGGTTCGACAGGTTGCACCTGCTTGTGCATCGGCGGCTTGTCAACCACCATTCTAGCCGGAGGTGCAACGCTTGCATATGATCAACTCGGTGGAGCCGACCCGCCTACGCGCCGAAAATGGACCCTTGCTCTGCCCGCTAGGCTGGCATAGTGTGAAGGCAACGCCGCCCGCCGTCGCGGGCGGCTCCCCTCGAGGGCATTGGGCAGGCATTCTCTGCGCGCGTTGATTGGAAAAGGCGAAGCACAATTGGCAGATGACATGGAAATCATCATTCTTCCCATTTCTATTCTCTTCATCACCGGCCCGATTGCCGCCAGGGTCTTCATTGTCCTGCTTGAAAAAAGCCACTGGCGCGGGCTAGCCATCCTCTGGCTGGGCCTTGGCCTCACGGCTGTTCTCCTCGGCCTCTTCATCACCTACACCTTTGGCAACTTCTTTCCCGGGCCTGGCTGCTTTACCTCTCTACTCACGCCGCTTTTCGCCATTGTTACCTTCCTGACCTTTCGCTTCCGAGCCAAGCGGATCTATGAGGCTCTCAGCGGCGATTGGGCCCGGCGGCGGTGGTTCATGGCTGGGACCCTTCTGATACCGTTTCTACAACTGTCCGCGCCCGTCATCAGTTACGGCTACGGACAGACGTGCGACGCACTGAACCGGCAGGCCGCCGAGTCTCTCATCGTCGCGCTCGAAAAGCACAAGACCGAAACCGGAAGCTATTCTTCTCCGAGCGATCTAGACAGCCCGTACCAAGCGGATCTTGAATTCCTCGTGCCGCGCTATGTACCTTCCATTCCTCCGCACGCCTGTGCCGTAGCATTCTTCAACCGCCCCGATCCATACTATCCAGTCGACGATAGCTGGAATCTCTACCACTGCAACAATAGCCCTGGCCACGAGGTTTTGCTGATGGTACCCATCATAGGGAGCGACTCGCAGCAGATTTACAACCTGAGCACTGGCCAATGGTCGAGAGGTAACGCGTTAGATGGATACTGCAATTATCTGAATTAGGCCACGTGTCTCATCCTGGCCGTGCCCGCCCAACCCGCGCTTCCAACCGAGGCGCTCCGCGCGCGGCTGAAGCGCACCGTTAGGCGGCTACTAGCCGCCAAAGGATCGACAGGAGTGGAAACTAGTATAGCTCTTTTGTTCGCCACGACAATTGCTCGGCCTCCTGCGGTCCACGATTACAGTAAAGAGTGATAGCCGAGGTAGTTGGTGCTGATGCAGGCCGGGAGGGGAGCGCCTTATTCGGCATTGCCGACAAGTTCGGGCTCGAATTGCAAACGATACACTGGAGCGACCTCGAGGTTTTCCAAAGTGATCCTCACGTGCTCAGACCTGGTATGCAGCTTGCCATCGTCGTCCCCGATGGGTCGGCGAAGAAGCGAGATTCTGGTCTATCTTAGTGGACAATTCCCGGATTATTTCTCTGTAGTGCCGGGATTGCTGTCGGTGTCCACGACCGGTCCCTGCACACGGAAATCGCGCCACTAGGGTTTCAGTAATCCTCGGAGTACACCCCGGACGCGAGCCGGGGATCGCACACGAATCGAGGTAACTCGGATGGAAAGCTTGATAGGTCATTCTCTCGGAAGATATCGGGTTGTCACTCTGCTGGGCGAGGGCGGGATGGGCGCCGTGTTTAAGGGCCACGACGCTACCTTGCAGCGCGAGGTGGCGATCAAGGTCCTTCACCCCCACATTGCCCGCCAGAAGGACTTCCAGGAACGCTTCCTCCACGAAGCCCGCACCGCCGCCCGGCTGGATCACCCGGGGATCGTCAAGGTTCATGACTTCGGTCAGTCAAACGACCATCTGTACATCGTTATGGAGCTCATCCCGGGGGCCAATCTGCGCAAGCTTCTCAACGATCTCAAGGCTCAAGGCAAGTGGATCGTCCTGCCCGAGTCGATCGAGCTCATCCGTCAGGTGTGCCTCGCCGTTGACTACGCCCATCGTCAAGGGATCCTTCACCGCGACCTCAAGCCCGAGAACATCATGCTCAAGCCCGAGCCCATCGAGGGCCTGCCCTACCGCCCCGTGCTCACCGACCTGGGCCTGGCCAAACTCGCCGAAGGCGGCTTCGAAACTCGCGAAGGAACTTCGATGGGAACCCCGGCCTACATGTCCCCCGAGCAAGCCGACGGCCAACCCACCGACTCCCGGAGCGATGTCTACTCCCTGGGCATCCTGCTTTTCGAACTCGCCGTCGGCCGGCTGCCTTTCCCGGCCAAGACCATCACCGAGGCCATCCGCTACCACACCAAGGAACCGCCTCCTCCGCCTCGCTCCCTGCGGCCCGATCTCCCCGAATCCGTCGAGCGCGTCATCTTGACCGCGCTCGCCAAGGCACCCGCCGAACGCTTCTCCGACGCCAGGGCGATGGCCGACGCCCTCATCAAGCCCGTCCAGGCGCCGACCGCCCTCGTCGAACCCACGGCCGCCGCCCCCCAAGGCTCCGTCAGCCTGATGACGGAGTACGAGCGCAGCCTCGTCGAACCTCGCGGTCCTTCGGCCCTGGCCGCTTTCCCTCCCCTCGATTCCAAGATCACCCGCGACCAGTTCACCGTCCTCATCCCCGACGCCACCGCTCGCAGCGTTCCGCTCGAGGGCAAGACTGTCACCATCGGTCGCGATTCGACCAACGATCTGGTCCTCGACCGGAATAGGATCTCCCGCCAGCACGCCCGGATCACCTTCGACGGCACCCACTATCAGGTGACCGACCTGGGCAGTACCAACGGCACTTACCTGGGCACAACCCAGCTCCTGTCCGGAGTCCCGGAGACCTGGAGACCGGAGCTCCCCCTCCGCATCGGCGACGTCTTCCTGCGCCTCGAACGCCGATCCGTCGCCCCGCAAGGCACCCTCGTCCGAGCCGATGGCTCCCCGGCCGATCACACCCGGGTCTATACCAGCACCGGCGAGGGGCGGGTGGCCGCCTTCATCGAACAGCCCGATCTCGAGGTCGAGGCGGGAGGCTTAACACAGGTTCAGGTCACGGTGCTCAACCAGGGCAATCTCGTCGACCACTTCCTGGCTAAGGTGGGCGGGATCACCGAGGCCTGGGTCGAGACACCTGCGCCGCTGCGCCTGATGCCCGGCCTTCAGGGCACCCTCACGATCAACCTCCGTCCCCCTCGCTCACCGGCAAGTCGCGCCGGGCGCCATCCGCTGTCGGTCGCCGTCACCAGTCAGGACGACCCGCGTCAAATGGTCACCGCCACCGCCATGCTCTCAATCAAACCCTACGCTATGCTCCGGCTTCAACTCGAACCGGAGAGGGTTCGCGCCGGCCGCCCGGCCCGCGTCGTGATCGAGAACCAGGGCAACAGCCCGTCGACCTCCCGCATCCAGTGGCAAGACCGCGGAGAGGAGCTGTCCTTCCAACCCTCCCAGATCCAGGTCACGCTGCCCGAGGGCCAGAAGCAGGGCATCATCTTCCGCGCCCGCCCGAAGAAGCGCCGGCTGGTGGGCGGCGTACAGAGCCACCCGTTCTCCGTCTCGGCGACCCAGGAACGTGGGGAGGCCCTCTCGAGTAACGGCGAGCTGCTGGCTCCGGCACTCATCGTCGGATGGGTGCCGCCCTTAGTCATCGCACTGGCAGCAGTCCTGTGCATCGGTGGCTTCCTGATCGGAAGCGCGATTATTGGTGGAAGGAACGCCACGGCGACCGCCGAGGCCACAAGGATTGCCGGCATAGACACCGACGGCGACAGCATCCCCGACCGACGCGAGCTCGAACTTGGCTTGAGCTCCATCAATAAGGACACCGACGGCGACGGGCTGGACGACAAGGAGGAGGTGGACGGGCCGACCGATCCGACGAACCCCGACAGCGATGGTGATGGACTTCTCGACGGAGCCGAGATCAACAACGGAACCGATCCGCTGAATGTCGACAGCGATGGGGATACGTTGTCCGACGGCGAGGAGGTCAATACCCTCTACACAAGCCCGATTAACCCCGATACGGATGGGGATGGGCTCAACGACAATGTCGATCCTTCGCCAGGCCAGCTCCCCACGGTCACCGTTCCACCGACAGAAACGGCGACTCCCACCGAGACGACTCCACCGACCGTCGCGCCCTCGGTGACCGTTCCGCCCACGCCGACCTTGACCGTTACGCCGGTGTTCGCTAGCAGCGGGTTCATTACCTACCGCGTCCAGCAGGGAGGGACAACAACGATCTTCATCCAACAGAGGAACGGCGACCCAGTCACGCTGATCAGCAGCAGCGGGGACGCCGAGATTCTTGACTATACAGCTAGCGGCGGAGGACGGTTCGCGATTTGGATCAGGCAGGGCGGTTCGGAGACCGTCTCGATCGTCCGAGCAGATGGCGGGACCATTCTTGCCGGGATCAACCAGGGTTGGTCGACGGTGATCGACGGCGACTGGTCCATCAATGGCCAGCGCCTGGTCGTCGAAGCTAACGCGGGATACTACTATTTCGATGCTGACGGGAACTTCCTGGCAAGGGCCACTTTCCCGCCTTAGGCGGGTAGAGATCCGCTGTTCTTCTCGTGAGGCGCTCTGTGCTGCGAGCTTTCCATAACGGTTCGGCGAGACATTATCTCCTCAGGTAGCCAGGAGAGACCCATGAAAAGCACATTTCGACGATACTTAGTTCTGCTCAGCGTGGCACTTGTATTGATGGCCTGCAACAACGAAGGCGTTGCCAGTTTCTCGCCGGCGAACGACCGCGTCGCGGTGATCACGAACACTCAGCACTTGTATACGAGCAATCCCCAGGGGGGCAGTGTCGTCAAGATCGACACCGCTCAGATCTTCACCGGGTTCGACGTTTCGTTCGATCCATTCGGCACTAAGATCCTGTACGCCACCTCGAGCGGATTGTGTTATGTCTCCTCAACCGGTGGCAGTAGGTCCTGCCCGGCCTCATTGCCCTCTGGGGTAATCTCCGGCTTTCTCTCCTACATTCCAAGCGGCGAGTTCGTGGCGGCCTACCAGGCGAGCGGAGGGTTCACGATGGTCGTTTACACGGCGTCCGGTACCGCGACCCAATTCCAGCCGAACATCGATCAGTTCTTCGTCGCCGCCGATGCTTACAAGGTCAAGCGTGGCACGAACGGCGAGGAGTGGTTCGTCAAGCCATTCAACAAACCAAGTGGCGCCCAGAGCCTTCGCTGGGTGGTGCTAAAAGGAAGCCAGGCGCTGCTCTACACCGCAGCTGGCACCCTTACAGGACCGACCGCGCTTCCCCGTCAGATCAGCAGTGCCGTCCGAGACGTCTTGAGCGCCCGAGTGGTGAAAGATATCACGTCCGGAGCGGTGTCTCCCGATGGGACAAAGCTGGTATTCCGCACGAAGTCAGGTGACTCGAATTACGCGCTGTATGTATTGGACTTGAACACGAACTCCGGAAGCTTTGTCCAGCTGGTCAGCGGAGCCAGCTTTCGGATCCTATACGCCTTCTCTCCAGACAGCCAGCAAGTGGTTTACGAATCAAACGACGGAGGCAGATCGGTCTGGATCGCCAATGCTGATGGAAGCAACCCGCGCAAGCTTGCCGACAATGCCTCGATGCCCGAATGGCACTAGGTTTCTCACTGGGTTCTCGCAATGACCCATCAGGTGGCCGCACCCTGGCCTGGCTTGGGAAGTACCTCGGCTAGATCCCCCTCCCCACCATCGAGATCAAGAGTCGGGGAGCGATGCCCGGTCCATACGCATCGCTCCCCCTTATGTCCCTTGACGAAATTGCGCCATGCTCGTGGCTTGGACTGAGCGAGATGAAAACCTCCCTGCGGCAACCCCTTGACTCTCCTGTCGCTGGAGGTTGTATCCTGTGAGATGAAGGCGGAAGGAGATCCAAACCGGCGTGTTCAAGATCAGTGATTTTTCCAAGCTCTGCCAGGTACCCGTGAGGACTCTGCGCTACTACGACGAGATCGGCCTGCTGCACCCGGCGAAGGTCGACAGCCTCACCGGCTACCGCTCGTACAACCTGGACCAGCTCCCGCGCCTCAACATGCTGTTGGCGCTGCGGGACCTTGGGTCCACGCTCGGGCAGGAGGCGGAGCTCATAGAGGAGCGGGTCAGTGTCGAGCAAGTGCGGGGCTTGCTCAGATGAAGCGGCTCAGTGAGGGAGGCGGCGCTCGAGACAGACCAGCGTAGGCCAGGGATCACCCGTCTGGTGCGCCGTACTTCCTGAGCTGGTCGGCCAGGTTGAGGATGACATCTTTGAGCGCGAGTTTCTCTCGCCACTCCGCCGGGATGCCTACTTCGCCGAAGTATGCGCCGGCCAATTGGCCGTAGACGGCACCGGTCGTATCGGCGTCATCGCCGAGGTTCACAGCGAGCAGCTCGCCTGTACGGAAATCGTCAGACTTATGGAATGCCCATAGCGCCGCCTGCAGAGTCTCGATAACGTACCCGCCGGCCTCGATCTCGTCCGCCTTGAGGGTCTTGAACGAGCCGGCGGCGACCTCGGCCACCTTGGGGGAAAGGGGCGCCTCGTCCCACAATCCGGGGACGGGGGAGAATCCGTCGGCGAGCAATTCGTCTTTGCTGCGTCCTTCGAGCGCACCCAGGATCAAGCCGGCAAAGTACCGGCACGCATCGACCGCATCGAGGGCGCCGTGGGTTGTGCGGGAGCTGTCGGCGGCGTGTGCGATGGCCTGGCGCGGGTTCGAGGCAAAGAACAACGGAACAGGGGCCAGGCGCATCAGCGAGCCGTTCCCGGCCGTGTCCGGCGCAGTAGGGCCGCTATACGGGTTCCTGGATGTCTCATACTTCGCCAGGGCGGCGCGCACGGTGTTGCCGACATCGAAGCGGGCGCCGGTGCTGCTCATGTACCCTTCGCGCAGCCAGCGCAGATAGCGCTCGATCTGATCCGTCGGATCGAATCCGCCGGTCTCGACCAGGCTGGCGGCCAGGCAAAGCGCCATCGACGTGTCATCCGTCCACTGGCCCGGCCGCAGATGGAATGGGCCCCCGCCGACCATGTCGTCGATCGGGGTGAAGGTCCCCTGAGGTTTGAACTCGAGAGTCGTTCCGAGTGCGTCTCCGGCCGCCAGGCCGAGCATCGCGCCGCGGAACCGGTCCTTGGTCAGCGTGACAAGTCCTCCTGGTTGATCTACACCGCGATCCGTTTCAATCATACCGCAGGTGGGAAGCTAAGCCGGGATCGAGGATGCCCTGGGCAGGCCAGGGAGCGAGGTCGAAGGACCCCCAAGCCGCCCCTCTGACTTCGGCCTGACTCCCCATTTGTCCCTGGTTTGAGGAAGACAGGGACCGGCGAGGATGCCGGCCCGAGACTGTTTTCAGGATTTCCCTTCCCCGCCCACCCTGGCCCATCCGGCCAGTAGAGAAGGCGCAGGTGGATCGGATCCGGCGGTTGGCCTCAGCCGGTCGGTCAAGCCTCTACGGGCTCGGCCACCAGCCTCGCCTTGATGGTTCCGATCAGACCCAGGAGGCTGCGGGCGAGGGGCTGGGTCTTCCCCCCCTGTAACAGGGGATCCCCCCGGTTGATGGAAGTCATCACCGTCTGACGGTCAAACGGGATCTCGGCGGCGACCTCCATCTTGAGGTGGTCGGCGATCTGCCGGGCGCTGATCGAATCCTTGCGATCGACGCTGTTCAGCACCAGGCAGATTCTCTCCTTCGGGATACCGGAGTCCTGGAGCAAGCTACAGAACTTGGTGGTGTTCTTGATCGATGACATGTCGGGGGCCATGACCGTCACAAGGAGGTCGGCAATCTCAATGATGGCTTCCGTGTGTTCGTCGAGGCCGGTAGCCGTGTCCACCAAGACGTAGGTGAACCTCGTCAACAGATAGTCGAGCACCTTACGCATTGCCGCCACCGAAACGCTTTGCGCGTCATCAAGCGTAGGCGGCGCAGCGAGCACCTTGAGCCCGTTGTCGTGGATCGTCAGCACGTCGGCAACGAT
>MGOM01000054.1:12111-19499 GCA_001797105.1 Chloroflexi bacterium RBG_19FT_COMBO_62_14
AGGGCGCCAGGTCGGCAATAGAGGCGTTGTGCGGCAGGTTAAGGAAAAGGGCGACATCGCCGAACTTGAGATCGGCGTCGACGAGCAGCGTCGGCGTGTCGTCGGTTTGAAGCTTGAGGGCCAGATTGGTCGCCAGCATCGTGCATCCGACTCCGCCCTTGGCGCTGCAGACCGCGATGAGTTTCCCGCGTTCGCTGGGGGCATCGGGGAATGGACCTTGAGGCACGAAGATCGGCCCGGTCACCGCTTTCCTTCTTTCGCGGCGTTCCCAGGCCCGGCGGATCGTCGAGGCCAGCTTCTCGCCGGAGGGCGGCATGATGAGCACGTCCCGGATCCCGGCGTTCATGGCACGTTTCATTGTCCCGACGTCGCTTTCGATGGAGAGCAGGACGAGCTCGGCCAGCGGCCGCTTTTCAAGGATGGCGGCCGCCGTCGAGATGCCGTCATTGTCGGGAAGCTCGATGTCGATCAGCACGACTTCCGGGTCCATGTCCTCGAGGCGCTGAAGGGCCTCCTGGCATGAGCTGGCCGTAGCCTCGAGCCGAATGTCAGGCTCGAACTGGATCATCCGGGTGATGAACTCCAGCGTTGCGCTGTGGCTGTCGACGACGAAAACTCGGATTTCGCTCATGGCCCCAGACTCCCAGCCGCGCGGCTTGACCTGGCAACCGTATCAGGAACAGCCGCTCTCACGGCGCCTCGTTCGGTCCTGTCGAGGCCGACAGTCTCAGGCGAGGGAGCCCATTTCAGCTCGTTGCCTTCCCCCGCTCCGACCCTCGCCGCGCCTGGTCCGGCCCGCCCAACTGCCCGGATCGAGCGGCAGGAGCTGCCCCCGGAGGTGAGCCGATCTCATGGTCACACCGGCGTATACAGGGCCGCGACGATACGGTTCGGCCGGTCGTCCCCCCTGTGCAAGACCTATAAGGTTTGAGGCCAGGAAGGTATAAATACAGACGCATGCAGGTGGGAAGATAGACCTTCTGTGATTATCCCAGGACCAAGGGTGGGAGGACCATACGATTTCCTTACAGTTTTTCTACAGAAACGGGACAATAAAGCCCCGGGTACCGGACTTCAATCCGAATGTCGCGTTTCCTCATCAACGCTTTCACTCGCCGGCTCCCCTCTGATCCCTGTCCGGCGGGAAAGGCCAGCACTGCGGAGCCGCCCTGAAGAATGAAGGGGACCTTAGAGCCTCCTTTCTCCAGACGAACTACAAGCCGCAGAGAGGGCCTGGCTCTTTTTGGCCCCGTCAAGAGAGCCGCGGCCGGGTGGGGAGACGGGCGAGGTCCCGGACAAGATAGCTCGCTCGGGCATCGTCGGAGCACTGATCATCCCCATTCAGCCCATGCCACGCGGACGACGGAACTGGGCGCACAAGGCGGTGTTCCATCGACCGCAAGTGCGGCCTGCGGCAGCGCTTCAGAAGGCGACAGCGTCCGCTCAACAGTCAACCATCGTTGACATGGATCCTTTCCGCGCTCCACACACAGATCTTGCTAGAATAGCCATCAACCGAACCATGGCGGCTGGATAGCCTCAAGGTACTCCCTGGAGTACACTTGCCGACTTAGCCGCTGTGCCCGGCGAGGGGTCCCGCCCTCGAGCGGATCCTTTCCCTCTCCATCGCCGGCTCTCAGGAGCCCTGACCAATGGCCATTGTCGCCGGTCAGAAGATCGGCCCATACGTCATCTTGAAGAAACTCGGTGAGGGCGGCATGGGCACGGTCTACCAGGCCGAACAACCCTCAATTCACCGGTTGGTCGTGATCAAAGTCCTCATCACCGGCCTGGCCCGCGATCGGGATATGCTCGATCGCTTTCGACGCGAAGTCGACATGCTGGCGCAACTCGAACATCCGCATGTGCTGCCGGTATACGACTTCGGCGAGGTCGAAGGTGAACCGTATATCGTCATGCGCCACGTGGGAGGCGGCTCACTTCTCGACCGCCTCAAAGCGCGGTTGTTGACACGTGAAGAGTTGCTGCGCGTCTTCGATGAAGTCGCCAACGCGCTGGACTATGCCCACGAGCGAGACATCATCCATCGCGATCTCAAGCCGGCGAACATCTTGCTTGATGAACGAGGCTATGCCTACCTGGCGGACTTCGGGTTGGCCAAGACGATGGAAGGCTCGCGCGATCTGACGGAAACGGGTCACGTGCTCGGCACTCCGGCCTATATGTCTCCCGAACAGGCGCGCGGAGAGAAACTTGACAAGCGTAGCGACATCTACTCCTTCGCAGTGATGTTATATGAGGCGCTGAGCGGGGAGCTGCCTTTCGAGGCGACAACCCCGATGGCTTTCTTGATGAAGCAGATCACAGATCCGCCTCGATCGATCTTGACGGTGGCTCCCGATCTTCCACCGGCAGTCGACGCTGTCTTCACGCGGGCTCTTGCCAAGGAGCGGGAGGGCCGTCCCGACCGTGCCGGCGATCTGATGGCTGACCTCCGAGCGGCGCTCGGCGAAGCCGCCGGCGCGGGCGCCGCCGGCGGGGCGATCGTCGGGCAGCCGGCTTCGGCCCGCCCATCAGCCCGCGACTCTTCCCTCCCGGCCCCTTCCTTGCCACGCCCTGCCACGCGCTGGGCGATCCCGGCTGTATTAGGCCTCGGGGCGATCTTGATCCTGGTAATTGCGTCGGTCGTGGTGGCCGGCTACATTTTTCGCGACCGGTTTTTCGGTCCGACAGTCTCTACTTATGTGGTGGGAGACTCGCCCAGGGCTCTTCTCTCCGCCGGCAACTCGGTTTGGGTCGCCAGCTTCCTCGACAGTACGCTGACCCAACTTGGTACCCAGGGTTGCGCTGGGTCGGCCGAGACTTGCGGCCAGACTCTGAATGCCTACCATGTCGCCGACCTCCCGGCCGGGCTGGCATTTGACGGCCAAGCGCTGTGGACCGCCAGCGGGCTCCCTCCACTCTTGACTCGGCTCGACCCCGCCACCGGCGCAGAGATCGGACGGTTCGAGATCCCGAGCGTGCCCCATTCGTTGCTCCTGGCCCACGACCACTTCTGGACGGTCAATACCCTTGGGAACTCGATCACCAAAGCCGGCCTGGATGGCAGCCTCGTCGGTGAGTACCCGGTCGGCCGGGCCCCGGCCGGTATGGCGGATGATGGTGAATGGCTATGGGTGGCCGCCCAGCAAGATGGGGCGGTGATCAAAGTCGATCCGGCAACGGGGGAAGTGATCGGCCGAGTCGATCTCCCGGGCGGACCGAGCGCGCTGGCCTTTGACGGCCGACTGTTGTGGGTGACCCTGCAGCAAACAGGCGAAATCGTGTCCATCGATCCGATCAGCCGCGAGGTGAGGTCACGCGTCCGGGTCGGTGAGAGCCCGATCGCCATCCTATATGACGGAGAGACGCTGTGGTCTGCCGATCAAGTTTCGGATACGGTGACCCGCATCGATCCGGCGACCGCCTCAGTCCTGGCGACGATCAGCGTCGGGGATGGGCCGTACGCACTCGCCTGGGTCGCGTGCGGCACGGGCTGCGGTGACTTGTGGGTGGCGAACGAAGTTGGAGACAGCGTCAGCCGGATCCGGATCGAATGAAGGGAAGCCCGGTGTGACGCCGGACCTCAGAGCGCCCAACATACCCGGGTTCAACATCCTCGAGCCAGCCGGCTACGGCGGCATGGGCACCGTCTACAAGGCCGAACAGCAGACCCCGCGCCGGATCGTCGCCCTCAAGGTTCTGACCGCGGCCCGGCCCGACGCTGCCTCCCGGGCCAAGTTCCAACACGAAGCCTCGGTCATCGCCGGCCTCGAACACCCTCACATTCTCCCTTTATATGGATACGGGGAACATGACGGGATGCAGTACCTCGTCCTGCGCTACCTCCCAGGAGGAAGTGTGGCCGATCGCCTTCGCGCCGGCGCCGTCGATCTGGCCCAGGCCGAGCAGTGGGTAAGCGGCATCGCCGAGGCCCTTGCTTTCGCCCACCAGCACAATGTCATCCATCGCGACGTGAAGCCGAGCAACATCCTGCTCGACGAGGCCGGCCGGGCCTATCTGACCGACTTCGGGATCGCCGGGGCCATGGCGGATGCCCGCCAGGGGCTACCGACAGGCAGCGCGGCCTACATGTCGCCGGAGCAAGGTGCCGGCGAAGCCGTCGACCATCGCGCCGACATCTACTCGCTTGCGGCGACGTTGTACGAGATGCTCACAGGCAAGAAACCCTACGAGGCTGAATCGGCTTTGGGTGTGATCGTGCGTCATATGCACGACCCGGTGCCCTCGGCCCGGGCGATCAACCCGGCCATCCCTCCGGCGGTGGACGACCTGATCCAGTGGGGAATGGCCAAGGACCGGCGCTTTCGGACGCCGTCGTCCGATGAGTTCGTGCTTTCTCTTCGTGAGGCAATGGCTCGTCCGGATCAACGAATTCGGCCGCCCGACACTCCCCCGCCGGGCGCGGGCGGCGGTGCGGCAGGCGTTGCGGTCGCCGCTCAAGAAACACGCAAACGACCGATCGTGGTCTACCTGGGCTTGGGCTTGATCCCTGTTTGCCTGATCGGACTGGCTCTCCTCGGAGGCGGTGCGTTTGCCCTCTTCGGAAAGCCGTCAGCGACACCTCAGCCCTCTTCCACCCGACTCCCGACGGCGTCGCCGACCGCCGTCCCCCCACCTACGCCGGAAGGTCAATTGCTATCCGACGATTTTTCGGAACCCTCCAGCGGGTTCGCCGTGCAGAACGACAGTGATGGCGGCGTCGCCTACGTTGACGGAGTTCTCGAGATATCGGTCCTGAGAGAGCGGGTCGAATGGATCTCTCCCTCCGGGCGGGTCGCGAGCCAGGACGTCGATGTGCAGGTTGTCACCTGGCAGGTGTCCGGGCCAGCTCGCAACGAGGTGGCGGTGTTGTGTCGTTGGGTGGATCAGGACAACTATACGGCGTTCGCCATAAGCGGAGATGAGACCTTCTCTATCTGGCAGAAACGGGATGGGGAGACGGACAGGTTGCGCGACTGGAGCCCGGCTACCGCCGCGGCGATCACGATCGGGGAGCCTCAGCAGATCCACGTGACCTGCGTCGGCTCCTCGCTGACGTTCGAAGTGAACGGTGTCCTCTTGGCGCAGGTGACCGATCCGTCCCCCGCCGGAGGCGATGTGGCGCTGATGGCCGGTTTGCGTGAACCCGGAGAGCTCGTCGTCCGGTTCGATGACATCCGGGTCACGCATTGATTTGGCGTGAAGTGTGCCGCTGAGTGGCAAGCTTCTCACTCCCTGGAATTCTCTCAGGGGTTGTCAGTCAGGGCACGAAATAGTTGTCCAATTCCGAGGTGTAGGTCGATCCTTCGGACGAGGACTCAAGTCGGACGATACCCACGCCTTCGGCATACCAGATGGTCGATTCGGAGGTGGTCGTGAAGGAGCCGAAGTCAGAAGTCGAAGACACGGTGCTTGTCGTGTGTACCGGGATGACGTCGAACGTTCCAAGGCCGGTAGTCAGAGTCTGGCGATCACCGGCGGTGTGTGACTCATCGACCACGGCCGTGAAATCGACGGATATCCCTTCGACGGCCCCAGTCAGGGTCTGAGTATAGCTGCTGGTCCATGAGGCCCCCGGCTGGAATTGATCCCCCGGCAGAAGGGGTGAGCCGGACTGAGAGGTCATACTGAACTCGAATGATCCGAGCTGGTCCAGGCTCATGTTCGCAAGTTCAAAGAATTGAACTCCATCGCCGCTACAAGTCCAGTCGTAGACGAATGACCCCCCCTCGAAGTCCATAGCAACGGAGGCCGAAGCGTTCGAAAGGTCCCCGCTGACACCGGTGACTATCCATGTATAGCTGAAGCCGCTGCCGGAGTACGACCAGGTGGCCCCTTGCCGCAGGGGGAAGTAAGGGTGATCGCAAGCCGTTTCCGGTTGGAAAGTTGTGGTTGATTGCGATGGCTCATCGATGTCATGTTGAATGCTCGTCAGGAAGGCGCGCAACGTGTCCTCGTTCGAGGCCGGGAGGTAGGAGGCACCGGGTGCGTCTTCCACCATCGACTTGATGGCCTGCGCTTCTTCTTGCGGTACTTGGAAGCCGATCACATACGTTCGCAGATCGATCCCGGCCCGCTCAGCCTCTTGGGCGATCAGCGCTCCAGACTCGGGATTGCATGAGTCCGAACCCCCGGTAACCACGACCAACGAGTGCGGGCCGCCGGTTGAAGACAGGTCGCGGATCGCGGCGATCATGGCCTGCGCCAGGGCCGAGTCCGAAGACGGTCCGGCCTTCAGCCCCACGAGCTCGTCGGCGATCGCCGATTGGTTGGCCTGGGCGAAGGGCACGAGAAGCTGGGTGTCCTCGCAAGAGACATCGACGGCTCCGGATCCGAACACGCGCAATCCCGCCGAGACGTCCGGGCTGGCCGGACGGACGATCTCCGATAGAACGCTTTGGGCGATGGCCAGGCGCGTGCCTCCCTCGGCGGGCTCGTTCATCCGCGGCGAGGTGTCCAAGATGTAGGCGACCGTCGGTTGTCCGGCCGCGGCCTGGTTCCGGCGCAGATAGAAGAACCCGGCGACGGCCGCACCGATGACGCAGGCGATCAAGATCAACGCACCGCACGCGCCGAGTACGATCAGCAGGGGCCTTCGTGGTCCTTTCGCTGGGGGAGTGCCCTGTACGCTCACGGTTTACCTCGGGTAAGCCAGGATTATAGCTTCGCTGTAAGGGTGATGGGCATTTCCGGATTCGGCGTAACCCAGCATGAAGGCAGGGTGTGGGGCCTGGTACACGTGCCGCGTGGTGCATTGGCCTGCGAAAGGTCAGCGGCCTGGGATGATAATCGTGAAGACGCTCCCCCGGCCAGTTTGAGTTTCGACTCCTACCGACCCACCATGCGCTTCGACAATCGTCCGGGTGAGGTAGAGACCCAGACCGGTCCCGCCGCGGCCGCCCGGATCATCTGTCGGCCTTAGATGAGGTTTCTCGAAGAGCGCGGCCTGGTCCACCTCCGAGATGCCCGGGCCGTGATCGATGACCCGGATTTCGACCCCGTCGCCTGTTTGGCCCGCCTCAACTTGCACCACCGTGCCACGGTCTGAGTATTGGATGGCGTTCTCCACCAGATTGCCCAGGGCCTGCCTGAGCCAGTCTCGGTCAGCGCGCATCTGAGGCGGCGGATCCTGTGTTTTCCAAGTAAGCTCGATCCCATTCTCTTGTGCCAGCATCTCATAGGACGGCAGGGTATCACTCAGGAGTACATCCACCCGCAGCGTCTTCAAGTTCAGCTCGACAGAGCCGGCCTCCATTTTGGCTGTGCCGACGACGTCTTCGACAAGTTTCCCGAGGTGACGTGCGTCTTGCAGAGCCCGCGAGAGGAAGTCCTTGCGCACCTCGGGGTCTTCCACCTGATCACCGGCAAGGAGCTCGAGGAAACGC
>MGOM01000054.1:19706-24290 GCA_001797105.1 Chloroflexi bacterium RBG_19FT_COMBO_62_14
GCGCCGCCTGGCATCCGCCGCTTCCACCACCCGTTGCTGGTCCTCCGAAAGGAAGCTGGTCCAATGTCGACCCAGCATTTCCGCCTGGGTGTAGCCGAAGAGGCTGGCTGCTGCAGGGTTGACATAGGCAAAGTTGCCACGGCGGTCCTGAACCGCCACGCCGTCGGCCATCTCGTTCAGGATCGATTCGTTGAATTCAGACAGCTGCCTGAGCTCCAATTCGGCGCGTTGTCGTTCTGCCAACTCCTGATTGGCCTGGGTAAACAGGCGAGCGTTCTCAATCGCCACGGCAGCCTGATCGGCGAAGGTCTGGAGCAGATCGGCGTGGGCCTGGGTGTAGAACCCCTCCGCCTCGCTGCATAAATTCAGAACGCCGATAACCATGCCTTTGCTCCTGATCGGCGCTGCGGCGTATGAGCGAATCCACTCAGTCCCTGGGAACTCCAGCCAGTCGGCCGCGGTACTCACATCCGAGATGGCGTAGGGGCGGCCTGTGCTCACAATGCGTTGGAAGTTGAGGACATCTTCGACCGGTAATCGCTGGCTCTCCAACCAGTCCTCCAAACCCCGCTCGCGGTAGCCTCGACCGCGAACGCCGAACAGGATGTTGCTCGTTTCACCTTGACCCAACAACATGATGTCGACCGTGTCACTTGGAACCACCCGTCCGACGTTGGCCAGGATGTGATCCAGCACTTCGTCCAGGTTCAGGGTGCTGCTCAGTGCGGCGGCTGAGTCGCGCAGCGCGGCCTCGGTCGCCGCCAGACGCTCGGCCTCCAACACAGCCCTCTCGAGCTGCGCCACAGATATCGAGAGCGCCGATTCCGCATGCCGGCGTTCGGAGAGTTCATCCTTCACCTGTTGATAGAGCCGGCCGTTCTCAACGGCGATAGCCGCGTGCCGGCCGATCGCCAGACACAGCTCGATCTCCTCCTCGGTGAACTCCCTTCGGAGGCGGCTCTCCCAGAGCTCGGCATAGGCGCGGACCCTCCCGCCCGCCACAAAGGGGATTGTCAGCGTGCTCTTGCCCCCATAACGCTGCATGTGCCGGCGTTCGCTCTCGCTCAACTGAGGATCATCGACCTGAGCGATCATCGGTCTCCCCGCCTCAAGGTCTTCGACCGTCCCTGGGAATTCTTCCTCCAGGTTGTAGGTCTGTCCCAGGTCCGACTCGCGCTCGATGGCCGTGGGGCCGTAGTACTCCGCCACCACGGTAGATGTCTTGGTTCCCGGATCATAGGTGCAGATATAGGCGCTGGTGACCTCGATTAGATTGCACATCTCTTCGGTGATATGACCCAGGATGGTATCAAGATCGAGGGTCGATGAGATGACGTTGCTCGATTGGATCAAGTAAGTGAGCTGCCGCGTTCGCCTTCGCTCCTGGCGCACGAGGCGGGCGCTCTCGATGGCAAGCGCCATCTGCCCTCCGAGGACCATCGCCGTCTCCAGATCCGCGTCCTTGAATCGCTCTGCGTCTTCGATCTCCAGAAGGACGAGCGCCCCCTCCGGCTTGCCTGCCCGAATCAGTGGAACGCCGAGGATTGACTGGGCCCCGAAAAGTTGAAGCAACCCCTGGTTTACGACCGGGGAGGATCGGGCGTGGTTAACGTAACTCGGCCTTGCCTCGCGGACGACCTTGGGGGCCAAGGAGGTCGTGTCTTCCAAGGGCAGTCTGCGACCCAGGAATTGATCCCGGCCGACCCCATGCCCGGCGAAACCGACCAATTCCTCTCCATCGACCAGCCACACGAAGGCCGAGCTCACCCTGAAGACCTCGGTGCTCTCCCTGGAAATCAGATCGAGCACCTGCGTGAGCTCGAGCTCGGCCGTGAGCGACAGGCCGACGCGAGCCACGGCCTCCGCCAACCTGCGGTGCTTGCGCTCATCCTGCAGAAGTCGCTCGAGCTCGCGCTCGGCCGCCTTCCGCTCGGTGACATCGGTGATAATCCCCAGGATCGCCGGTTCGCCATGATAGTTGATCAAGCGGGTGGCGACGAGGGCGTCCAATAACTGGCCATCCTTGCGAGCGAGGCGAACGTCACGGGGCGGCCGTTCCCGGCCTCGCATATGCTCGGCGAAGTCAGCTTGGACGTCGTCGAGAGACTCAGGCGCAATGAGCCGCAGGAAATTGAAATCCGGGCGTGTGAGCTCAGCGGTGGGATATCCCGTTAGGCTCTCGATCGCGGCGTTGGTGTACACCAGCCGTCCAGCCTGGTTGACAAAGATGCCGTTGGGAGACTTAACGGCAAGGCCGCGGAAGAGCGCTTCCGATTCGAGCAGATCGCGCTCGGTTCGCTCGCGCTCCGTGATGTCCAGCAAGGTGCCGGCAATCGCCGGCCTTCCGTCCAACTCCACCACCTGGCCCAGCACCTCGCACTGGATCTGGCGCCCGTCCTTGCGCAGACCACGGAAGGTGTAGTGGACACTCTCAACCTCCCCGGCCTCACGCCGCCGGATGTACTCGGCGACTTTGGGTCGATCGTCCGGATGGGTGAGATCGGCCGGGCCAACTCGACCTTCCAACTCCTCCCGGCTGTAGCCGAAGATGCCCGCCAAAGCCGGGTTCACGTAGAGGAATCTGCCGTCCTGGAAGATGTAGATGCCGACTATCGAGCCTTCGGAGACCATCTCGAAGAGTCGCATCCGCTCCGCGGTCGAGGCCCGGGGGTCGATCGGTTCGAGTGTCGCCGGCGCGTCGGAAACCGGGCGAGGCCGTGCTCTCCGGCCTTCTCCTGGTGTGGATTTCCTCTTTCCGGACTTGGGGGGATCAACCCGCCGCTTCGTTGGCGCCATACTTGCCCCTCGTCAACAGCCAGCACCGGCGAGAAGAATCGGTCTGACTATGCCCGTGGACGGTTCGCCTGAGGGAGACGTCCGCCTCCGGCACTCACCGCCGGCGGACAAGCGTATCTTCTAGCACATTCCTAAGATTGCCGCCAATGGTGGCTCAGGTCGAACCAGCCGGTCGAAGCCGCCTGCGCCGCCTTGGAGGCTATCCTGACATCGGCTTGCCATCCCTCCCCATCTCCCAGCCCGACGCGATCCTTCCTGCTCACCAGCTCACACCGGCCAAGCGGGCCTTCGGAAGGGGTGAACAGGGGGATGGAGCTCTCGACCTTGCGCCATCGGCCCGCACCATTAATGCCGCACTGACTCGGCTGAGAGCCAAGGTCGAGACCGGGAATCGGATAGGAGGCCACACCCACTTGGAGTGACCCCTCAAGTTGCCTGAGCAGGTTCGAGACGCGAGGAAGGACGACCCGGGGCTACAGCCCTGTGGATCTGGCCGGCGCATCGCCTGCCCTCTACCCCCGTAGCACGGAGGTCGTCCGCCCACCTCAATTACACGACACGGTGATCACAGCATTCGGATCGCTGCCGACGTTGACAACGCCCCCGCCATCGCCGGTGACGTTGCCTGAGCAGGCGACGCCTTCGGCTTGCGCTTCGAGTTGCTTGATCCGCTCCGAGATTCCATCGAGGTGTGCGAGGACTTCAACGATCTCGACGGGAGAGAGGTCTACTGGGTACTCCAGGATCATCACGATTTCCTGGCGCTTGGTCCGGGCGAATTCGATCCATTCCCTGTCGGGGTAGACGTACACCCCATAGGCCCCCTCGGCGACTTCGACGGCAGTCTCACCACCTGGTGCCAGGGAGACGAGTTGTTGCGACCCCTTGGCTGCAACCACCACACTGACACCGAAGTCGGCGTTGTTGGTGATGAGTATCATGGGAGCGCAGCCCACGAGGACAAAGGCCGCGCAGATCAGGATGAGGCTCCTTAAGAGATGCCTTCGTTGGCTATGTCGTAGCATGCCCCATTCCATCTAACGGCAGAGCGTCGAACTTGAGACGACCAAGTCTGCTCCGGTCTCCGGTGTCTCACCCTTGAGCCTGATCACAATCGTCTCCGGCATGGTCACAAATTGGTAGTAGTTTCCGGATCGGACCGTCAGAGTGCAGCCCCCGAGGTTCGCCGCCCCGTCGGCGGTGACGAAATCCACCCGGTAGCGGCCGGGATTCTGGACGCGCCATCTCCGGACGTCGTAGGGGTTCATATCGAGTGAGGTCCCCATCGGTCCTGAGTCCTCAGGGACGTCGAGTTGGAGGATCGAGACCGCCATGGAGTCATCGCGGAAATTGACCACTTCGATGTCACCCGGCCCCAGTCCAACCAAGTTCATGAGCGACTCAGGGGTGAGGATCTGGGCCTTATAGGCCACGAAGCCGCCTAAGGCAAGGGCGAAGCATCCGCCCATCGCCAGCATGCAGCCTGCAGCCAGGATCTTGCCCCAGCCAACCCCTTTCTTCGGCTGCGGGCGTGCAGGTGCGGCGACGGCCCCCGAAGGCCGCGCCTGCTCAACTTGGAACAGCGACCGGCCTATCTGGACTCGATCCCCGGGTTTGAGCGTGGTCAGTCGAATCTTGGCGCCGTTGACAAACGTACCTCCCGGGGTGTTCTCGTCTCGAATGTAGAATGTGCCCTTTTGGTCCCAAAGCGTGGCATGAACGGACGAGACCAGCGGATCGGCGAGGACGATGTGATTGGCCCCCTGGCTGCCTATGCGCAGAACGGGG
>MGOM01000054.1:24541-24682 GCA_001797105.1 Chloroflexi bacterium RBG_19FT_COMBO_62_14
CTGTCGATCAGGCGCGGGGTAGGTCCTCCAGCATCGCCATCAAGGCTTGGCGCTGTGACGGCCCGCTGAACCAGCGGGCGAAGGCGATGCCGTGCTTGAGGAATTTCAGGTACTCCTGGGGGTCGACGTCTTTCCCAAAGT
>MGOM01000054.1:24793-26048 GCA_001797105.1 Chloroflexi bacterium RBG_19FT_COMBO_62_14
GCCTCTGGTAGGCGGTGAGGAAAGTGCTGGCATCGGCGAGGCGCAAGTGACCATCCTTGTCGCCGTCCCACGAAGCGCAGAAGTACCACACAGCCAGTGCCACGTCGAAGGCACGCAGATCGACCTTCGACCAGTCGAAATCGACCAGGCCGCAGATCTCATCCCCAGCGAGTACGAGATTGCCGGGATGGAAGTCGGAGTGAATGATCACCCGCGGAAGGGTGGCCACCGTCGGTTCGTGGAGCGCGGAGCGGGTCTCGGCGATGCTCCTGCCCACCAGGTCGAAGTGTTCGAAGAGGAACCGGTCGAAGCGCGTGCCTTTTGAGTTGGAGGGCGATTTCGCCCACGCATCTGCGATCAACTCGAGCAGGTCGAGGATCTTCGGCTCGGCCCTTTGCCCTTCTGGCTGGAGTGAACTGCCGGCTTTGTGAAACTCGGCCAGCAGCGTACCCGCATTGCTCAGCTCGACGTGTGAGCAGACCGGCCCCACCCATGTGTAGCGGTCCTCCCCATGCAGGAAGTCGAAGATGGCGTAGAAGCGCTCTTCGGGATCTTCCGCTGATTCTGGGCGCCGGTAGAAGGTCGAGCCGTTGTGGGCTCGGTGAAGTCGGGCCACCGGACAACCGCCGCGGGCGACGATGTGGTTGATCAGCGAGTGCTCGAAGAGGATCTCATCGCGCTTGATCCCGCGCTTGTAGGCCCGCAAGAAGTACTCGTGCCTTTGCGTGCCTTGTCGGGTTTCGACGTAGTAAGACACGTTGACGGTCCCGCGCCGGTCCCTTTCAAACCGGACCAACTCGCCAAGATCGTACTGGGCGAGGACGTCATTGAGCTCGGCAGTGGGGTCCGTGGCCATGTCAGCGGCCATTTTTTTAGGGGCCTCTCGCCTCTGCAGGGGCGGTCGATAAGCCCGATCTTTGGGGATGAACGCCCGGTTTCGTGTACCTGATCGTTACCATTGTAAGGCCGAAGCGTCGGTCAGTCGCGCGATCCGACGGCGTCGGGAGGCAGTCGATTGCGCACTCACCCATGGATTCGTCGTGAGCGGGACGGGTGAATACAACTATGATGAGGAACGCTTGACACTAGAGGAGAGCGTGACCGGCGCCGCCAGCGGTGATCTCGTCTACACCCGCGAGGGCGATGGCTCGCTCCACGTCACGGGCGTATTCGATGGCGAGCCGGTGGAACTTTCGGAATGAGTCGAGGCTTCGAACCGCCTTACCAAGGCGCTCTCCCCCCGCGCTCAGGAACC
>MGOM01000054.1:26089-26903 GCA_001797105.1 Chloroflexi bacterium RBG_19FT_COMBO_62_14
CGGCGAGGGCAAGGACGACCGCGCAACCAATGCCGAGAGCCTTCCAGCCGAACGGGCGCGAGCGATGTGGGGGAGTCGGCGCGGGGGTCGGAGCGGCCATCCCTCCCGCCGAGACTGCACCGGGGGAAACCGGAGAGGCGACGGGGGCCTTCAGGGTTCTTGCCGACACCGGCTCGCCGCACTCCCCACAAAACGCATCACCGGCAGCGATGAGCGCACCGCACCGGGCGCACAGCGCGGGCCCGACTACCTCAAGGACGACACCGCTCATCTGCAGTCGGTCGCCGGGTCTGAGATCCGCGGGCTGCATGAGCCGATCCCCGTTGAGGAACGTCCCGTTTGTGCTCCCGAGGTCGACGACGCGGAAGCCTGACCCCGCAGGTCCTACCTTGGCGTGACGGGAAGAGGCCCCTGGGTCATCGAGGCGGATCTCGTTCTCCGAGCCTCGGCCGATGTTAACCTCACCCTGAAGTGTGAAGGATTGCCCCGACCCACGGCCCTCGACCACGGTAAGACCCCAAGAAGGCAGATCGGCCGCGCCCACGCGCAGGGTGGAGGCTGCGGTCGCCGCCGGCATGCCATGTCCATCCTGCCCTGAGGATAGGGGTGGCGCCGGACCGCCGCAGACCGGGCAAATCTCGGACGCTGTACTTAGAGCGCTCCCGCACTGCGGGCAGGCGAGGCGCTCGGGATAATCCGGAGTCGGGGTCCAGCCCGGTGAGACTGGTTCGGGGAAGCGGGGAATGGCGGCTTCGAGGCGCCCGAGCGCCTGCGCCGCCGCCTCGGGCGGCAGCGCCCGGCCTTCCAGGCCGGC
>MGOM01000054.1:26921-38312 GCA_001797105.1 Chloroflexi bacterium RBG_19FT_COMBO_62_14
GGGAGCCGCCTCCCAGCGAGTCCCGGCAAGGCGATACCACCGATCGCTCTCAAACCCGGGCGCCCACAGGTCGCCGGCGGGATCAAGCAGGACGAGCTCGTCGAGCACCATCTCAGCCTCGGCGGTCGAGAGCATCCCGGCTTGGTAGGCCTGGCGGAGACGTTTGACGAGCTTGACGGCCGCCTCAGGCGCGGGGGTAACACTGTCCTCAGCCGAGGAAACGGTCGCATGCTCCGGAGGGACCGAACTCTCTCGTGGGAGTTGTCCTGCCAGAGCTGCCACACCTTCAAGGATCTGGGGTAGCGGCTGGCCCGACACCCAGGAACCCGACTGGTGCAGATACCAACGCTTCGATCGAAGACCGTGGGCCCAAACTGCGCCGCTCAGATCGCGCAGGATGAGCAACCTCTCGGTTTCAGGAGAGGTAAGCAGGCCGGAAGCCAGGCGCGGGCGAATCGCGTCTGCGGCCTCAGCGACCTGGCCTGGCGTGTATCGACGATAGGAGTCCGGCGAGCGCGACGGATTCACGGGTTGCCCTGGCTTGAAAGGTGGCGCTCGATCCCCGTTGCTTGGAGCGCCTGGAGCGATTCGGATCCATACTGCACCATCCAGCGCTCGCGCCAGCCGGGGCCGTAACGGTCGATGTGAAACTTCAGGCACCCGCTCAGCGCGGAGAGGGCCAGGTCCAACGCGGGCATGGCCTCGTCGTCGAGGTAGTTCTGCAGGTCGAAAATCTGTTGGCGGACCTGGCTCATCAGGCCGCGGATCTCGGCCAGCATCGCTCGCGAGGCGGCGATCCCGCTCCCCATGTTGTAGACACTCATCGAGACGTCGACGAACTTGGTCGCATTCGACGCAAGTCGTTCGGCCCACTTCGTACGGAGGGCGCGCTCGACCGCCTGGGCAACCGGTCCTTGGGGATCGAGGCCCTTGGGGATGGCGTTACTGACGCCGTCGATATACAAGGCCTGCTGACCAAAGCTCAGCGTCTTGCGGGTGAGGGCCTCCTTGAGTGCGGCCAGGAAGGCCTTTTTCTGCGCCTCGGTGGCACCCTTGGTGAGCATGGCCCCGACATCGAAGGTTTGGCCGTCGGCCATGATGGTCATCGCGGCTTGCTTCAGCTCTTCTTTAAAGATCCCCTTCAAGACGGAGTAGATCAGGCTCGAGGCGACACCTCCTGACGGGGACGAGCCCATGAGCGACTGGCGCAGGAAGGCGAGATCCGTCACCGCACCGAGGTAGCCGCGCAGACGGGTGAACTCGAAGAGGTTGTCAAGATAGGCGGCATAGTCGCGCAACTGCTGAAGGGCAGGCAGGAGAGCGCGGCCGATGGCGCGGGCGGCCAGAAGCGAATCCATCTCGGCCTGGCACGGCGGAGAAGGCGGTGACTCGGGTTCGGGTCGGGGCGTGTCGACTACCGGCGGCGGTTCCCGTACGGGCGGACGCGGGCGAACGGCAGCCCCGAGGGCAGCTCCCAGGCCGGCCGCAGCGATCGGAATGAGCGGATTGCGGGCGGTGGTCGCCGCCGCAGCACAATCGTTCGGCTCGTTGCAGTCACTGGCGAGGGCAGGACTGACGAGAAGACCAAAGGACGCAATGCAGGAAGCAACAAGCAGGATAAGAGCGAGTTGCCTCCGAGATCGCGCGATTGCCGTGTCTTCTGGACGGAGAACGTGGATGCTTCGACAGGAGCAAAGGCGCGGATCGCTTGGCTTGACTAAAGGTGATCGGGTCATTGGCGAATCCATCGGCGGGCCAGGACTCCCAGGGTCAATCCATAGACCACATGGCCGATCAAGCTGACGGCGACGAGGTCGGGACGTAGCGTGAAGTTGAGAGCGGAAGGAAGCGCCGTCAGCCATGCGATTTCAAGGAAGAGGGCCCAGCCGATCGCGTAGATGAGGCTTGCGGGCCCCGCTATGAGTGTATACATCACGGCGAAGCCGACGCCGTTCCATAGATGGTAGGCCCAGCCGGCAGTGAGAGCGGCCGGAGAGGTCAGTGGGGCGCCGGTGATGAGAGAGCCAAATATGGGTTGGGTGAGAAAGGGGTCGAAGCCGATAAGGCCGCTCACACGAAGAAGCAGGCGGGCAAGGTCGTAGGCGGCGGTGGCGAAAAAGCCGGCCGCGGCGCCTGCGGCGAGGCGGTTGGTAAGGACGGGCTCGTCGATCCGGCGCGCGTAGACGCCGATGGCGACCAGAAGAACAAGGGAAGGTGGGCCGAGGACATCGACGAGAAAGTACAGCGGGAGGAGGCCCGCGGCGTGGAGGAGAAGAGCGACTCCCGAGAGTGACGCACATGCGAAGGCGATGAGGGTAAGAACCGTGCGGCTGCGGCTGGCGATCGCACCGACCTGCCCTGACGAAGGATACACGGCGCCGGTCGTCATGGGTGTTGCCGTCCCCGGCGGCCGAGTATGAACGAGACGCCGAAGGCCAGGCCAAAGCTGCCTGTGCAGGTGAGGCAGGTCATGGCCATGGTGTTGAAAGCGTCAGGCGTGGTGTTGAGAAGATCGACAAAGACCAGGGAAAGAACTGGATAAATGATAGGAAAGGCGAGGGGGAGGAGACGGGCGAGGGCCAGGCCGAAGACGACGGCTGCGCCGAAGCCGGCGAGCTGACCGCAGGTGGGTCGGAGACCCAGGCGGGCGAGGGAGGCCTGGAGGGAGCCGGGAGGCGCGGAAGATGATCGAGGCTGAGGAGCGCCGGCGGGCGGGGCTGGTGCCGGCGCCGGCTGTGCGAGGAGGGAAGTACCGCAACGGCGGCAGAACTTCGTACCAGAAGGGTTCTCATGGCCGCAGCGCGGACAGGGAGGCAACGGCATCTCCGGTTGGGCCAAGGTGGCCGGCAGGTACGCCAGGGACACGGGGGTGTGTTCGGACGAGAATAGCCCGTCCGTTGGTTTCGGAGCAGGATTATCGCATTTGTCGCCGATAGCGCAAGGAGGGGTCCCCATCCTTGGCACGCGCGAGCTCTACCCCATGTCACAATCCAAAGGCACTTGGTGATCAACCCAATGTCGTTGTCTGGCTCATTCGAGTACGTTCGTATCGCACAGGATCGAGGATGGGCAGACAAGACACGTGCGACAGGAAATCAAGGTCGAGGCTTGTCGGCCAAGGGGTGAGATCTGAGAAAGTGGGGGATCAGCATGAAGTCATGACGGACTCGGGAACGGGGCGAGGGATCGAGGGATGCTCCCTGCCGTCCTCGAGCCGCGCGGAGAGAGAGGTACTCGCCTCAGCCCCCTCGGGGATAACTCCTTGCGCGCTTGCCTCGTAGCGGTCGGTCTCTCTAGAGGCCAGGCCGCAACAACTGACTGTCAGTCGACGACCCGCATCACAACGATCGTCACATCGTCGGCCTGCGTGGCGCCTTCGGCGAAGCCGTCGAGACCGTCGCGGATGGCGTGGACCAGATCGTGCGCCGAGAGGCCGGCGTTGTCCCGCACGAGCGATGCCAGACGGCTGGCGCCGAAGAACTCACCGAGAGAGTTCGCGCTTTCGGTGACGCCGTCAGTGTAAAGGAGGAGGACGTCGCCGGCCGTGAGCGGAACCGCTTCATCGGTGTAGGTGAAGTCTTCGGTGAGGCCCACAGCGGCGCCGGTGGGGCTCAGCCATTTGACCTCTCCCCGGGTGCCCGCCCTGCTCTGCAGGAGCAGAGGCGGGTTGTGACCGGCGTTGACGTAGGTGAACTGCCGCGTATCGGGGTCAAAGGCGCCCAGAAACAGCGTGACGAAGGTGGTGAACTGGATGTTGTGGATGCACAGCCGGTTGATCCGGGCGATGAGCTCGGACGGCGAGGTGTATTCTTGTGTGAGCGTGCGCAACATACTCTGCAGGCTGGCCATGATCAGGCTCGACGACATCCCGTGGCCGGCTACATCGGAGATGGCAATGCCCTGGCGCGCTCCGGCGAAGGGGAAGAAGTCGAAGTAGTCCCCGCCGACGATCTGCGCCGGCCGGCTGAAGGCAGCGATCTCCAGGTGCGGAAATTCCGGTGGCCGCTGCGGCAAGAGTGATCGCTGCACCGCGCCGGCGAGCTCAAGCTCATTCTCCAGGCTGCGCCGTTCCTCGTCTGAGTAATGCTCGATGCAGACGCACGCGGTGTAGTCCATCTGGATGAGCCGCGATTCGACCGGTTCATGACAGACCACGCACATCCCGAGCTCGTTCCCCTCAGCCTCCTTCAACGCGGTGTCGATCACAGCCAGATGACGGTCAAGCGCCTCCAGGCTGGCGGGACCCAGGACGTCCTGCACTTTCTCGGGCTCGGTGTTCCGGGCCCAATCCTGGATTGCCTGACGCTTGCTCCTCAAGCTGGTGCCGATCCGTGTCAGCAATCCTTCATCCATGCCCATCCTCCATGGGTCGGCACCCCCGGCCCAGCCACCAGTCCTTCTAGCGACCTCGGAAGAGACGACCTAGATCAACTTCAACAAGGTCATTCCTGCTATAACCCCCTTGAAACCATACACAGGTTAGCTCATAACGGACGAAGGTGCAACTCCCAGCGGGGGATTCAAGTGTTGAACGCCGGTTACCGAAGACTGGCCGGAGGCTAGCCGCGTTGAGCCATGTTCGTCCGGCTCACGCCGACTCCCGTCGAGCCCAAAAAGCGTCCGCTCGCCATGTCGGTCTCTAGCACCTGGAGCCTGCGTGAACCTGGAAACAAAGTGCTCGACATTGCCTTTCAAGTGAGGGGATCACCGCCGGCAATGCGCCACCCTCCCGGCAAGGCTCACCGGGGTCGAAGATCTCGCTTCGTGGCGGGCCCATGCCCCGGCTCGACCTGCGTCAGAACGGCCCGAACCAGCCGGCGCCAGCGATAGGCTTCCATCCGCACGTCATACCCCTGACATGTGACCAACGTGACCCATGATTGCTCTTCGTGGCGGAAGATAGACGGGTCGGTGGGGCGGACGACGTCGGCCTCGCGTACTTCGTAGGTATAGCGCATCCCCCAGCCGTGCACGATGATTCGATCGCCATAACGCAACCCCTGCAAGCGCGCGAAGGGCCCGGCGTTGCCGCTCGGGAGCGTAACGTGAGCGGTGATCACGCTGTTGCCGGTCCACGTGGGGAAGGCGGTCCCAGCAAGGTAGCCGGCCTGATCCACAAGCCAGGTGACGTCCCACCCATCAGCCTGGAGCGGCACCCCGACAATTTCTACGTCTACGCCGAGTGAGGGGATCTCGAGCCATATTCCAGCGTACTCTTCGTATGCCTCGGATTCCGATTGAGCCGGAAGGGCTGTCCGCTGGTTCGGCGCGAATCCGGTCGCTGGGGCCTTCACTCCTGTCACTGCGACGATCGTCAGGCTCACCGAGTCCGTGTTGTTATCCGTGTCGTAGTCATCCGAGGTCGTCGTCAGCTCCGCTTCGTTGGTGCCTCCGGGTGGCGCACCCAGATTGTTGACGACCGTCGTGATCGTCACTGTGTAGGTTTCGCCCGGAGAAAGCGTACCGAACGGGATCGTGACGGTGTTGCCGACGATCGTTGCGGTTGGGCCACTTGGGCTCACATTGATCGGCCCGATATCGAGAAAGGCCGGGATGATGTCCGTCACGACGACATTCGCGGCGGCGGTGTTCCCGTTGTTGGTGACAAGGAGGGTGAAAACCACCGTGTCCCCCACGGCGGCGATCGACGGATCCCCGGACTTCGTCACGGCAGGATCGATGATCACGAATGTAGCGGTAGCCGTCGGTGTGGCCGTGGCAGTGATCGTCGGCGTGTCGGTGGGTGTCGCTGTAGGCGTACCGGTTGTCGTCGCCGTCGGTGTATTTGTCGGTGTGGCCGTCGGCGAGTTGGTGGGTATGGCCGTCGCCGTTGGTGTGTCAGTCGGTGTGGCCGTCGGCGTGGCGGTGGGCGTGGCGGTTGGCGTATCGGTCGGGGTGGCCGTTTGCGTATCGGTGGGCGTGGCAGTTGGCGTGTCGGTGGGGATGGCCGTCGGCGTGTCGGTGGGTGTAGAGGTTGGTGTGGCTGTCTCGGTGGCCGTGCTGGTGGCGGTCGCCGTTGCCGTGTTCGTCGGGGTGGATGTCGCCGTGCCGGTGGCGGTCGGGCTGAGCGTGGGCCCGGTGTACGGCACCGTCTCGCTGGCGATGTTTGAGGTCACACCCCCGGCGCTGGCGGTGGCGGTATTGGTCACCGAACCGGCGGCAACATCCGCTAGGGTAACCGTATATGTCGCCGTACAGGTGATGGACTCGACAGGGTCGCCCGGGTCGAGGAAGGCATCCAGGTCCCCGACGGTGCTAACGTCGGGGCAGACCTCATTGGTTGACTTGTCGTCGCTGACCGTCACCGGGCCGGCCAGCGGCGCCGATCCGCTGTTGGTCACAACATAGCTGTAGCTAAGGACATCGCCGACCGCCTGATAAAACGTCTCGCCGACGCTCTTGGCCAGGGTCAGGCCGGTGGTGGCATATCTCGCAAATGAGGTATCGGTGTAGTTTGTGCCGCCGGAGGTCCCTGTCGCCATAGCAGTGTTGGTATGGATCCCGTTGACGGCTACGATGGGCGAGAGCGGCGGAAGGACGACCACACAGGTGGCGATGTGGTTCTCGTTGAGCGGAGATGGCGCCGGAAGAGGATCCGGCCATGTGCATTGTGAAGTGTTGACATCCGGATCCGCAATGCCTACCGGACTTAGTTCTACGTCGCCGAGGTTCTCGATCGTGAAGCGGTAATAGACCTCCCCACCCTCCGCCACCGGGAGAAACGACAACCACGGGCCGGAGACAGTGGCACCGACCTCCTTAAGCAGGCCGATGGCCGGGTTCGGTGGATTGGCTGTCAGCGAATCCGAGGCGGTGTTTCCGTTGACCGTGGCGGCGTTGATCACGTGTGAGACATTGCCGCTGGTGTTGGTATACGTCCCGACTGTTGGAACTGTCACGTTCACCGTCACTGTGCAGGTCCCGCCGGCAGCGATCGTTCCAGCGCTGAACGAAACCGAACCGGCCCCCGCCACTGGCGCGTAAGTCGGCGCGCCGCATCCGCTGGTCGAGGCCCCGGTCGGACTGGCCACCACCATTGCCCCCGGCGCCGCTGGCGGGGTCGGGAACGTGTCGCTGAAAACCACCCCGCTCAGCGTGTTGTTCGGGTTGGGATTGGTCAGGGTGAATGTCAGGGTCGAAGCCCCGCCGGCCAGGATCGGGTCGGGCGCGAAGCCTTTGGCTATGACCGGCGGCAGAACGGCCGTCAGGGAAGCCGAGGCGATCCCGCTCGGACTGGTATTGGCGCCGGTCTGAGTGGATGAGACGAAGCCACTTACATTGTCGTGCGGTCCGGCGGTCGTCGCCGTGACCGTGACGGGGACGTTGCAGGAGGCTCCGGCGAGGAGTGTTCCGCCGCTGAATGAGATTGTGCTCGGCGCGGTCGTCGTAAGCGTACCGCCACACTGGGAGGAGGATCCGGTGGCGACGGTCAGGCCTGCCGTCAAAGTGTCGTCGAAAGCGATCCCGGTAAGGTTGATCAGGTTGTTGAGGTTCGTCACGGTGAATGTCAGGGTTGAAGTCGCGCCGACTGCAACCGGATTGGGCGCGAACACCTTGCTGAGGGTGGGCTTGCTGCAGCCGGTGAAACTGACGTCATCCAGCAGCAGGTCTGCACCGGAGACCTGATTGACGGCGTTGAAGCCGTAGATCCGGAAGTAGGTCAGGCCGGAGGGATTTAGACCGCTGTTGAAGGCGATCGCGGTCGAGCCGTCGCCGATGTGGATCCAACTGTTCTGCGCCGCGAGTACGTTTGGGTTGTTGTAGACCGACGTCCCTGGAGGCGTAGGTGAGGTCCCGTAGTAGACCGCCATCCCCTCGGGGCCATTGTTCGACCGACGCTGGGCCCAGAAGTCGAGGATCACTCGGGAGAAGCCAGTTGTATTCACGGCGAATTCGAAGTAGTCGTTGTTGGCCGTGTCCAACGTGGCGCCGCTGGCGATTGCGCCATCAGACCCCCAGGAAAGACTGCTCCCGCCGGTGTGATCGAAGCTGCTGGCGTATGGAACGACGCCCGCGCCGGGGGAGGCCGAGGCCGAGCCGACGTTGTTCGTCGAGGGTGCAGGAGAGGAGACTGTGAACCCGGTCGGAAACGTCCACCGTGCCATCAGAAACCCTGGTGTGCAGGCGGCCGGAGGCGGACTGTCATTGACGGTCAGCGTGTCCGTAGCGAAGCTCCCGGTGTCCGCCGTGGCGACGAACAAGTGGTTCGATGTATTCGTGTAGGTCCCCGTCGCCGGCACGGTGACGTTGACCTTGATCGTACAGGTACTGTTCGCCGCCACGGACCCATTCGAAAAGGAGATCGACGCGGCGCCTGCAAGGGGAGCGAATGTTGGGGTGCCGCAGCCCGTCGTCGTCGCCCCGCTGGGGCTGGCAACGACCATTGCCCCGGGGGTCGTCGGAAATGTGTCGGTGAAATTCAGGCCGCTGATCGCCGCCGCGTTCGGGTTGGTGATGGTGAAAGTCAGGGCCGAGACCCCGTTGACGTTTGTTGGATCGGGGACGAAGTTCTTGGTGAGCCCAAGCTCGGTCGGATCGATGATGGCGGCGAGGCGGGCGGAGGTCGAGAAGTCGGCGTTGTAGTGATAGCTGGATCCGGAGAAGTCGTAGATCAAGGTGTTGAGCGTCTGGGTCGTCCCGCCCCCGCTGATAATCGTTACATTGTAGCTGACCGAGATTCCCCCGCCGTATTTGCCTGTGCTCGAACACGCCCGATAGTTCGGCGAATTCGGGTCGTTCACCCAGCCGCAGCCGTCGGCGTAGAGCTTCGAGGCAGCCAGAGGATCCGTCCCGCCGTTGGCAGTGTACGTCGTGGCCACCGAATTGGTTCGGAAGATCGTATTGGGGAAGTTGATGAAAGTCTCGATCTGCTCGTAGCCATTGGTAGCTGTCTGGCCGATGAGTTCGATCGTGTAGGTGTTGCCGACGACGAGCACCATCGTTCCGCCGGCAGGGATCGAGACACCGTCCAGTCGAACATTGGTGGTCGCATTCCGGTTTTGCGAAATCAAGTGCTCGACGTAGAGCTCACGCGGGGTGGGCGTACTGATCGGTCCCGTCTCATCCGAATCCACCTCGATGTGGTAGCGCCGGGTTGTATCGTATGCAAGCGGATTGCGTGTAACGGTTACTTCGAAGTACACATCTTTGCAGGTGTTGCCGCCCGCCAGGGTACCGATGCTGACCGGCGTCGTGGTGTTCGGATCCCCCGTGGCGCCCAGCGAACCGGGGCGCAGCCTGACGTAGGAATTTGCACTATCCCAGACCAGCTGCACGGTGACATTGTTCGCCGGGTCCGGCCCGGTATTACAGACCCGCGCCCCGACCGGGAAGTTGTCGGGACCGACATTGACGTTGTTGCTGTCGAGGCCGATGACGTTCCAGGTGAGCGGAGAGATGGTCAGGTTGGGTTGAGCTGAGGCAGGCAGGCCAGGCGAGAGAATCGCGCCCAAGATGGCGGCAGAAACGAAGGCGACGAAGAGGACGCTGGGGCGCTTCATGCAGAGGTGGGTTGGGGTTGCCCCGGATACACCGCCATCTCCCCGCAGACGCGGCGCATGCCCGGAGTTCCCCGGCTGGCGGACACAGGGGGCAACTTGTCCCATTCTACACGCAAATCCCTTCCGCTGGGTGATGCTGTATCCTCAGATTCCTGGCGCCGGTTTCCAAGGCCCGGGGGCGGCGTGGACGACGATCGAGGGATACAGGAAAGCGATGGTGACCGGGAAATCCGGCTTTACGCCACGATGGTCTCAGTCTGGCGGAGCGCTATGGCCGGGTTCGCAAGAGGGATTGAAAGGCTACACCGGTTGGAGATAGCTCGCCCGCCAGGATCTTGGCGAAGTGGCCCTGGTTCAGTCTCTGGAAGAGGTTCGATCCGGCCAGGCGAGGGAGAGCGTCGTCGTACGCCAGGTAGTCGAAGAAGCAGCCGGACCAAAAGAAGGAGACGTACTCCAAACGTTCCTCCTCGGCGAGGCCGTTTGAGCCCACTTCTTGAGGGCGTTCCGCTTGCTCGTCAAACTGGTGCGTATCCGCGAAAGCACTCCTTCGTCCATCGGTACGTTCCCCAACACCCGGTTTCCCTGGCCCACCCCTAACCACCGTGGGACGGTTTATAGGTTATCATATGAAAGGACAGGATGCAACCCCCTTGAGGGGGATTTTGCGGGGCTCCCCTCGGCCAACCCCGCCGTGTTCGGCTTCACTTGCCCCTTTGCGCCTCAAGCACCCCGAGCGGAGCGAGCTGCAGAGCGGCGAGCGAAGTCGAGGGGATCAGGATGCTGCGGAGGGGTGGCGTCTTCACGCACTCATCCTTCAGGGAGCACGGGAAACGGACCGTGGATCTCGACCTCGATCCCCATTCGTTGCAGGTCCGTGAGCATTCGCTCGGGTTCGACGATCAGCGCCTGGTAGTGCAGCCCCGAGCGTCGAGCCGTCCCATCGAGCACCTGCAACAGACAAGCGGCCATCGGAGCCGCGGTCAACAAGTAGCCATCTTCATGATAGATGGTCACGCGCAATTCTGCCGGAGCTCCCTGGTGAATCCCGCTCGCTTCCAACTGCAAGAGGGTCCCGTAAGGAGGCCGGCCGAAGCGGCGCAGACCCCACACGAGCATTCGCCCGAACACACGCGAGCCTGCTCCGGGCGAGATCCAGGAAAGTAGCATTCCCAGCGGGATCACGATCCAGTCAACGACCCCATTGAAACCGCCGACGTAGAAGCCGGTATCTTCCAGGCCCGGGATCATGTCCGGAAGGGGGCGCATCTCCTCGAGGAACATCGGCATCGTGTAACGCCGGCCGAAGGCGTGGCCGAAGGTCATCCACAACGGGCGAATACTCTCCAGCCAACCCAGGGTCTGCCAACGACCGTTCTTGAAGGTCATGGATTGGAAGTCGCGGAACTCGCTGACCATCTCGTCGATCGTCGAGGCCCCGATTTCGAGGCGGCTCCAATCGATCTGGATCACACTTCCTACGCGCGCGCAGCGCAGTGTCTCGAACCGGCTTGCGGCGAAGCGCACCAGAACGGCGGGAAGGCCGGGGTGGAATCCGGCATCGGTGACGAAGCAGCGGCCGGAAGCCTCCATGCGGGGCGCCATCGCCTGCAACGCCTTCAGCTTCGCGCTCGAATACTGAGGATCGAGGTAGTCCAGACCGGCCTCGAGGGCAGCCTCAACTACATTGTCCACGAGGGCCGACGTGCTGGAAGCTGCCACCACGAGCTCGGCTCCCGAGAATACCTGCAACAGGCTTGTTCGATCGCCGGCGTCAGCCGCCAATCCGCGCACGCGCCCGCCTGGATATCGCTCGTTCCATTCGGCGGCTTCGCGTTGCGCCTTCTCCTTACTCCGACCGCATAGAACGAGATCAACGTCCGTGTGCTCCATG
>MGOM01000054.1:38320-43713 GCA_001797105.1 Chloroflexi bacterium RBG_19FT_COMBO_62_14
CAGTGTTGCCATAACCGCCGAGGATCACAATTGTGGCTTGCGCCATCGCTATTCTCCGAACGGGCGAATGAATCCTAGCCTATGCGTCTGCGCGCGCCAAGCTGTTCGCTGCGTATTGTTGGAAATCGCGGGCGCCTCGGGTGCCCGACCCAGCAGCCGATCCCCCACAACATGGTGTGGACACCCATTTCGATTTGGGCAACTAGCACCAAAATTCGACGGATTGCCTCCCCGGCGGAGTAGCGCGATCAGAACTGTTGCGCGTTGTCAGCGATGAGTTGCCTGTCGGTCAGACATACTGTTATGTCCGAGAGTATGCTGTCGTCGATTGCGGGGAGGCCAGGTCCGATGCGCCCAGAACCGGAGGAAAGGGCGCGAAACTCACGCCGGCAAGGTGAGCATCGACCTGCCCCTCCCGTATCCGAAACCGATAGGATTGGCTGAACCAAGCGAGGGAAGTCGGTGAACTCCTTATCACTGAGAAGGACCCAGATGGATGGAACGGATCTGGACGTATTGGCGGCCGGGGTCACCAAGGCCGGGGGCCGGCAGAGTTACTACACCATCCGCTGGCTGGTGGACCGCGATCTCGTGAGGGAAGGGATGCGCGCCTACGCGTACTTCCGCTGGCTGGATGATGTTGTCGATGTCTCAGCCACCCCGCGCCACCAGCGTCTGGAATTCGGCTCGCGCCAGAAGTCGTTGATGGACCGGCTCTACGCCGGAGAAACGCCGAACGGGTTGAGGCCCGAGGAGGAGCTCCTGGTCGGCTTAATCCGGCGCGAACGTCGGGAGCACGGCGGGCTGGGATCGTACCTACGGAACATGATGGCGGTGATGGAATTCGATGCCCGCCGCCGCGGGCGGTTGATCACGCGCGCCGAGCTCGATGAATACACACGCACCCTCGCAACTGCGGTGATGGACGGGCTATCCTACTTCATCGGGCACGATTACAGCTACCCTGCCTCGCCGGCCCGCTACCTGGCGGTGACCGGGGCCCATGTCTGTCACATGCTGCGCGATACGGTCGAGGACGTGCAAGCGGGCTATTACAACATCCCACGCAATGTCTTGGAGGCCGCCCGCATCTCCCCCGCCGACGTTGAGGCGCCGGCCTATCGGGAGTGGGTGGCCGGACGTGTTTCTCTCGCTCGCAAGTGCTTCCGCGAGGGTAAACGCTACATCCTCCAACTCCGACATCTACGCGCGTTGGTGGCCGGCCTGGCTTACTGCGCCCGGTTTGAGCGCGTGCTGGACCAGATCGAACGCGATGGCTTCCGGCTGCGGGCCGATTACCGTGAACGTCGGCGAGTGGTGAGGAATGACGGGCGCGGCTTGCCTCGATCGCTTCCTCGCAGGGCGTCTCGATTGACCGGCGCGCGCTAGAGCCTCGCCGAGACTGCATGAGGATTGGCATGAGCAAGACGAGGGCGATCGTGATCGGCGCCGGGGCGGGAGGCTTGACGGCTTCCATCCATCTGGCGCGAAACGGGTTTCAGGTGACGGTGGTCGAGAAGAACGACCAGCCCGGCGGACGCTGTGCGCGGATCGTGCGCGACGGCCACCGCTTCGACGTTGGCCCGACTCTGTTTGTCATGCCGAAGCTCTACGAGCAGGAGTTCGCCGCGCTCGGCGAGTCGATGCACGACCTGCTCGACCTGTCCCGCGTCGATCCCACTTATCATGTGCTCTTCGACGACGGACGCGAGCTCGTCCTGACTTCAGACTTCGAGCGGATGCGCCAACAGCTGGAGGGCTTCGAGAAAGGGAGCTCCGCCGCCTTTCGGCGCTACTTCGATGAGGGAGCCGGCCACTACGAACTGGCGATGGAACGCATCGTGCGGCGGAACTTCCACTCGCTGGGGGAGTTCTTCACGCCGGCGAACATCCTGGCCTTCCTGCGCCTGCGGGCGCTCACGCCGCACTACGCCCACATGCGTGCGTTCTTCGACGAGCCGCGCCTGAAGGCCGCCTTCACATTTCAAGACTTGTACATGGGTCTGAGTCCTTTTGAGGCGCCGGCGACTTTCTCGATGCTCCAATTCACCGAGCTGGCGCACGGCGTGTGGTACCCGCGCGGCGGGATGTACGCCGTGGTCGAGGCCCTGATGCGGCTGGCGACCGGGGCGGGTGTCGAGTTCCTGTTCAACTCACCGGTAGCGCGTATCCTGACGCGCCGGACGCGCGCCGAGGGTGTGGAGCTGTCTGTCGGGCGGATGCTCGAGGCGGATGTCGTAGTGGCCAACGCCGACCTCCCCTACGTCTACCGTGAGCTGCTCCCTGATGACGGCTCGGCCGCCTGGCTCAACCGGCGCAAGTTCTCGTGTTCGACGATCAACTTCCTATGGGGGACGGATCGCCCCTACGCGCAGATCCAGCCGCACACCCTCTTCCTCTCCGACCACTACCGCCACAACTTCGACGCCATCCGGGACGAGCGGACGATGGCGGAAACACCGAGCGTATACATCCACGCGCCGGCACGACTCGATCCGTCATCTGCGCCCGCCGATGGGGACACACTGGTAGCGATCGTTCCGGTCGGCCATCTGAGGCCGGACTCGAGGCAAGACTGGAATGACCTGAAACGCCGGGCGCGCAATGCGGTCCTACTGAGGCTGGGCGCGCTGGGTGTCACCGACATCGATCAGCATCTCAAGTTCGAGATGTGTTTCACACCGGAGGATTGGCGCGATCACTTCAACCTCGTCCGCGGAGCAACTCATGGCCTGGCGCATTCGCTGCTCCAGATGGGCTACTTCCGGCCGCACAACCGTCACGCGCGCTATCGCAACCTGTATTTCGCCGGCGCCAGCACCCACCCCGGCACCGGCCTGCCCACAGCAATCGTCTCGGGGCGCCTTGTGGCCGAGAGGGTGATAGAGGATCGGGGTCAGGCGGGTTGAATCAGCGGTCGGGCCGACCGGTCGACTTCATCCTTTCAGCCGTGCCAATCCAATTCACCAGGTTGTGACCTCGATGCGCGGGGAAGGCGGAACACATGCGTCCCCTCGCTGGGCTCAACACCCGGGTCATCCGATTCCCACCTCAGCGGTGATCCTCGCCCCACTCTAAGCCCCCCTGCTCTCCGCCTCGGCGGACGTGGATTGCCCCTCTACTCCCCCCTACTCCGATCCGTCTCGATCCGCCAGACGAACCCCACTGCATCGCCGCTGATCGTGACCGTTTGGAGTGACGCGTCGGGGTTGCGGCGACCGGCCTTGTCCAGGCGATTCGCCAAGCGTTGGTTCCAGACGCTGACGTAAGCCGGGTTCGCCGACTTCCCGTTGACCTGCACGTCTGAGATCACCGCCGTCAAAGCCCCGTCCTTTGCGCCCAGATCCAACCGGAAGGTCAGCAGATCGATCTCGTTGCTCTGGACGCGCTTCCGATCGGCCGTAACGAAGATGTAGCCTTCGCGCAGATCGGCTTGGAGATCCTGAATGAGTGGATCATCCAGGCCAGCGTTGATCTCACTTTGAATCGCGGTTTCCGGCAGGCTGACGTCCAGCTTGAGCGACCCGTCCGGGTTGCGGTCGACACCGATCGTGCACGCGGTCAGGAACAGACCGGCCACGATGAGCAACACGGTCGAAGCTGAGTATCTGCTGTTCATTACCCAACCCTCCTGTGCCTGAATGGGGTGTGTATCTATCCTACGATACAGGCCGGTAGGGGCGGAAGTCGCGCACGGATCAAGATTGACGGGGAGAGCCCTCGTGTCGACGGTACACGATGCAAGATGGGGGTGGAGAGGCTGAAGCAGGCCTCGCTGCCCTGCAATGCTTCGCGACTGGCCGTTGCCCGAGGCCGCACGCTGTCAACGGAGGTACAATTCGATTCCGATTCATTGAGGCACCCGCGGGGATGCCCCGGCTAAGAGCAATTTCACGGTTCTGCCTCTTGCTCACCCTCATCGCCGCCGCCTGCGGCGGTCCTCCTGCAGCCTCGCCTACAGTGCCATCGCCAACGCCGCTCGCCGCCGCCACCCTGACGCTGTCGCCAGTCTCCTCACCCATGCCAAGCACGACAGTCCCGACAGCCACGGAGGAGGTCACGACGAACGAGCAGGTCCCTTTCCCCTATCTGCCCGCAGACCAACTACTGCATTTGAGCAGTGTGCACATGGTGGACCCTCAGAACGGTTGGGCCATCTTCGACTCTGAAGATAGGCTGGCCCACGTGCTCAAGACCGGCGACGGCGGCAGTACCTGGCTCGACGTCAGCCCACCGGTGACCTTACGATACGATGATGAGGTGGAAGGGCCATCGCCCTTCAAGGTCGCGGCCAGCTTCCTGGACGCTGACCACGCTTGGGTGAGCCTGGTGAACGACGCATTTCCGAGGATCGGCAGCGTTTGGCGCACGACCGATGGAGGCAGGCATTGGGAGGAGGGATTGTTGGGACGGAGGACCTCCGGTATCGATTGGATCCGCTTCGATCTTGTCGATCCGTCCTACGGGTGGGCGGTCGTCGACGCATTTCTCGGTGCCGGTTCGCATGCGGGTGAGATCTTTCGGACAACAGATGGGGGATCCACCTGGGAAACACTGCTCGACAAATTTGGCCATGCCAGCGGGATCGAGTTCCTGAATCGACAGGTGGGGTGGGTCACGACGGATGCTCCTGGAGGCTATACCCCAACCTGGGGTCTCGCGATCACTCAGGACGGCGGCCTCACCTGGCGGAGAACCTTCCCTGAAGACCAACCCGCTCCAGACGATCCGACACGGGATCATTCGGAATGCGGGTTCGAAGTTTTGCGCGTATCGTCGGCCCTATCCGGGGTCGTGGATCGCCGCGCGTGCACGATTCAGGACGACCAGGGAAACCTGATGATCGGGAGCTGGCTCGACTTCACGGCTGATGGCGGTCAAACATGGCAGACCGCCCGCAAGCCCGCCGGTTCTCCCGACTTCATAAGCGCCGGCGTCGGCTGGGCCGTTGGCAGCATCGATTGGAACGGCGGTACCCCTCAGGCGAGCTGGCCCCTGTACAAGACCGGGGATGGCGGCCGGACCTGGCGGCCGGTCAGCCAGCTCAGCTGGCAGGGGGATCTTGACTTCGTGGACGAGCGAAATGGGTGGGGGACTGACTTAGAGGGCACGCTGCGCCGCACCAGGGGGGGCGCCGTGACTTGGGAAGAGGTCTCCCCCCGCAGCGTCGCAGGCGTCGCGCCGGAAGACGCCACCGTGTTTCTCGACTTACCTGCTGAGCTCACCCGGATCGGCTTGGCGAACGCTCCACGCCTCCAGCTCCTGGCGACGTTGCCGGCCAATGACCCAACCAGCCTGGTGGTTCACCGCAACACGCTCTTTGTCGGAAACGCCCATGGCCAGGTGCTCCAATGGTATTTAGATTCGGCGCTTCATGAGGAGCCGGAGATCTG
>MGOM01000054.1:43845-44468 GCA_001797105.1 Chloroflexi bacterium RBG_19FT_COMBO_62_14
GATCCACACCGGCGAGGTGCTTAGCGTGGCGTTGTCACCGGATCTGTCGATGCTTGCCACTGGTGGTGAAGACGGAACGGTCAAGGTCCAAGATCTTCTCGGTCTGAGCCCTCCTGAGCCTCGCCTGGACCTGCGCGGTCATCAGGGTTGGGTGTGGGACGTGGCGTTTTCCCGCGATGGGTCGATGCTGGCCTCCGCCTCGGGGGATGGAACGGTCAAGTTATGGTCGACCGAGAACGGGGGGCTACTCGGCACCTTGGGCGGCCATAGCTCAACTGTGTCGCAGGTCGCCTTCGCTCCGCGTGGCAGCCAGCTGGCCTCCGCCTCCTGGGACGGCACATCTCGGATCTTCGACGCTAGGACCCAAGAGCTGCTCCACGTCCTCGAAGGCCATGACGACTGGGTTCTCGGCCTGGCCTATGCGCCGGAGGCGGATTTGCTGGTCTCATCCGGTGCGGACGGAAGGGTCTTGCTGTGGGATCCGTTCAAGGGCGAGGGGATCGCGCAGCTGGTGGACCTCGATGGCCCGGTGCGGGGCGTCGCCTTCGACGCGCAGGGCCGTTATCTGGTGGCTGTCGCCGATGACGGCCGCGTCCTAATTTGGGGTGTGCCCGCGCGATAGC
>MGOM01000054.1:44494-44596 GCA_001797105.1 Chloroflexi bacterium RBG_19FT_COMBO_62_14
CCGGCCTCTGGCTACCTCAGCCCTTGACCTCTGACGGCCCTGACTCCCTTCCCATCGGGTGGCTGCGATCGTGAACAAGGTGCACGGGCATGGCCTCGACCT
>MGOM01000054.1:44628-45032 GCA_001797105.1 Chloroflexi bacterium RBG_19FT_COMBO_62_14
CTTGGCCTTCAGCATGACTTCCAGGACATGGTAGGCATGCTCAGGGGTGATCAGCGGCCGGTCGCCTGAGGGGATGCAGCCGACGAGATGCCGCAACCCGTCCGTCCAAAGCCAGGACGGATCGGCCTCGTCGAAGACAAGCCACGCGCCGACATCGTTGAGCCACAGCTCGTAGCCGTTGGGGTCCCAATCATCCCCCATCAGTTGGATCGTCCCTTTCGATCCATAGAGCTCGAGCCCGGGTCCACGGTAGCGCTGGATCGTGAAACCTGTGCTGGCAACGGCGAATACCGCCTCGCCGAAGTCGAGCAGGATGTGCACGTTGTCCTCGACTTGTATGGGGATGTTCTCGCCGCCGACGAGCCGATCCGGTATGGCCGCGCCGGCCATGGCGGTTACGCGCC
>MGOM01000054.1:45052-57662 GCA_001797105.1 Chloroflexi bacterium RBG_19FT_COMBO_62_14
GTGAGGCTGGTGATGTTGTAGACTGCCAGGTCGAAGATTGCCCCTCCGCCGGGGCGGTAGAACCAACCCTGCCATGAAGGGCCGGCCCAGCCATAGCGGCCGCGCGCTAACATCACCTTGCCGATGTCGCCTCGCTGGATCCGCTTCCAGATCGTCTGATACGTCTTGCTCAGGATGACATGCGGCGCCGAGACGAGATAGCCCGGTGAGTTCTTGGCGAGCTGGACGAGGTGGACCGCTTCGTCCAAGGTCACGGCCATCGGCTTCTCGGTCAGGACGTGCTTGCCGGCTTCGAGCGCGGCCTTCGCGATCGGGCCATGCTCGGGCATCGGGGTCGTGATCAGGACGAGCTCGACATCGGGGGCCTGGACGACCTCTTCGAATCGCGTGGTAAAGCGTGGGATGTGAAGCTCTTCGAGGACGAACCGGCGCTTCTCGTCTTTGACGTCGCACGCGGCGACGACCTCGACCATTCGGTCAAGGCGCATGAGATCGATGGCGTGCATATAGGCGCGCGCCATGACGTCCCCGCACCCGACGATTCCGATCCTCACTGGATCTTTCCCGCTCAGATTCGTCGCTCCTCCCCCTGACGGGGTCGGTCTTTGGGACTAGGGCCGATTGGAATCTCCGCCCGGTCGTCCAGAGTATTGCTGGTGCAAGGAACCTTGACCGGTGCACCGGATCCCGGTAGATCTGGGCGGCCAACCCCGTAGTATGGGGCAGGCCTTGCATAGGTCAAACGTATCGCTCGCATTCACGCTCGGATGTTGCGCCTGGAAGGTGGCCCGAACAAAGAACCCTGGCCTATTGCCAGGGTTCCTTAGGACCGAACGCGCAGTCTCCCCAGTCTAACTGCACGTGCCTGTATCCCGCGCTTGGGTCCACGCTGAAGCGGTCCGATGTACCTTCACAGTTCCGTTCGACACCGGGAGACCCGGCAGACCACAGCGTTTCACAAATGCTGCTTCAGACGCAATTGCCTGAGCCTAGAGTCACCTCCGCTCGCGGGCTATGCCTGCGCCGCGGCTAATGTACGCCACTCGCGGAACAACAACCACATCGCACCCAGGCCGAGCAACGTCACGAACACGGAGAGCAACCATCCGAAGAACGGAACTGCGCGCAACATCACATAGAGAACCACACCCAACACCAGCGGCAGGGCCTTGTTCTCGGCGTATTGTGGAGCGAGTTTTTCGAGAATCCAGCGGCCGCCCAAGAAAGCGATCACCGCTTTGCTTCCATACTGGACCATCAGGCTGAAAACGGCGAATACGATCGCCAGGCCGGAGAAGCCGACACCGAATATCGTGCTCGCCAGGCCACCAAGTGTAATCACGCTAAAGAGAATCCCGATTGCGAGGATCAGTACGGCGACGAGTCCCGCACCGAGGTATCCTGCAATCACTGTCATCAATCCCCAACCCGTCGCCGGGACGGGCTGGCTGCGCGCCTTTGCCGCCAATTGATAGAATAGATCAGGCAACAACCATAGGGCCAACCCGCCGAGCAGGAGCAATGTGATCAGAGTCCTGATGCGCTCTACGATCCAACTGAGAATGCCGGCGCCAACTCCTCTGGGTTCCACCGGTCGGCCGGCCTCTCCAGGCTGGGGCGTTGAATAGACGGTCCCTCCTTCCGGTGCAGCGATGATGCTAGCAGCTTGCTCAACTGAACTGGTGTACCTCAGCACTCCCCCGATCTTGGCATCGCTCGAAACCCGAATTCCCGACGCAACCATAGGAGGTGCTCCCGGGGGGACGAAGAAGGTGGGCATCTGACCTGCGCCCGTCGGACCTTCAACTGTTGCCTCTACATCCCCGCCCACGGTTCCTGCGAGGTCAAGCGCGGCAACGGACACTTTGACGTCACGATCGACCTCGCCGGAGAGCAATGTCTGGTACCCAGCGGCGAGCAGGTCGCGGCCGACGCTCGAGCCCTCCTTTGCACTCATACTGAAGCCGCCGAAGAGGAGGTTGCGGCCGACTACTGCCTCTGAGCCGAGATCCAGCGCGGACGCGCCGACAAACAGGCTGCCTGTGATCTCCCCATTGACCACGACGTTCTGCGCTCCGGCGAACATGCTTCCGTTGATGACCCCGTTGAGGGTCACAATCGAACCGAAAGCGAAGACGTCTCCATTCACGGTCCCATTTATCACCACGTTGTTGCCCCCAATGAGAACATCGTCATCGATAACTTCGCCTTCGGGGATGACACCGTCCTCATTGACCTCAAAGGCCTGTGCGGATCTCACTGTGCCGAACGCAATGGCCACAAGAACAACGAGAACCGAAGTCCATCTCAACATGGTCTTCCACGGCGTGTTCATGTCTCCTATGCCTCCTTGGATCTCATTCTCAGTCGGACCAACGGGCGCCTACAACGAGAAGACACTCATTGCGGGCTCCGATATTCAACTTACCCTTGCTATTCGAATCGTAGCCTGGTGTCAAGAGCGACTCTCACACGGAGTGCGAGAGCTGCAGGCCCGGTCGCTTCAATGACTGACTTCGATATGGCCGTCCACATGGAAGGGCAGGTCGAGGGTCAATCTCCGATGCACAATGCTGCCCATATTAAAGCATAGTTGTCGGGACCTTCAAAGAGTGTACGCCATCAAGATCAGAGATTTCACACGCGAATTGCCCTGATAATCGCGAGCGGGGCCTGGTATTCCCGACTATTCATTGGACATGGCACGCTGGTGCGACCAGGGTGGTACCCGAGCTGCCTGCCATACCTTCGACTCCGTCGGGGTCAGAGGATGCCTGAAGTCGCGCGATCGCTGGGGCAAGTCCCTCGCTACTCTCGGGATGCTTCGCGAAGGGGAGTACATTGACTCCAGCCTGCTGCCCGTGTTAACCTGAATCATCGACACTCCAAGTCGATCGACCCGAAACGGGGACTACATCGGCTCCCCCGACTCGCAGGCACCTGCGATCACCCACCCTCCCCGCGGAGGCGATCCTTACCGCGGTTATCGTGCCCCTGATCTCGGCTTCGGCCGACGAGCCTCCTCGGCGCGGATTCGCGTTAGCCCGAGAACCGTGATGCCGAGGCCCATACGGATGAGTAGTTGACCGACCGCACGCTGAGGAGGCGCATGGAAGCAAGAACGCCCCGTCAGGTCAAGCTGGCCCGAGCGATGGCAATCGTTTTGCTGGCGAGTGCGTGCGGCCGAAGCGGCGGGCCGACCTCCACATCGACGCCCGGCCCGATTACGGCGCCAACTCGCGTTGAAGTGGCCACCCCCACCCCCGCGCCGGCCGGCCCCACCCCCAGGGCCAGCCTCGAGATCAATCTGCCATCGGAAACGGAGAACCTCCCGCTGGACCTGGTCGTCATCGACGCCGAGAACATCGCCCGTTTGGCCCCATTCCGGGTGCTTTCAGCTGAAGATCTGCCAGCCTCGATCTCCGACGCCGGCTTGGCCTACATCTCACCTGATGAATACGAACTGGCCGCCCACCTGGCCGATGGGCAGCTGATAGTGTGGAACATGGCCTCCGGCGCGGTGAGCGCGCGAGATCGGACCGTCAGTGCCCCGGATCCGGACGGTTTTCGTCCGGCGTTGGCGATTTCTCCCGCCTATGACGGGTACATTGCCACCTCAACCGCAAGCCCCTCCCAGGTGGGGGGAGGAACGACGAGCGCGGTCATGCTCTGGCTCCCGGATTTCACAGAATACCGAATCAAACCGCTTCAGGGAGTCATCCCAATCGGGGAGCTTGAGGGGAGTTCAGCCAGCATCACGAGCTTGGCCTTTTCTCCGGAAGGTGACCTACTGGCAGGGGCATTCAGCCTCGGCCCGGCGCAGTCTGGGTTGGTGAGGATTTGGAGCGTCGAAGACCAGACACTCATTCGGGAGATTGCACTTGAAGAGACGGCGAGCGCGGTCCGGTTCACCCTTGACGGGTCGTTGCTGGTCTGTGCCACCGGGCAAGACCTGGTCTACCTGGATCCAAGCACTGGGAGCGAGACCTCGCGTCGGTCCTTTGATTTCCCGGTCGCCGGCCACGAAATCTCTCGAGGCGGGGCTGCCATGGCGACCTGGGGGGAACACGTCGCTGTGGTGGAAACGGCCGACCTCGAGACCACGCTGGAAATCCCGGCGATCGAGAGAATGCGCCAGGTCGAGTTATCCGCGGACGAAAGCCTGGCCGTTCTGGCCGATGGTGACCTGCTCCGCTTCTGGGATCGGTCCATCGGCATCGAGATCGCGCGCTTCCGCGGCCCTTCGGACTTCTTGGACGTCACGGTGTCTGACAACGGGCGGATCTACGCCACGATTGACGAGCAAGCCCGCGTCCTGCTCTGGGGCGTCCGCGGCGGCTATGAACTTGCGGAGGCCTCGGCCGGGATTTCCGCTGCCAACGCGGGCTCGCTGCAGAGGGCGGCCCAACTCTATGTCCCTGGGAGCTACCGCTCGCTCTTCTCGGGAAACTCGGACTGGCTTGCCTTCGGGACTTATGAGGGGATCTACCTGGTGGACCTGCCCAGCCTCCAGATGCGGCGCTTCATCCCTCAATCCACCGGCTGGGACGCGGTCTTCGGGGCCTCGGCTGATGCCCGCTGGTTCGCCTGGGTTGCCGAGACCGGCGTGGTCAAGGTCTGGGATCTCGAACTGGACGGCCTGGCTCATCAGATTACCGGCCTGGGTGATCGCATATGTGGCAGAGTCCAGCTCACTCCGCACGGCGAATTCCTGGTGACGCAGTGCGGATATGGGGTCAAGCTCTGGGATCTGACGACCGGCCGAGAGATCTATGCGCAGGATGGCGTCCAGCAGGTTCACCTGTCACCGGATGGTTCCCAGCTTGCCTTTGATTTTGGGCTCGAGGTGAGTATCTGGGATCGGAACACTCGGCGGGAGGTGCGCCGTCTGACCGGGTTCACAACCGCAGCACCGGTCACTACCACCAAGTTCTCTCCGAGTTGGAACGCCATGTACTGGGTTGCCCGCGTCGGCATGCAGTTCGTCGATGTCGAGAGCGGCAAATGGGGCCCCGAAGTGCCCTTTTCCTGGGGCGAGTTCTCACCGTCAGGCGACCGGATCGCTGCGGTAGAGGATGGATGGACCATGGCCTCGGTGGGTCAGGTACATCTGATCGACGTTCAAAGCGGGGATAGCCTGGCGGTCTTTGATCACCACGAAGATGCGATCGTGCGTTCGCTGGCCTTCTCGCCTGACGGGCGACTGCTGGCCACGGCCCTGAACGGGACGATCAAGATCTGGGACGCGCGGAGTGGCGAGGAGGTCGCCACACTCCCAAATGCAGGCACGGTTGAGGCGTTCTCTCCGGATGGACGCGTTTTGCTCACCTGGTCCGATGCCGGGGTGAGCGAGTTTTGGGTCGTCCCAATTGACGCTGTATCTGACTCAGAGGAGATCGGCGTTGCCACGGCGCGGTCGGTCGGAAAGATAGACAGTTTGGAATTGACGGAGGCGGCAACCGACGCGGTGTTCTCGCCGGACCAGAGCAATATCGCCGTCTCCACCGCCTCGGGCGCGATCTGGTATTGGGAATTAGCCGACGGCCAGGCCATCGAGGGTGTTGGGGGTCATGATGACTGGATCTACCATCTAGCCTTTCAGCCGGCGGAGGACAGGTTGATCAGCGTCTCCAAAGACGGCTACTTCCGCCAGAGGTACGGCCCTCAATCGTACGGCTCCGGCGTGCATGAGCGCGTGGGCGAGCTATCCGCGCTGGCATTTCTCCCGGATGGGAAGTCGGCGGTGACCGGCGGTCAGGACGGGATCCTGCGCTTCAGGGACCTGCCGCATGAAGGTACTGCGAGAGCGATCGAGGCCCATCCGACCTGGATCTGGGACATCGCGGTCTCACCAACGGAAGGCTTGATGGCCACCGCCTCCGCCGATCGCTCGATCAAGCTCTGGCGATTGGAGCTTGACGCCAGGGGGATCTACTCTGCCACGGAAGTCAGAACACTGACCGGTCACACCGCCACTGACTATGGTGTCGACTTTGCACCTGACGGGCGCACGCTTGCGTCGGCCTCGTGGGATGGGACCGTCCGCTTGTGGGACGTGAGCACCGGCTCTGAGCTCGCGGTCCTGAAAGGGCACACTGACTGGGTGTACGACGTGGCCTTCTCTCCTGACGGGGGTTTGCTCGCCAGCTCGTCTGCCGACGGCACGATACGCCTTTGGAATCCGGTAACGGGCGAGATTCTGGGCACCCTCGTCGGTCCCGGGGGCGGGATCAGGAGTGTGGCCTTTTCTCCCGATGGGCGCACGCTGGTCAGTGCCTCGGATGATGGCGAGGTCACCTTGTGGGGTGTGGTTCCGTAGGGGAGAGAACTCCGAAACGAGATCCTGGCTGCGAAGCTCAAGGAGAAAGCGTCGCTCCGTGAGCGCGATGTGGAGCCGGCTCGGCGATCGCGCGCCGCGCTGCATAGGAAACGTGTGACGGGACTCGAGTGCACATCGGATAAATGCCCGGAGCCGTCCGCTTAGTCCTTTCCGGCGGCTCCCTCCTCACACGCATTCCGTCGTTTTCCTACCACCCCCGCCAGGCCGTCCTCCACCTGCTGCGCCGCAGACTGCATCACCCGGTATCCTCGTTCCTCGATCCACTTGGCCCGCTCTTTGTCGCAGGTCGCTCAGTCAGGCGTGACATGCCTGTCCCCGTCGATCTCGATCACCAGGTTCGCCTCCGCGCACGCTCTCGGCAACATGTAAGATAGAACGCGTCGCCCCTGCGGAATCGATGATCAAACGGTCTATCGAACGATGCCGACGATTACGCTTTGAGTAGGAGGCGGGGCTACCCTACGGGGGACTCAACGCGAGGGAGCCGCTCGGCTCCCTCGCGTTAATCAGCGGGCCAATCTTCAGGCGAGGGCCTGGGAGGTTGTGGCGGCCTCGGCCTGCATCCGATAGCCGAGCAGAATCAGGCCGACGGCCGTCGCCGAAACCCCCACGGCGAACGTCCAATCTTCCATCGAGCCGCCGCTCGAGTCGATCGCCGCGCTCACCCCGAACAGGACCGGGATAACCGCCCCCGCCAACAGCGGGGCGAAGTTCCAGCGGGAGAAGACCCGTCGCCTTATCGCCACACCGCCATAGCCGGTCAGCGCAAGGGTCATCGTCAGGAGCCCGAGCGCCCAGGCCGTCCAGCCGAGTTCCGACGAGTTCATGATGAGCATTCCCCCAAGGGAGACGACTCCGCCGATGACGGCAATGAGCAGGAGCGCGCCGCCAACGCTTCCACTCCGGGTTCCGTACCCGGCTCGGAGTCCCAGGAGTCCGATCACAAAGAGGATCTGGCCGAGGACGATGCCGACAATCTGACTGATCTCATAGAACGCGTCGAGCCCCCCGATGGGGTCAGAGTAGTTGGTGTCGAAGCTGCCGAGGATCAGCCCGGCAGCGAACAGGACGGCCCCGGCCATGAGTGCCCAGCCGCTCCAGCGCACGAAGTTCTCACGGTTCATATCGATACCTCTGTCGATGTGCTCCTCGACCGACGTCCGGATCAGATCGAGCGAGGTGCGGGCCCACAGGGCAGCCATACCGGGCAGCCCGCCGCGCCGGGATTCGCGCTGACAGACATCGCGGAAAACCTGCGCCATGTGGGGGCCGTACTCCGCTCGAAACCGTTCCGGATAGGCGGCCAGGAGCCAGGTGTAGATTTGGACGGAGAGGTCGATCGAGGCGGGCGCCCAGTTTCTCTCACGCATCTTGGCCTCCGTCATCCGACCCCGGACCAGACGTGCTTGCGACGGGCGAGCGCCATCAGCCCGGCCATGCGTTCGGTCTCCTGGCGGAGGACCTTGCGGCCGAGCGCGGCAAGCCGGTAGTAGCGGCGTCGCTCGTCGTCGAGCGCCGGGTCGGGGCGGTCGTCGCTCTCCTCGATCAGGCCCGCGGCCAGCATGCGCTTGATCGAGCCGTAGAGCGTTCCGGGGCCCATCTGCACCCTGCCCTCGGTCATGTCTTCGACCTCCTGCATGATGGCGTAGCCGTGCTTCTCACCGTCGGCCAGCGCCAGCAGGATGTGGAACACCGCCGGGGTCAAGGGAAGGAAGCGCTCGGGTCCCTTTACGCCTTCCGCCATGGGCCACACTCCTGATACGGACATGTACATCTGCGCAGGATGTATCCGTTGCCGATATATTAGATCCGAATTCGGACTTGTCAAGTCCTAGTTTCTTCCGGGGAGCCGGGCATGCTGATGTGGGGCGAGCCTGAGAGGCGGAGAAGGTTGGTGGAAGAGGTCACGAAGTCAGAGATGGTGCGACAGCGACAAAAGCGCGGCGCCTACGGGTAGTTGCGACTCAAGGGCAGAAGATCACCGGGCAGCGGCCGCGTTGGTCCAGAGCCTCGTTGATCTGATCGGCCACCATCGGGGGCAGGACAACTCCGAGATCCGGGCCGAATACCTGGACGGAAAGATCCAGAATCCGCAGCTCATACGTGGCACTCACCAATTGGCCATTCACGTTCTCGTATCGCAACGCAGCGGAGATCAAAGGTGAAGCAGTGTTGGGGGTCAGCGTCTCGGTCTCGGCCACGACCTCTCCGTCGGCGCCGCGGAACGTCACTTGGACTAGGAACCGGACTCCCTCAACGAACTGGTCCAACTCGTCGGGATAGGGATAGGTTCCGCAGATGACGGTGCCGGAGATGGGGCAACTCCCACTGAAGGTCCACTCGGTGCCGTGAACGTTGGTGTTGATCCTTCGCCCGTAGACCGTATAGGTCCCGCGGAACTCGCCTCGGTTGCGGGCGGCATTGGTGAGTGGATGGCGCGTGTCGGATTGGGCGCTCGCCACAACGACGATTCCCACGATCTTCTGTCCCTCGTCCAGGAACTCGATACGCCGGCCAGGATCCCGAGACTCGTACGTGGTGATGGTCTCTTTGAAGCCATAGGTCGCCGCGTTGTTTCCCGGGTTAGCCAGGACGTCCCCGGTTCCGGGAATCGTGCCGAGGGTTGCCGGGCGGGTCGGATCCAACTCATAGCCGTTGACCGTGTCGACCCGGATTTCGATCTCCTCGTGGCAGCTTCCCGTCGTTGTGCGAGTTCCGCCGGAGGAGCGACAGCCCACCTCGGTCTTGGTGACATTGCCCCCCCGCTCGTAAGCGCTTCCGATCGGCGTGATGGTCCACGAGATGACGCTCGGCAAGGGGCGAGCCTCCTGGATGGCGATCGTCCGCGTAGCCACCTGGCTTGCATCTTCATCCGAAGGCGCCGTCTGGAGCCGGATCGTCTGCGTCCCGATCAGGCCGCTCCAGTCGACATCGGCCACGTTTAATGCGACGAGCTCATCGGCCGCCGCTGTCACCGGCACTGCGACACCGCCGATCTGCACGCCAGGGGTCCCGCCCTGCGGCGCCAGACGTGCCCCCAAGAGCACGACCTCCTGGGTGCGGCCGATGATCAAGGTATCCGGGATCACCTGGAAGATCTGCGGGTCGGTGAGTTGCTCCACCTTGCGTCCCATGCCGGACCAGGTGAAGGCATATGCCCGACCCTGGGGGAGCAGGAGGGCGCCAAACACGAGGACGAAGACACCCATGCCCACAAGCGCGAGGCGGCGCGAAGTCACGTCGGTGGGAAGTCGCCGTGTGAAGAGCAACAGGGTGAAGGCCAGCAGCCCCACGGCGAGGATCACGATGACGATCAGAAAAGCCAGATTGAAGGCCGTCTTGTCAACGACAATCAAGGCACCGCCCACCGCAACCGCGACGATATCCTCCACCTGGGCCAGGGTCGTACGGACCTGCGTGGTGATAAAGCGCAGGTCTTCGAGGATGGTCTGGTTAAGATAGTCGAGACCTACCAGCAAATCGGACTGGAGCTGCTGAACAAGCGAATGGATGCGAAGGAGTTGCGATTGGGTGAATTCGTCCAGCTGATCGAGGGTCACGTCGAGCAGGTCTTCATAGGTCGCCCCCAGTTCGTCGATCAGGTCATTGAGCATCTCGTCCACTTCGGAGAGGACGTCCTTCACCTCGTCGGTGGCATCGTCGAGCATGCCGTCGACCAGTCCCTTGGCGAGGTAGGCCCCACCGATGACGGCGCCGACTGTCAACGGGTCGAACGCCTCCGGAGCAGCGGCGACAGGTTCGATCGTCTTGAGAATGGATGACGCGACAAGAAGACCTGCAAACACGGAGCGGGCGACCTTCGAGGTGAACACTACGTTCCTCCCGGAGAGCCGGATCACCGCGGCGGACGGGATCCGAGCAGGTGGTCGGCTGGCCATGTGAGGGGGCGGCGGGAGTGTCAGCGAGGAGCTTGTTTCCCCACTTTGTCCGAATATAGCTGAATTCTATCCCCGGGTCAAGCCGTGCCCTTCGCGCCCATCATCTCCTCGCACAATCTGCGTTTCCCCTCTACCAACCCCGCCAGGTCCACCTCCACCTCCTGCGCCGCCGCAGGCCGGATCACCCGGCACCCTCGCTCCTCAAGCCATCTGGTCTTCGCGAGGTCGCAATCCACCTGATCCCTCGGGCCGTGGCTGTCGCCGTCCATCTCGATCACCCGGTTCGCCTCGGCACAATAGAAGGCGACAATGAACCCGTCGATCGGATGCTGCCGCCGTACCTTGAATCCGAGCTGACGGCCCCTTACGGCCTTCCAGATCTTCGTCTCCGTCGGCGTCAGCCGGTGACGGAAGTCGCGCGAGCGTTGGAGGATGGCAGGGAGGATCCGGTGAGTCTTCGGGGGCTTGGGCGTGCGAGGTTTCTCCCCTTCGCGCACAAGGTCCCGGTGGTGTTCCGGGAGCATCCCGAGCAGAGCGAGGGACATCCCCGACCCTTCGTTGAGAATGCCGCAGTTCAGATTTTCCTGCAAGGAGATGTGAGTCGGTGACTATGAGTCCGCTCGAGGAGAGGAGCTCGAATCCCATCGCGAGTCTTCAGTGCGCAATGTCTTCGGCGGTGCGCATCTTGAAGCCGCTCCTCTCCCCTCCATCCCGCAGATCGCCGGAGCGACCAGGGCGTTGCACTAGATGCTGACCACACGGCGGCCCTCACTCACCGCCTGAGGTCTAAGTAACGCTGTCAGGTAGCCATATGAAGATTGAATAGAAGACAAACGATGAGTCACCCTCAAACTCCAGCCCGGGGAAGTCAGAGTAGTAGCACCCATACCGTGACGGACATGTGGATTGCCACCACCAGAGAGAGAACCTGACCCCGTACCCACCAATGTCAGTATCCGAGATGTAGTACTGGCCCCAGATGGTGTGCCAGTCATCGTTGAAGGCAAACAACTGATCGGGCTCCCCCGAGACAGACGTGCTTACAGACTGGTTGTAAGCTGTATTCTCCTGTCGCAGACTTGCCATGAATCCGGCCGGAAGTGCGGAATCCAACGCCGCCAGGTGGCTCTCCATGTGGTCCGATCTGACTTGGCTTGACTTGTCGTGAAGAACCTGCACCTCCATCGTCCCGTTATCCCACGTTTGCACACGTTCGTATGCGTTCTTATTGACCCAACTGAATCCTTTCAACCCGTCACCGCCTTCAATAGGAAAGCGTCGGTAACCAGCCTCCCTGAGGGCGGCCTCGATATCTGCGACCGTTGCGGGTTCCCACGTCGGCTCGGGCGTACTGGTCGGATTGGGGGTCCTGGTCGGGCGGGGGGTTGCCGTCGGCGGACGGGGCGTTGGCGTATTGGTGATGACCGGCGGGGGCGCGGTGTCTGTGACTATGACCACTGTCGGTTCTGGCGACCCGCAGCCAGTCAACAGCGCCATCATCGTTGCGAGAAGCAATTTCCTCATCATTCACTCTCCCCTCAGTAATCGGATTGCCGACTCTTGTCGGGATTATATGAATGCACTGCTCTTTGCACAATCGGCCCCTAAGGCCGAGATTCAATGAGGAGATCACAAACGAGGCATCTGGGCCGAACCATTCGGCTGGGAATGATCAGTGGTCAATCCGCGCTTCACACGCCCTCCGTATCCCCTTCGCGTACAAGGTCCCGGTGGTGTTCCGGGAGCATCCCGAGCCCCTCGACAAGCTTCATCCTGAGCGAAGCCGAAGGGTCGGGATAAACTCCGCGAGGGACACACCACCCCCGCCAGGTCTTCCTCGACCTGGCGCGCCTCAAACCGGATCACGCGGTATCCACGCTCCTCGATCCACCTCGTCCGCTCGGCGTCGTAATTCGCCTGATCCACTGGGGCATTGCTATCGCCGTCGATCTCGATGACCAGCTTCGCCTGCGCGCACACGCTGGGCGACACGAAGGCAATCCGTGTCGCCCAGGCGGAAATCGGCGATGAACCGACCGATCGGATGCCGCCGGTGGATCTTGACTCCGAGCTGAATAGCGACGCCATCGTCCCCGGCGGGAGCTGACACCACGGGCACAATCGTATATATTCTGTATACGAATGACTACAAAACGTATACGGATGGGGTCGGTGCTCGAGGCCCTATTCACTTCCCAGGCGCGGGTGGCCGTGTTGGAGTTGCTCATCCTCAACTCCCTTAGTCGATATTACTTGCGTCAGATCGCTTCCCTGACCGGGCAGCCTGTTCGGGCCGTTCAGCGCGAGCTGGCGCGGCTGGGGTCGGCGGGCCTTCTATTCGAAACCGTGGAAGGCAACCGAAAATACTACC
>MGOM01000054.1:57768-58146 GCA_001797105.1 Chloroflexi bacterium RBG_19FT_COMBO_62_14
GATCGCTGTGGCGATCCTCTTTGCTCAATCGCCCGGGGGACAGACACCGCGTTTAGTGATGTCGACCTCATGGTGATCGGCGATGTGACCGGCAGAGAGATCGCCACTCTACTTGCCTCACCTAAAGAGATCCTCGGACGCGAGGTGAATGTGGTGACGATGACCGCGAACGAATTCAAGAAGAAGGTCGTCGAAGGGAATCCATTCGTGATGGACGTCCTTCGAGAGCCCAAGATCTTCCTGATGGGGGGAGAAGATGAGCTTCGAGAGCTTGCTGGCCGAGGTCCGGCTGAGACGGCGTAGGACCCGCGCTGTGGGCAGCGCGGTCCCATGGCTGGATTTGGTAGAGAGGCGGGAAGTCTATCGAAGAAGACCGAT
>MGOM01000054.1:58191-58781 GCA_001797105.1 Chloroflexi bacterium RBG_19FT_COMBO_62_14
AAAAGGAACGACATCATCACGAATGACTCCCCAGTCGAGGCCCTCCAAACGCTGTCGAACTACACCGCGCCAGCCCTCGTGCGTCAGCGCCGGGTTCTTCCAGCCTGTCTGATGAAGAGCGTTGTTCAGAAGGGTCAGATTGGGGTTCGGCCAGTCTCGATTACTCAGATACCACAGAAGATCATACCAATCCCTGCCTTTGGCGTAGCGACGCTGCAACAGCGCGTGAAGCTTGCCGGCCAGGAGGGAAGCGCGGTCGTGGTGTTGCAGATGAAGCACGACATGCCGCCGGACGATCGTCGTCTCCAGCCCGGCGCCCAGCGGCGGGCGTGTGTCCACCTCCAGCTTGACGCTGAAGACTGCCTCCTTGTGGCCCGATAGGCCCAGCTCGTGAAGGAGCCCGCGGAATCGGACGAACGCGCTGTGGACGGCTTTCTGATCGTTGACCTTCAGGTCGAGCAGATATCCCTCCCTTTCGAACTCCACCTGAACGGCCTTCAAGTAGGCCCGGAAGTCGTAGCGGTCGGAGGGTCTCTCGAGGCTGAAGTCCAGATCTTCCGAGTGGCGGGGAAGGGAATAGAGAAACCGTA
>MGOM01000054.1:58787-59757 GCA_001797105.1 Chloroflexi bacterium RBG_19FT_COMBO_62_14
TCCCGCCATGAAAGGCGAGAGGGACCATGGCTCCATGCCGCTGCAGGCAGGCCAGCACTCTGGCTTGTAAGTACTCCCGGGCCAAGTTGCGAGCCTGTGTCGGGGAGGTGCTTTGGCGCACCAGGTCAGTCAGCAGTTCCTTCATCCGGTCCTGAACTCGACCCTTTCTTCCGCCGCTAGGCTGATGATCCTGTCCGCTGCCCTGCTCACCTTCGGCTTCCCGAAGTTCCGAGCCTGATGGAGGAGCACTTCCGAGTCGAGCAGTCCGAGGTTCTGCAGACGAAGCGATCTGAGATACTCCTCGGCGTCACCGCCGGGAGTGAGGTAGACCAAGTCAAGCAGGGCCTTCTCGGGCAACGCGACCTCGGCCCTCATGTCGCTCCCCAGGTCGAGGTAGTGGTAACCCGAGATGGATCCAGTCCGAATGTGGCGAAAGGCAAAGGAGCCCAGAGGCGTATTCCATCGCCGAGGACGGTCGGACGTCACACTTACCGTCGTCGGCACGGATTCCGGGATGAGCCCGTAATGCGCTAGGGCTGATTGAAGGCTCACAACGGACCCCGGAACCATGCGGTTGGCAACCACGAAAGTGTGGGGGCTGACCTTCTGGAAAGGAGGAGCGAGCGCGTACAGGCCGCGCCGGAGCTGGTAGATCTTGCCGGCGCTCGTCCAGCGGGTGAGTTGCCGGCGAACCTGATCCGGGTCGACCTTGCCGGCCAGCAGGAGACCCGTCTCGAAGACCGGCTCATGATCGACGATCTCGACCAGACGCTTGAATTCCATATCAGTATTTTGCCATTGTTGGCTAATTAATGCAATGAACTGGGCAAATTAGGGTTGAGGAGGCGAGGAAGCCGCTCACGAACGGGGGAAAGCATGCGCTCCTTCGACAGACTCCCATCTCGAATCATTCGGCTCCTAGTTACAGCGGCGATCCTCGCCGCGCTTTTCATTCTGGTCTTGCCCGCTG
>MGOM01000054.1:59867-60591 GCA_001797105.1 Chloroflexi bacterium RBG_19FT_COMBO_62_14
AGATGACGGTCCGCATCCTGGCCCCGACATTTGTCGAGACGGCGCCGATCGGAGCCTCGTTCGACACCCTCTATGTCCCCGTTCGCTATCAGGATCCCCCTTCGGCAGGCTCCCTGGCCAGCCCGCCAGGGCAGGCAGGGCAGGCTCCCGACGTCACTTGCGGCGTCCAAGCGTTGGGGATGGCGTTGGATGCGTTGCCCGGCGCGGCGCCGACCTCCTCCGCCATGCTCGGCCTGCTTCAAGACAACGGGATGATGCCTGTCCTGGCCTGACCGGCCAGGTCAGGCCAGGGTACGACTTCGGCGCGGGGGTCGAGGAGCTGGCCTACGCGGCGCAGTCGTTCGGGTACAAGGGATCCTTCGCCTTCCACGGCGCCTCGATCGACCAGCTCCAGGCGCGGCTGGCGACGGGGAGGCCGGTCGTCGTCAGTTTGGGTGCGAATGGCGAAGGCACTCCAGGCTACTTCGTTACTGTCACCGGTATCTCCGCCGATGGTCAGTCCCACGGGGATGCTTCGCGATGGGTGGCCTACAACGATCCGACGCTGGGTGAGCAGGTGATCTCGTCGTCGGAGTTCTCCCGATTGTGGGGTTTGCAGGGCTGCAGCGGGGTGGTCGTGGCGCCCGAGCCGCCCCCGAATACTCCCGATCTGACGCCGTGGGTGGCGCTGGCAGCCGGGTTGATGGCGCTTGTGAGTACCACGCCGCTCGGGGCGCGGCGCAAC
>MGOM01000055.1:0-2801 GCA_001797105.1 Chloroflexi bacterium RBG_19FT_COMBO_62_14
CCACACCGACGCCGACCGACACGCCCACACCGACGCCAACGGACACGCCCACGGCGACGCCGACCGACACGCCCTCACCAACGCCGACGGACACGCCCACGCCGACGCCAACGGACACGCCCACGGCGACTGAGACGCCTACGCCGACCGCTACGTCCGGGCCGTTTAATTCGTGCGATTACGGCTACCGCAAGCTGATTACGATCCAGGCGGGTCAGGTCGCCGCTGACCAGACGGCCTTCCCGGTCTTGATCAACTTGCCATCCGACGGCGACTTGGCTGGCCACGCCCTCGACAGCGGCCTGGATCTGGTCTTCACGGCCTCGGATGGGTCTACGAAGTTGAGCTTCGAAATCGAGAAGTTCGACGGGACCACCGGGGAACTGGTCGCCTGGGTGAACGTGCCGAATCTGTCATCGAGCGTCGACACCGTTCTCTACCTGTACTACGGCAACCCGGGCGCCTCCGACCAATCTGATCCGGCCGGCGTGTGGGATTCGAATTTCAAGGGAGTCTGGCACCTGGATGAGGAGGCGGCCGGAACCGGCACCGTCGGCCTCTACCAGGATTCCACCGTCAACTCACTCGACGGCGATGACAACGTCTCGGCTACAGGCAAGACAGGCCAGATCGGTGGCGGCCAACAATTCGACGATGTTGACGATCTCATCAACAACATCGGTGATCCCGATGTTGGGAATGCCATCACCGTTGGGGCCTGGATAAATCTAACGAATGTAAACGCAGAAAGGGACCGCTTCATTACTGTGATGCCCGAGATAGCGGTCTTGCGTCATGACGGCGTCAACAGTGTAGGACAACTCCACTACTACATCACGACGGACGGCACGCTCCGCCATGTCCGAGTTGACGGTTCACTTAGCGCCGGTACCTGGTACTACGTTGTTGGCACCTGGGATGGGACGAACCAGGTCCTGTATCGGAATGGAGTTCCAATAGGCTCTGCTACCCCCGGCGGGACACTGGATGCTGATACGGGCGCGCACCTTAGCTCCAATCTAGAGGTTGTGGATGGATATCTAGATGAAGCGCGGATTTCCAGTATCGCCCGCTCGGCGGACTGGATCGCCACCGAGTTCAACAACCAGTCCTCCCCCGCCACGTTCTATTCCGTCGGCTCCGAGCAACCCTGGAGCTGTGTGACACCCACGCCCACCGAGACGGCGACACCCACGGCGACGCCGACGAACACGGCCACACCGACCGCGACCCAGACTGCGACATCCATGCCGTACGTCTTCGATCCGTGCGACTTCGCTTCCCGGAAGCCGATCACGATCGACCACATCGAAGTGGCCGGGGATCTGGCCGACTACCCGGTACTCATCAGCCTGACGGATACCGATCTGCGGGACGACGCCCGCAATGACGGCAACGATATCCTGTTCGCCTCATCCGATGGCACGACCCAGCTGGCTCATGAGATCGAGTCGTTCGACGGTTCGACGGGAGATCTTGTGGCGTGGGTCGGGATTCCCAACCTCTCATCGTCGGTGGATACCGTCATCTACATGTATTACGGCTACCCGGGCTTGGGCGTCGCTACCGAGAATCCGTCCGGGGTATGGGACGGCGATTACCTGGGTGTTTGGCACCTGTCGGAGATTGGGGACGGAACTGCAGGAGAGTACGAGGACAGCACACAGTATGACAACCACGGCCAGGGAGGCGACGGCGATCCGCTCTATGTCCCATCGCAGGTCGCCGGCTCAATCGGCTACGGCCAGGACTTCGACAACCTCGACGGGAAATACGACTTCGTCGACGTCGGCAGTGACCCGGTGCTGGACATCACCGGCAACCAGATCACGCTCGAAGCCTGGGTGCAGCACAATGTCACTCTACAAGGCGAACGCGTCTATGGCATCCTCAACCACAAGGGATGGAACGACGGGTACAGCCTGTGGATGTACGACGATCAATTCCAATGCCCGAACGGCAACCCCCTATGCGTTACATTCAACCTTCCAGGGTCGGCCTATTCACTGAGAACGGACGCGGTGATCTCGGGAGGGACCTGGCACCACATTGTGGCAACCTACGACGGCACGACGATGAAGGTCTTCGTCGACGGCGTCCAGGATCTCAACACCCTGCCTAAGTCCGACAACATCACGGCGTCGACGACCTCGAAGGCGGTCTGGCTGGGCCACGGTGACCAGCCGCAAGATCAGATCTGGAGCGCGGAATGGGAAGGCCAGCTGGATGAGATCCGCATCTCGGACGTTGGCCGCACTTCGGCCTGGGTTACGACCGAATTCAACAACGAGAGCGATCCGTCCAATTTCTACGGCGTCGGCGCCGAGCAACTGAACGCGTCCTTCTGCGCGCCGACAGCCACACCCACGCCGACAGAGACCCAGGCGCCCAGCGGCGGGCAACTCTACTGGGTCGACACCGTGCCTGCTAAGATTCAGCGTTCAGACCTCGACGGCTCCAATGTCCAGAACCTCATCACTTCGGGGATTTCCTTCCCCTATGGCATTGCCCTGGATCTCACGGCCGACAAGATGTACTGGCTCGACAAGACCACCCTTAAGATCCAGCGGGCCAACCTTGACGGCTCCAGTGTTGAGGATCTGGTCACCTCCGGTCTCGTCGATCCACGCTACATTGATCTTGACGTCGCCGCCGGCAAGATGTACTGGGTCGACCATGCCGGCGGGGGGATCGGCACCATTAGCCGCGCCAACCTCGACGGCTCTGGCGTCGAAGTCTTGCTCTCGAGCCTGGCGAGTCCCCAGGGTATCGCCCTGGATGCTGCCGCCGGGAAGATGTAC
>MGOM01000055.1:2851-3366 GCA_001797105.1 Chloroflexi bacterium RBG_19FT_COMBO_62_14
CGTCATCGAGGTTCTCGTCTCGACCGGCCTGAATGATCCCAACGGGATCGCCCTGGATCTCACCAACAGCAAGGTGTACTGGGCCGAAGATACCGGGGTGCGAATCCGCCGGGCGAACCTCGACGGTTCGAGCGTCGAGACCCTGGTCTCCGCCGGGCTGGTGTTCCCGAAAGACATAGCCCTGGATGTCACGGCGGGCAAGATGTACTGGACAGATCAGACGGCGCAGAAGATCCAGCGCGCCAATCTGGACGGGTCCAGCGTCGAAGATATCGTCACCGGGCTGTCGAGCCCGCGCGGTATCGCCATCGACCTGAGTGGCTCAGGTCCTACCCCCACCCCGACGGCCACCGGCACCGCCACGCCGACGGCCACTGCCACCCCGACCCCAACGGCGACTGCAACCGCCACGCCAACGCCGACGGGAACCGCGACGCCTACCCCGACACCCACGGCGACCACCGGTGCCTCTGCCTGGTGGGATTGCGATTACGGCTACCGCATGCCGCTTACGG
>MGOM01000055.1:3384-4820 GCA_001797105.1 Chloroflexi bacterium RBG_19FT_COMBO_62_14
GCATCCCGATCACCTTCGATCACGCCTCGCTCGTCGCAGCGGGTAAGTCTCTGGCGAGTGGGGATGATGTGCGCCTCGTCTATTGGGCCGGCGGAAGCTGGGTCGAGCTGGATCGCATGCTTGATCCCGGCTCCGCCTGGGATGATGCAAACACGAGAATATGGTTCAAGACCCAGGCGATGATCGGTGCCGCTTCTTCCGACAGCGACTATTACGTGTACTACGGGGATGCCGGGGCGGGAGCACCGCCGGCCAACGCCTCGAATGTATTCTTCTTCTTCGACGGGTATGAGAGCGGGGACTATTCTGCGTGGGGCGGCGTCTCGGCGGGTGCCGGCGATACGAATACGGTCGTCACCTCACCGGTTCATACGGGTACATACGCATCAGAATCCTACGTTGATGGCGATCCGGTTGACGGAAGCTATGCCTTGGTGGAGAACAACTTCGCCGGGCAACCGGCCTTCCATTCGACCATCTGGGTGTACCTGCCGCTCGGCTATACCGCCACGGATGACATCACGGTGATCGAGTTCTACACCGGCGGCTGGGCCAACAAGGTCGCCTCTCTCTCGATCCGTGCCCCGTTGGCCGACCTGCGGCCGTTCATTGCCAACTTCAACCCCAGCCCGGCCGAGTACTACTTCAGCCCCACGGCGCTTACGTTGGGCGTCTGGCACCGGCTGGAGATGAAGGTCGATGTGCCGGCCGGCCGGGCAGAGCTCTGGCAAGACGGCGTGCGCGTCGTGGACGAAAGCGGCCGGGACTTTGGCTCCGGTAGCGTGGACCATTCCCTCGAGAATATCTTCTGGAAGTCTGCTGGCACCGGGCCGGACACTATGTACTTCGACGACAGCATCGACAAGACATGGGTCGACCCAGAACCCACGGCCAGCCTCGGATCGGAAGAAGGCACAACCTGCATCTTCCCGCCCACGAACACTCCGACGCCGACGGAGGTCGGGACTCCAACTTCCACGGCGACGCCGACCGCCACCGCTACGCCAACAGCCACCGCCACGCCGACGCCGACCCCGACGGCTACCGCAACCGCGACGGCAACGCCGAGCGCCACTGCTACGAGCAGCCCGACCGCGACGGCCACGGCGACCGGAACGTTCACGGCTGGGACTAACTACCGCTCCATCGGCACCAACGCCGCGATCCTGTATCAGACCGGGACGGCCAGCATCAGCGTGAGCACCACCACGGTCAGTTTTGGCGGCGGAGCCAGCCTTCCCGCCAACGTCGGAGTCGGCGACCAGTTGGTGATCGGGGCCGAGACCTTCTACATCCTGTCCCGCGACTCGGCGGCGCAAGTCACCGTGCAGACCGCCGCCGCCTCCACACACTCGAACGAGGCCTACACGATCACGCGGGCCTACAACACCTTCCAGGCCTGGGAGACGGGTCGGGAAGGCGACCTCGTCGGCCAG
>MGOM01000056.1:0-3807 GCA_001797105.1 Chloroflexi bacterium RBG_19FT_COMBO_62_14
GCACGCTCGAGCGAATTGTCGAACAGATCACGTCCAACGTGCTGAGCCTGTTGCGCCAGGAGCAGGAGCGATCCGAAGCCGGGGGGCCCGCGAGCGAGCTGGAAACCCTCTCGGCTCATAACTACGTCGAACGCGTCGGCCCTGTGGTCCGCGCCGGCGCCGATCGGGTTGCAAGTACTCTGGGGATCGCCCCGACAGATGGTCGGATGGCCCACATGATCGATCACACTTTGCTCAAGGCCGACGCTTCCCACGACGAGATCGCCCAGCTGTGCTACGAGGCGCGCAAGCACAAGTTCGCCTCGGTCTGCGTCAACCCGACCAATGTCAAGCTGTGCGCAGAATTGCTCAAGGGCAGCGGCGTCCCCGTTTGCACCGTCGTCGGGTTCCCCCTGGGCGCAACGCCCACCGACGTCAAGGTCTTCGAGACCCAGCAAGCAGTGCGCGAAGGCGCCTCCGAGGTCGACATGGTCATCAACATCGGCGCCCTGAAGTCGCGCGATTACGAATGCGTCGAGCGCGACATCGCCTCTGTGGCCCGCACCTGCCACGCCGGGAACGCCATCCTCAAGGTCATCGTCGAGGCGGCCCTATTGACCGACGAAGAGAAAGTGGTTGCCTGCCAGTTGGCTAAGGTTGCCGGCGCCGATTTCGTGAAGACCTCGACCGGTTTCGGACCAGGTGGCGCCACCGCAGAAGACGTGGCCTTGATGAGGCGGGTCGTTGGCCCTTCACTGGGCGTCAAGGCGGCCGGCGGCATTCGTACGTACGCCGACGCGCAGAAGATGATCGCCGCCGGCGCAAGCCGGATCGGAGCCAGTGCCAGCGTCAAGATACTCCAAGAAGCTGGCGCCTGAGACCAAAGGAGCGGAACGAATGGCTTTTGTGCTGCGGACGTATGTGTTCCTGGATAGTCTTCAACTCCAGCATTCCGGATTCCTGGGCACGATCGCCCAGGGGTTCCTGCCGCTGCCCAACGACACCTCGCTGTGGGTCGAAATCTCTCCCGGGATCGAGATCAACCGCATTACCGACATCGCCTTGAAGTCGACGAGAGTTCGACCGGGATTACAGATCGTCGAGCGCTTGTTCGGCCTGCTCGAGGTCCACCACGAAGATCAGGCTGAGGTTCGGGCCGCCGGGGCAGCGATCCTGGCTGCCCTCGGTCTGGAAGAGACGGACCGGATCAAGCCCAAGGTGGTTTCGAGCCAGATCATTCGTTTCATCGATCCTCACCAGGTTCAACTCATCAACCGCATGCGCCACGGCCACATGCTGCTCGCCGGACAGACATTGTACGTGCTCGAGGTGGAGCCGGCCGGCTACGCAGCGCTGGCCGCCAATGAAGCCGAGAAGGCGGCCAACATCAATATCCTCGAAGTGCGGGCGTTCGGCAGTTTTGGCCGCGTCTATCTCGGCGGCGAAGAGCGCGACATCATGGCCGGCTACGGCGCCGCAGTGGCGGCGATCGAGGGGGTTACCGGGGTAGAAGCCGAAACCGGACGGCGTGACTGAGTGAGGGCAGGAGTCGCGGCGAGGTGTGCATGAGATGGCGTGTTCCCATCGATCCGTCGCCAGCGGCGGACGAGGTAGCGTCTCGGATCAAGAGACACAATCCATACGCTTGTCCTTAGGAGGATGATGTGGCTGAAGAATACGGTATGGTTGAAGCCCTGGGTATGATCGAGACCCGGAGCTACGCGGCGATGGTCGAAGCCTCGGATGCGATGGTCAAGGCGGCCCGAGTCGAGCTGGTCAGCTACGAAAAGACCGGCGGTGGCTACGTGACGGCGATCGTTCGCGGCGACGTGGCAGCGGTGAAGGCTGCAGTCGAAGCGGGTGCGCGCGGGGCCGAGAAAGTCGGCGAAGTCGTGGCAATCCACGTCATCCCGCGCCCGCATGCAAATGTCGATCGCACCCTGCCGCTGGGTCGCCAACCGAGCGAAGCCGGCCAACCCGCCTGAGCGCGCAAGGTCGGTAGGCAACCGGTCCACCTCCGATGGGTTCGGCGGTGGGGCATATGAGGCGGCGCGCCAGCTGCAACGGCCTGGCTCGGCGATGCGGAGCCACCGGCCACGGCGCGCCCCTCGACGGAGTCGACGATGCTACTTGGAAGAGTGGTCGGTACCCTGGTGTCGACACGCAAAGAGCCGTCGCTGGATGGCTTGAAGTTCCTGGTCCTCAAGCAGCTTGACATCGATTGCCAGGAAACCGGCGGTTATCGAGTGGCGGCCGATGCCGTCGGTGCCGGGTTGGGCGAAATCGTGCTCTATGCCACCGGTAGCGCGGCGCGCCAGACGAAGGTCACTGATAGGCGGCCGTGCGACGGTGTGATCATGGCCATCGTCGACCTGCTCGAGGTTGACGGAACGATTAAGTATGACAAAGCTGAGGCCGGCTGATGATTGAAGAAACCAGGATCGAGGCGATCATCCAGCAGGTGATGTCGGAGTTGCGCCAGGGCGAACGTGTGCGCCAGGGTCCTTTGCCCGAGAGAGCGGCGACGGTCGGCGCCCCGCCGCCTTCCCCTGCCCTGCATCATGCCGACAACCTGTTCCCGGATGTGGACAGCGCGATCGAGGCAGCCCGCCATGCTCTGGGGATCCTGCACGATCTCCCCCTGGCGATCCGGGAGGACATGATCACGCACATCCGCCGGGTGTTACGTGAGAACGCCCAGCTCCTGGCCCACGAGGCCTGGCAAGAGACGGGAATGGGCCGCTACGAGGACAAGATCCAGAAGAACCTGCTGAACGCCAACAAGGCACCGGGAACCGAGATGCTTACCCCCTCGGCCTGGAGCGGGGACGGCGGATTGACGATCGTCGAGCACGCGCCCTACGGCTTGATCGGGGCGATGATCCCGAGCACAAACCCGACGTCGACCGTCATCTGCAACAGCATCTCCATGGTCGCCGCGGGCAACGCCGTCGTGTTCAACGCCCATCCCGGGGCCCGGAAGTGCTCGAACCTCGCCATCCAACTCGTGCATGAGGCGGTTGTCGAGGCCGGCGGGCCGGCCAACCTCGTCGTCGGTCTGAGCGATCCGACGATCGAGACCGCCCAGGAAGTGATGCGCCACCCGGACATCCGTTTGTTGACCGTCACCGGTGGCATCGGCGTGGTCCGGGAGGCAATGAAGAGCGGGAAGCGGGCCATCTGCGCCGGGCCGGGCAACCCGCCGGTGGTGGTCGACGAGACGGCCGACCTTGAGCAGGCCGGCCGCGACATCGTTATCGGGGGCTCGTTCGACAACAACATCGTGTGCACCGACGAGAAGGAAGTCTTCGCTGTCGATAGCATCGCCGACGAGCTGAAGCGGGCCATCTGCCGACACGGAGCGTATGAGATCGACAGGGGCCAGCTCGATCAGCTCATGCACTCGATCTTCGAAGAGATCCCCCCGCCGGGTCGCCACGGGACGATGAACAAATCCTTTATCGGAAAGAACGCCTCCGTGCTGCTCAAGGAAATCGGGGTCCTGGTCGGGGATGAAATCCGCATGATCCTGGTGGACGTCCCGCGGGACCATCCGCTCATCTTCTCCGAGCAGATGATGCCGATCATGCCCCTGGCACGGGTGGATGACGCCGACGAGGGTATCGATCTGGCCAAGAAGGCCGAGCATGGTTTCCGCCACACGGCAGTGATGCACTCTAAGAACCTCGACCACCTGAGCCGGATGGCGCGAGTGATGGACTGCAGCATCTTTGTCAAGAACGGACCTTCACTGGCAGGACTCGGTTTCGGCGGCGAAGGATTCTGTGCCTACACCATCGCCAGCCCGACGGGCGAGGGGATCACCAA
>MGOM01000056.1:3847-4235 GCA_001797105.1 Chloroflexi bacterium RBG_19FT_COMBO_62_14
GACTCGTTTCGGATTGTCTAACCTGATCAGGGCCGCCAGAAAGCATTGAGACACCATGATTGAACCGGCGTTGGCGCTCGTCGAATTCAGTAGCATTGCCGTCGGGATCCAGGCTGCCGACGCCATGGTCAAGCGCGCACCGATCGACGTGATCAAGACCGGAACGGTCCAGACTGGGAAGTACCTGGTCTTGATCGGTGGGACCGTCGCCGATGTCGAGGAGTCGCTGGCGGCCGGGCGGCTTGTCGGCGGTACGTGCGTCGTCGACCACGTCTACCTGCCCCAGGTCCACGCCGAGGTGGTCGGAGCCATCGGGGGGGTCCGAATCCCGGAGACTATCGATTCCCTGGGAGTGGTCGAAACGACGACCGTTGCGGCGGCGATCCAT
>MGOM01000056.1:4303-10102 GCA_001797105.1 Chloroflexi bacterium RBG_19FT_COMBO_62_14
TGGGAAGGGCATCGTGCTCTTCTCTGGGCTGGTGGCCGACGTCGAAGCCGCAGTTGCCATCGGGGTGGGCGTGCTCGAGCAGCCGTCGCTTCTGGTGCGCCAGGTCGTGATCCCGCAGCTTCACCCCGAGATGTGGGACAACGTCTCGAATGCCACTCGCTTCCGGGCGCGCGTGATGGGTCAGCTATGAAATTCGGTAGAGTCATCGGAACGGTGGTCGCCTCGCGTAAGGCCGAGGGCCTGGACGCGGTCAAGTTCCTGGTTGTGCAGGGCTTGGATAAGGATCGCCGGCCGACCGGAAAGGCAGAGATCGCCGCCGATGCTACGGCTCAGGCCGGGCCGGGGGAACTGGTCTTCGTCGTCGCCAGCCGTGAAGGGGCGCAGGCATTGCCGGACGTATTCGTCCCGGTGGACTTGGCGATCACCGGGATCATTGACGAAGTCGAGGTCGAGAGCGGACCGAGGCTGGATCAACCGACGGCCAAGTGGGTACTCGGACCGCGGAGAGGTTGATAGGGGTGTACATCGGCAAGGTGATCGGAACCGTCGTGGCGACGATCAAGATCCCGCACCTCGAGGCGCGGAAGCTGCTCCTGGTCGAGCAGGTCAACCTCAGGGGCGAGGTCACCGGCTATTACGATATCGCCGTGGACGTCGCCCAATCGGGGCCGGGCGATACGGTGATGGTAATCGACGAGGGCAACGGCGCCCGCCAAATACTCGGCATCGATCCAGGCGCCGTGCGGGCGGTGATTGTAGGCGTGGTGGATGAGGTGGCCCTGGACGGTTGAGGAAGCGAGGGTGGGCGGGTCCTGATCGCCCAGGTGCCCATCCATAGTTGGAGGGGGGATCTCTCCCAGCGCCGTTATCTGGCGAGGACCACCAGGGCCGCCGAGGACGGCGGAGAGCATGTGCTTCCCCGCGCCCTGCCCCATTCTCAGGGCATAACTAGCCGGCCAAGGCGGCTAGCCTCGCGTTGCCGCCGCGCGCCGCACGAGCTCTACGAAGTCCGGCTTGAGGCTGGCGCCGCCGACAAGTGCCCCGTCGATCTCGGGCATGCTCATGAAGCCGGCGATGTTTTCCACATTGACGCTTCCCCCGTAGAGAATCCGCGCCGCCTGGGCGGCCTCTTCGCCAAACTGTTGCGAGACCGCCCCCCGGACGACAACGCCCATGACGCGATTGGCGTCGGCGGGTGTCGCCGCCTTGCCGGTTCCAATGGCCCAGATGGGTTCATAAGCGATTACACAAGTGCGGACTTCATCCGCGCCGAGGCCTTCGAGCGCGGCCCTGACCTGACCTCCGACGAAATCCTCGGTCTGCCCGGCCTCATTCTGGGCCAGGTTCTCCCCGACGCACAGGATCGGGATGAGGCCATGCGCCAAGGCCGCGCGCACTTTCTTGTTGACGGCGGCGTCCGTCTCCGCATTGGCCTCCGCGGCCCGGCGCTCGGAGTGTCCGATGATGACGTACTTGCATAAGTCCTGGAGCATGCGGGGCGAGACTTCGCCGGTGTGGGCTCCCTGGTCCTCCCAGTGCATCGTCTGCGCGCCGACCTCGATGCGCGTGGCCTGAAGCACCTCGGCTACCGTCGCCAAGACGGTGAAAGGCGGGCAGAGAACTCGCTCCACCCCGTCGACCTCATTCAGCGGTTGCCGGATCCCTCGCACAAAACCTAGCGCCTCCTCGGTTTGACCCAGGTACATCTTCCAATTTCCGGCAATGACGGGTGTTCGCATAAGATATGCCTCGCGAGTTCGGGCGGCCGCGCTGCTCGGCAAACGTGGCGGTGATCGGCGGTGCTTTCGACAGCATTGTACACGCCGGCAAAGCGAGTTCTGCGGCGTCAGACCGCTCAGGGGAGACGGTAACCCATTAGCATGAGCTGGGAGCAGTCATATTGCAGTTCGAGTTCCCCCCCGGGATTCATCTTCGCCCACTCTCTTAGTTCTTGGATGCGGGTCGGGACGGCGACAACCACCATACCCGGACCGGCGACCAGCTCCTCGGCCTGGTCGGACATGTTATTCACTTGCAGCCCGCCGCTGAGGAAATCGACCGAGCCATGCGTCCCGTATCTGTAGTCATTATCGTTCAACAGGAACACTTCGGCGGAAGGATCGAGCTGGCCCAGGTAGTTGCCAAGGTATGAGGCGAAGCGAGTGACACTATCGCCTCCATATCGACATCTCAGCGCGAAGTCCACGAAATAGGACTTGAGGTTGAGGATTGCCGCGCTGACCAAGATCAGGCCGGCGATGGCGGCCCGCGCCTTCCAGCCGACCGAGTTTGAGAGCGAGAGAACCCCCAGCAACTCCTCCAGGCCGACGGCAGCCAGCAGAATCGCCGCTGGCAGGGCGATCAGCATCCTGTAAGAATCGGCTTCGGGCGGGATGGCCGTGAGCCCGATCGCCACCGCCGGTGCCCACATGTACCCATTGAGGAGCAGGTACCGCGGTTCTCGCGTGCGCCACAGCGAGTACACCAGACCAATCAGGAAGAACGCCCCGGTGACGACCGAGAGCAGTGGAATGGTAGCTCCGTAGAAATCCCCAGCCGCATAGTAAGACATCGAGAGGAACGCGTGCACGATTCGTTGCGCCAGGATCACCACCGCGCTCTGCCCGGTTGTTGCCATGGTGTCGGCCAGCCATCCCGACTGGATAACCCCATCGGCGTTGAAGCGGCCCATGAACTCCTGCATATGGGTGAGCGCGTAGAATGCCTGGGGAAGAAGCATGATGGCCGCCGCGACGGTGAATGCGATGACCTGCCTCGATCTGCCTTTCATCAGCGGGGGAGAGACAAACCACGCGACGAGCATGAAGATGAACGCCAAGACCAGAAAGATTACCGAGTCAACGTAGATACTGAAGTGAATCGAGAGAAGGATGGCCGCAAGACCCATGCGCAGCGAGCTTCTCTCCTCGAGCCCGCTGAATAGGAAGTAGAGCATCAGCGGCTCGATCAACGTCCCCTGGGTGTAGCTCACGGCCACGGTCCGGCTGAAGTGGATATGACTGTGCGAGAAAGCCAAGAAGACCGCTGCCAAGAATGCAACCCGCGGCCCGAATAGTCGCCGGCCCAGGATATAGATGGAAGGGATCGCCAATGTCCCCCCGATGGCGGGGAGAAGCCTCAGCCCGAACGGATTGCGTCCGAAGATGCGCATGGAGAAGGCAATCCCTTGCAGGAACATCCCCCCAATACTCTCCCACATCGAAAGGGGGTTCGCCAGAGGCTTCTGGGAACTGCTGAGGGCAGCCTGGCCGATGATTCCCTCATCCCCGTTGATCACCCGGGGGATTTCCCCAAGCTGGTAAAACCGCACTACCGCCCCGAGAAACGTGATCAGGGCGACGAGGACGACCTCGCGCCGGTTGTGGCGGAGCCACTCGCGTCCACCGCCGAACCAATCGCGCCCTTGTGAGAAGGATGCCAGGAGCGCCATCCCGGCCGCCGCCCAAAGCACGACGACTGGCGCGAAGTTGGAGCGAGGGGTTTCCTCGAGAGCCAGGTCGACCCAGATGGCCATGATCGAGAACACCGCGGCGATCACCACCAGGAGACCGGAAAGCGACAGCGGCGTTTTACCGACCAACCGGCTACCCCAGGCGAACTGCCTGCCAAAGCGCGCCCACATGAAGAATGCGAGCCCAAGGATCGACAAGGCCAGTCCCCAGGACCAATTATCGGGGTATACGGAAAAGGCAAGTTGGCCGGCAAGGACCACCAGGACGGCCAGGCTCCCCAGGGCTGCCCGGCCTATTTTGGCAGGATCATTCCATGGCTCATGATGTTGGGTCTCGCCATCCGGCGCAGGGTTCTCGTAGTCCGACATTTCGTTCCCTCCGGCAACGCTGAGTCCCGTTCGTTTGTCCGCTCAGGTTTGCGAGCCCGACCCCCCCGAAGCGTTCTACGTCAGCGCAAGGCCTCCCCCGGATTCGGCCGCGAAACGAGCTCTAATGCGGACATGTCCATCTGCGGTGTGACTTCACTGACGCCCACCGGCGAAGTGTATACAGAATCTGCGTCTTGCGCACATCCGTGAAGGTCCAGAGGCAAGGCCGTCGGAGGGGGTTCGGCGAGTCGGATGTTCAGAGCCTTCAAGATGCGAGAGTTGGGGTGGAGGTTTCGCTGGGGGTAGGACTGACTGTCGGCGTGGGGGTATCGCCGAGAGTCGGGCTCACAGTCGGGGAGGGCGTCGGGGTCGATGTGTTGGCGGGAATACCCGAGGTCGGAGAGGGAGTCTCTGTCGGGGCAATCGGCAATGTAGCCGTCGGCGTGGCGGTGTCGGCGGTCGCGCTTGCAGTGACGGTTGCGGGCAAAGTTGTCGCAGTCTGGCAGGCTCGGTAGGCGCTGACCTGCGTCGGATCGAGATTGGGCAGGTTCCAAGCAGCCAGTGCCGCCTCGTACTGGGCCGCAGCGCCGCAAGGGTCATGTGTGGCTATGAGCAGGTCGCCGTACGCCCGGGCGGATTCGGCGTATTTGAAACACGAATCCCAGGTGCCGCCCTGACAGATTTGAGAGAAAAACCGCGCCGCCTCCGCCCAATCGAGGCCGTAGTAGCTGTCGGCCAACTTGTAGAAGGCGGCGGTATTCCGCCAGGCTTGTGCCTGTGAATCCAGAGGGCCGAATCGCTCGGCCAGCGCCAGGTCGTACATCCCCTGCTCCAGCTCGCTGGCGAAGATTTTGTTCAGACCTCGGTTTCGAAGGGAGGCCCCCAGCATCGCATTGACTTCATCCAGCCGATAAGTCGGGTCGAGATGGCGCAAAGCCAGCAAACCGTCGATGGCCCCGCTCCATTCGCCGGCGATGAAAGCGTTTTGCGCCTGACCGAACAACGATTCAAACGAACTCCGGTCGAGTGTGGGCAGCGGCGTCGGAGTATCCACGGCGACGATCGGGCTGTCAGTCGGCGTCGGAACGTTTAGCGCTTCGAGAGCTTTCCCGAGTAGTTCCGAGGCGCCGGGGAACTCGGGGTCAACACCGAGAACATACTCGAAGCGCTGCCGCGCCAGCGCGTACCTCTGGGCGAGGAGGTCCTCCACACCAAGGTCGAATTGCTCCTGAGCGGCTTGAACCACTTCGGCCGCCTCGTTCAACTGGCTCTGTTCTCGTCCGGCCATGTACCCGGCCTCGGCTCCGACGCCGATCACGCCGACGGCGAAAACGAACGCGACCACCAACCATCCCCAATTGCGACGGACAAGCCGCCACACTTCTTCCAGGGCTCCACGGGCCCCCCGCTTCTGGGGCGGCGTGGCGCGCCGGGAGACAGCGGTGGTATCGGGCCCCGGGCGTTTGGATGACGCCGCTGATCGACGCGTTTCCCAGTCGTTCATGGCGCGGGCGTCGCCGGAATAACCGAATCAATGGACGGCCCCAAGGCACTCGTGTCCGTGAAGATCATGTCTCTCAGGAGGCGAATCTGGTCCGGAATCGGGCGCAAGACACTTGCTCCGTCGGGTCGAGTGTAGAACCCGACCATCTTCGGAGGGGCGATCACCCCCGACACGACGTTGTCATTATCGAGCCGGATTGCCAGCCAGGCCAGGGCGATCATGTCGTCCAGGGAGAGGTTCGTCCTGACTCCGCTCGACAACTCCTGATAGAGCGCCGGGGCCTTGGAGACAAGAGTGGGTAGCATATTGAAGTCGACCACCCGGTCCAGAATGGCCAGCGCCACCTGCTGCTGGCGCTCCGCTCGTCCGAAATCGTCCCCCGCCGCCTTTCGAACCCGGGCGTAAGCCAACGCCTCAGGGCCATCGAGGTGGTAAGCCTTTGCCTCAAGCCAGC
>MGOM01000056.1:10251-12524 GCA_001797105.1 Chloroflexi bacterium RBG_19FT_COMBO_62_14
GCCCGGGACGCGGTAACCTTCTCCGAAGGAGTAGGCCGTGTTGATACGATTGTGGCTGAAACCTGGGATCTCAACCCACAGGTCGCGCGGGATCGAGAGCATGCCCGCCCTGTTCGTGATGGGATCGAGGGTGATCAGCATCATCGAGTCGCTGCGTGGCGCACCCGATCCGACTATCCAGTCGCGGTAATCCAGCCCGAGGACGAGGATGGTCACCCGATCGCTGCCGTTCCACGGAATAGGGGTCGCCTCCGGCGGGGGCGGGAGCGCGGTCGAACCGGCGACCGCCGTCGCGCCGATTTGAGTGGGCACTACGTTTGGCCGGAATGGGTTGAGCCCGATCCCGGTCCAGTTCGTCGACAGATCACGCGCGGTCACGTAAGCCGCCGCGCCTGCGATCAGGGTGGTGGCGACGAAGCCGATCACCAGCAGGGATACTAAGAGCCGATAGAGCCCGTCCCGCCTTGGACCTGGACCCGTCGGAGGTGAAGCGCCCATCCTGCCTCTCAATGCAGCGAGGTCCGCATCGCGCCGCTCGAGCACACCGATCGGAGCCCGAAACGGGGCACTTTCCGGTTCCCGGACGGCGGCAACTCCCGATTATACATTTCCCCCCGGTCATCCCATAGGGCCAAGTCCCAGGCAATTGCCGGATTCGAGCCGTTGCCCAGGCAGTATCCCCCCAATGCCAGGGTCCCGACAGACCGGAGACGCTGCAAGACCTGGCGTGGCACCGGCCTGCTCGCCTGGTCCAGCACCCGTCAGGAGAGGAAGTGAATGGGTCGACTCCGTTCTCCGGAGACCGCCCGACCGGAACCCGCCTGGTGGGCGCAGTTGCAAGATCGGCACCGCCATCCTCGGATTGCTTCGGCCCCTGGGGGGGCCAAGAGCCAATGAGTGAGGCTCCCCAGCCCACCGAGCCGTTTGCCCAACAGCAGGTGGCCAAGGACCGGACCGGGCACCCATCCCCCACCCCCGGAAAGAGCATCCGGGGTGAGGTCAGAGCTTGTATCGGTTAGGGGTCGAGCCAATCCTCGGGGAGCCGTTAGAAGCGGGGCGGACGTTTAAATCATTCACAGCAACTTTCCATCCAGGGTAGAATGAAACGGCTCGACGTGTGGCAATCACCCTCCATGTCGCGCCATCCGATACAACGCCAAACGGACTATGGACCACCTGGACCGCCGCGAGGCGATCCGAGCCGCCAAGGAACTCCTCGAAGCCCGACCAGTCTATCTGGATACCGAGACTACCGGGCTCGATGCCAGCTCGGAAGTCGTCGAGATCTGTGTCCTCGACCATGATGGTCGTTCCCTCATAAATCAGTTGGTTCGACCCTCGATCCCGATCCCGTCCGATGCAAGCCGGATCCACGGTATAACCGAGGTCATGGTCGCCACCGAGCCGACGTGGGACGAGGTCTGGCCGGCTGTAGAGCAAGCCATCTCTGGCCGAATGGTGGCCGTGTACAACGCCGAATACGATCTGATGGTGATGCGCCAGAGTAACCGCAAGCGCGGGCTCATATGGCGAGCTCCATCAGACCAGTTTACCTGCCTGATGAAGCTCTACGCCCGCTTCTATGGGGAGTGGAACCCTGCCCGCCATTCGTATCGTTGGCAAAGTCTCGACCAGGCGGCCCGGCAGTGTGGGATCTACGCCGGGCAACGACATCGCGCATACGAAGACACTCTGCTGGCGCGTTCAGTCCTGGAGCACGTGGCGGCGCAAGGTGATTGACGTCAAGAGCGGTGCCCTTCCCGGCCCGGAAAGCGGCCCCTGCAATTCGTGAGACCAACGAAACCGGTTGCCGCCAGAGAGTGTCCTCGCGCCCGCCCACGTTCCCTGCCGGTCCCCAATACTCGATTCGGAGGATGCATGCCGGACTACTTTCAGGATCACATGCCAGGCAACATTTGCTTCGGTTGCGGCACATTGAACCCGGAAGGGCTGCAAATCAAGGGCTTCTGGGAAGGCGATGAGGGTGTGTGCGTTTGGTACCCGGAGCCGAAGTACCGGGGTTGGGAGAACGTGACCAATGGCGGTGTGGTCGCCACACTGATCGACTGCCACACGATGGGCACGGCCCTGGCGGCCGCCTACAGGGCCGAGGGGAGGCCGATGGCGTCAGAGCCGATCTACCGCTATGCCACAGCCAGCATTTCCGTGCGGTACTTGAAGCCGACACCCAATGACCGCCCTGTCACGCTTCGGGCCAAGGTGATTGAGGTGAGCGGACGTAAGACACGCTTGTCTTGTCGGGTCTATGTCCA
>MGOM01000056.1:12586-17532 GCA_001797105.1 Chloroflexi bacterium RBG_19FT_COMBO_62_14
CCCGGGTCTCTCCCGAGACTCCTGATGAAGAGGCTCCAGCTGTTGGGGGCTCGTGCCTCGAGAAGGCGGTCCAGCGCGCGACGGGCGCTCGTTGCAGGCTGAGAGGTGGGAATGGACTCGTACAGGTACTTGATCATTGGCGGTGGGATGACCGCCGATTCGGCCGTAAAGGGGATCCGCAAGATTGACCCTGAAGGCTCGATCGGCCTCATCAGCCAGGAGGATGATCCTCCCTACAATCGACCTCCCCTGTCGAAGGGCCTTTGGAAGGGTAAGCCCTTTGAGACGATCTGGAGGGGGACCGCAGAAAGCGGCGCCACACTCCATCTCGGAAGGCGGGCCACGGGCATCGATCCCCGGCTCAAGCAAGCCGAAGACAACCAGGGCGGTGTCTACAAATACGAGAAGTTGCTCCTTGCCACCGGCGCCAAACCTCGCCGACTGGAGAACGACGGGGGAAGAATCATCTATTACCGCACGGCCGCGGACTACCGGACTGTCCGATCGCTTGCCGACCAGGGAAAGCGCTTCGCGGTGATCGGAGGAGGCTATATCGGATCCGAGATCGCCGCCGCCCTGGCGATGAACGGCGTGCAGGTGTCGTTAGTCTTCCCCGAACGGGGGATAGGCGCCAGACTTTTCCCAGCAGACCTGGCTGAGAGCTTGCGGGATTACTATCGCGAAAAAGGGGTTGACGTCCGAAGCGGTGTGCTTGTGGGTGGGATCTCGGCCGAAGAGGGCCAGACGGTCTTGCGTATCGACGGGGGGGATGAAACCAGGGCGGAGGCGGTGATCGCAGGTCTAGGGGTCACGCCGAACACTCAACTGGCGGTCGGCGCACGGCTTGAGGTCGATGAAGGTGTCGTCGTCGACGACAGCCTTCGAACGAGCGATCCTGACATCTACGCCGCCGGCGACGTGGCCAACTTCTACAACCCCTCCCTCGACACCCGGATTCGGGTCGAGCACGAGGATAACGCCAACACCATGGGGGAAATGGCCGGCCGCTCCATGGCAGGTGAATCGATTCGATATGATCACCTTCCCTACTTCTATTCCGATTTGTTCGATCTCGGGTATGAGGCCGTGGGGGTGTTGGACTCCAGCCTCGAGACCCAGGCCGACTGGACCGAGCCCTACCGGAAGGGCGTCATCTACTACCTCGATGACGGGCGCGTGCGCGGCGTCCTGCTGTGGAACGTATGGGACCAGGTTCCTGCGGCGCGGGCCTTAATCGCTGAGCCAGGTCCTTTCAAGGCGGGGGACCTTTACGGCAGAATCCCAAGGTAGATTTCCTCGGCCCCGGTCGAACTTGAGCGAATCAACGCCAGGCCAGGATGGCAGCTTAGCCCGTCTGGGGCGACGTTCTTTGTGTGGCTATGCGAAAGATACGGTGGGTGCGGGGTGGCGAGTGGCTGTGCGTCGAGGCGCCAAGGTCACCTCGCAGGGATCGGCATCAGGCCCATCGGCGCTGTGCGGTTGTGAAGCCGACCTGCTCTTAAGGGCTGGATATCCAACTTCGGATCCCGTAATAGGCCAACGCCATGTATTCGCGAAGGACGATCGTGCTGTGGGTAAGCGCGTCGGGTGTTGGAAGAAGCGCCCGTAAGCCGCCCCCCGAGGCGTTTGTTTGTTGCGCAGAGACGGACGGGATGGGTTCGAGCCCAACCGCCCGGAAGCTCGCCAGCGCCCGTCGCATGTGAGTCGGCGAGGTCACCAACACAAACGGTTCACTCGGGTTCTCGCCGAGCATGGCTTTGACATTGACAGCTTCATCGCGTGTGTTGGTCGACGATGATTCGAGCTTGATGCGGCCCGCTGGGACGCCGAGGGAGACGAGCGCCTGACGCATGGCCTGACTCTCGGGAATGCCGCCGTTCTCGGCCAGGCTGTCCCCTTCCTCTCCGCCCGAAGCAATCACCCATGGATCTCCGATCAAGCCGTAAAGTCGGGCCCCCTCCAGGACGCGCAAGGCTGTGGAGTCGCTTAGCGCGAACAGGGCCTGCTGGCCATCCCGGTAGGTTTCGATCCCACCTCCTAGAATCACGATAGTGCTGATTCCTGCGTCCCTGGCTTGCGACGCCTCGAGGGGGGCATAAGGCCGAGCGAGGCTCGCCTCGAGCCGCGAGGCGCAGGCCGGCAAGCTAAGGACCCAGTAACCCATCAACAGACCGGCCAGCCCGCGGCGGCTCCAGTCCGCCCAACGGTTTCTCAGGAACAGGCCGAAGACTGCGGCAGTCGCGGCCATCATCAAGAACGGGAATGAACCCGGGATGAGATAGGCCTTGATGAACTCGACTACAGGTTCCACCCAACACTCCCTCGCGAAGGACAAGCGCCGGCTGCGAATCCGGCCCGGTCTGACCTGAGACTATGGGACCTCGGGTGACCCCCGCTTGTTAGATGAGGGCCATCATCGCCCCTGGTGGTCAGGGCGCCGTGGCCGTCCGTCGTCGATCACGGTCTGGCAAGCGCAACTCGATCGGATGGCTGTCGGCCCTCATTGTACGATTCGACCGGGAGAGCTCGATTTCAAGCGTGGCGGTTAAGCATCGACTCGTAGAGAGCGATGACCTGATCTGCCACCAGCGGCCAAGCATAGCTCTGAGCGTAATCGGCCGCTCGATGCCCGAGCCGCTGGCGAAGCTCCTCGTCCAAGAGCAATCTGCGCAGTCGATCGGCGAGTGCCGGTGCATCCCCGGCGGGCACGTGGAATCCGGTCTCCCCATCCCGGACGAGGAAAACTAGGCCGCCGGTCTCGGAAGCGACCACCGGAGTACCGCAGGCCATGGCCTCCAAGGCGACCAGTCCAAAGGATTCGTAGTGCGAAGGGACGACGACGACTTCGGCCGCGGAGTAGTAATACTGGAGTGTGTCTTGATCGCGCTTCCCAAGGAAGGTGATCATGTCGTCGAGGTCGAGCGACTCGCGCAGGGACTTGATGTGACCCATCTCAGTCGTCATTTGCTCGGGGCTGGCATCAGGTTCTCCACCGATGACGGATATCACCCCGCACACATCCTGCAGGCCCTCGGCTTTGAGTTGGGCGATCGCCTGAAGCAGCGTGTCCAGCCCCTTTAGCGGCTCGACCCGACCCACGTACAAGATCATCCGGTCCGACCGGGCGATACCGACGAATTCCTTGGCTTCGTCTTTGTCTATCGGATAGAAACGGGCTATGTCAACCCCCGGCGGTATCACCGTCACCCGGCTGGTGTCGGCCCGGTAAAGCCATTGAATCTGCGCCAGCTCGGCCTGGGTTGCCGCAACAACCCGGTCAACATCCCTGAGGAGGCGGCCTTCCGACTCAAGTCGCAGAGGCGAGGCGGTCTCCTCCGGGCTGCGGGCCACTCGGTTCTTCATCTCGCCCAGAGTGTGGAACATCTGAATGATCGGGGTGCCCCAGGCCCGGCGGAGCGTCAGGGCTGCCAGTCCGGAGAGCCAATAGTGACTGTGGATCAAGTCGTACGCGGACTGCTTGGCCGAGGCGAAGTCTAGGACACCTTCGACGAATCGGTCGAGGTGACCCAGCAGCTCGGTCTTGGCCACGGGAGATTCGGGCCCGGCTGGGATGTGGACGATACGGTTGCCGTATCCGAGGTCGTGTAGGACGTGTGGGACATGTTCGTCCTGGGAGCGAGTAAAGACATCGACCCCAACGCCCCGCCGGCCGAGTTCGCGAGTCAAATCCCGGATGTACACATTCATCCCACCTGTATCCTTGCCACCCAACGTCGCCAGGGGACAGGTGTGATACGAGATCATGGCGATTTGCACGAAAGGATTATGCCCCCGCCGCGTTTTCTTGCCAAGGATCAGGCAGGGCTGTATAATCGCGGCGTTGGTCGGCCGACTGAGTCACAAAGATCGGCCGACCAATTCCCTCCCGAGGAGGGCACAGCGTGACGCCCGGTGTGACTTCAGGCGATCTCAGAATGGACAGGCACTGGGATCCGATCCGAGGCTTGGAATCGGTCTCCGAGATGGCACACTTGAAGGGTCATGTCAGGCCAGCGTAGCTCAGTCGGTAGAGCAGGCGTTTCGTAAACGTCAGGTCACGGGTTCGAGTCCCGTCGCTGGCTCCATCCCCCGTTTCGATCACAAGCCTCACGACACCGCATTCGCAAGCCCGCGAGCAGAGTAAGCCAGGTTGCCTCGTCCACCTGCAAGATCCGCAGGCGGTCCCTGATCGAGTCTAATCTCACCTACCTCCTGACATGCTCAAGCGCCTTGCTGTAAACCCTGAGCCACGGAACAGCTCGACAGGGATCGCACATGGACGTCACTCCAGGGAGCGCCGTTGGAGGACGAGCATAGCCGACTTGTCTACTGGAGATGTGAACAGGAGATCGAAAGAACTCGATCACGCCTAAGCGATGGGTAGGAAGGGGGTGATCGCTGCGCGCAACTCACGGACGGAGAACGGCTTGCGCAGGAAGCCGTGGGCGCCCGCCTGGCGGGCAGCCGTCAGATCCGTCGAGCTGGCTTTCGCCGTGATGACGATTTTCGGGATCCGGCCCCAAATGGGTTCCAGCCTCAATTGCTCCAACAGCTTGATCCCATCTGAGTCAGGCATCCTGAGATCGGTCAAGATGAGGTCCGGTGTGACTTCCGCCAGGACTAGGAGGGCTTGACCAGCGCTGTAGGCCTGATGGACGCGGAATCCGAAGGATTCCAGGACTTCCCCCATCACTGCACAGAACGTATGCTCATCATCGACGATGAGGACCGAGTGCATCGACCCGTTCCCATTCGAGGACGGGTTCATCCGGTCGTTCGGTGCCGGCATCAGTACCTGACCGCCTTCTGGATCATTCCACTCGAGCGCGACGGCATGAGGGCAAACTGCCCTGCCGCGGCAGATACAGGATACCCCACTCCATCTGTACCCGACCCGGTTGATGCATAGGAATCTGGTCCTGCCACATGACCGGCTTCTGTGCCGG
>MGOM01000057.1:0-392 GCA_001797105.1 Chloroflexi bacterium RBG_19FT_COMBO_62_14
GACATGCCGTCCGGCGTGGTGAGGCCGCTGGAATTGAAGATTCGCGCGAGCCTTGCATCTCCCTGGCAACTCATGACGCTGTGCGCCGGGGCCAGGCAGACATAGGAGTACCGTCGAGAAGCGATCCACCCCGCCATCGAATCCAGCGCCTGAGCCATGGAGATGGGGCTAATCCCTACTCCGAGCACATTAACCCGGCTCGTTTCCAAGCCTTCAGGGTCGACCGACGCGGTAGCCACCGAGATGGCTTCTCCCTCCTCAATAGGTGCGGGCCTCGACGGAGATCACTGTCACGCGGATCACATCTCCTCGTGCCGATCCGATCAGGATCAGACCCGACCTCCTCGGCAGGATGCCTAGAGCAACCCTTCGCTTTCAAGCAGTTTCGAGAT
>MGOM01000057.1:428-2516 GCA_001797105.1 Chloroflexi bacterium RBG_19FT_COMBO_62_14
GTGGCGTTCCAGGGTTGCCGGATCGGCGCAAAGGTTTGGCCGGTCCATCCGCCGTACGAGATCAGGTTCAGACCGCACGTCAAGAGCCCGACCCAGAAGGTCTTCGAACACACCGACGATTTCGCGCACAGAGTGGGTCGACCCCGATCCGACGTTGTAGACGGAGTAGCCATGTGTGCGGACGGCCCGCAGACGGACGATCGCTTCGACCGCGTCCTCGATGAAGATGTAGTCCCTGCGGCTCTCGAGGTTTCCAAGATGGATCGGGCCACCGGCTCTGATCTGCTCGATCACGTGGGGAATCACATGCGGGTTAGTCTCCCCCGGGCCATATGTGTTGAACAAGCGCAGCGCCACGCCCGCTAGCTGGTTTGCACCGCATCTAAGCTCGAGAATCGCTTCCGCCATCCACTTCGAGTACCCATAGATTTCGACAGGCCTGGCCTGGGTGATTTCCGGGCTAGGGCCGTTGCTGATCGGATAAATGGCGGCCGATGATGTAAAGAGAATCCGGGTCACATTCACCTGGATCCCGGCTTCGACAACGTTCCGGGTGCCCTGTGCGTTGACTTCAAGTGTCTCGAGCGGGTGCTCATCACAGTACGGTATGAAGTGCAGCGCCGCCAGGTGGATCACCTCTGCCGGCCTCGACAGACGAAAGACCTGCCCGATCCGATTACTGTCGCGAACATCGGCTTCCACGATTTCGAGCCCCGAATCACGCGGGAGCCGGTCGGGGCCGCCCGAGTGGAAGTTATCCACTACAAGAACCCGCTGCTCTTCAGCCAGGAGCCGTCGGACCAAGGCTGCCCCGATAAAGCCACAACCTCCCGTGACCAGGATCAATCTCTTCTCCCAGGCGAACGAGTTTTCCTGGACTCAATGGCGGCCTCATAGATCTGCATCAAGGTGCGGTAGTTCGCCTCAGGCGCCATCTTGGCCTCGTAGGCCGCCTTGGCGCCCGCCTCGAGCCGTTCCTGCAGGGAATCATCACTCCACAAACGATCGATCTGCGTGGCCAATGCCTGCGGGTCCCCCGGTTTGAAGAGCAGACCGTTGACTTCGTGCTCGACGATGGAGGGGATGCTTCCGAGGTCGGAGGCAATGACGGGTTTCCCGTGCGCCATCGCTTCGACGATGGCAATGGGGTAGCTCTCGTACCACTCCGAGGGGAAGACCACCGCCCGCGAAGAAGCCAGAGCTTGCATCAAGACGGGTCGGCTTGCATAGCCTTCGTAATGAATCCTGCCGGCGGGGCCGAAACGACGGGCGACTTGATCCCTCAGCCAGGGCTCCAAGGGTCCTTGCCCAAAGATCCTTAGTGGGATTGTCGTGCCCTCCATTGCGTCGAGGAGCGTCCGCAGGCCCTTCGACGCCTCCAGCCTGCCAAGGAAGATCGCGTGATCTCCTCGGGTTGGCTCGAACTCCCGCCGACGCAAGAAGTTCCCCTTGAGCGCCATCTTCTCGGCCGGGAAACCGTTCTGGATGAGTCTGTCACGCACAAATGTGTTCTGAACGACGATGATATCGATATAACGGTCGAAGATCCTCAAGAGGTCGCGATTCACAAACAACCTGGTGGAGGCCATCATCGAGCCGGCCAGGTTCCCCTGGTAGCATCGATGGACGACACCATGGATGACGCCTCCCGGCTTCTCGACACAGTCGTGGCACAGCCGGCCATCGCGATAGAACGTCCCGACCGGACACAACCAGCGGAAGTTGTGCACCGTCTTGACCACAGGCAAACTCTCGAGCCAGAGCGCCTTGTAGATCGATGGGCTCATGACCCCCCAGGTGTTATGCACGTGGGCGACGTCGAATGTCTTGCCCAGGAGAAACCGGCGTATGTCCCGATCCGTCCGCGTGGAGTAGATCGCCCGGAATCCTGCCTTCGTCCTTTCGGAAAACCGGAATCCCAGGAAGTCGGCGTTGTCATAGGAGAATTGCTCGACGTCATGTCCCTTCTCTCTGAGCAATGCCGCCTCTTGGTCTACGACCGCGCATTCGCCGGACCGGCGGGCATAGTAGTTATGGCAAATCAGGATCCGCAAGGGTACGGCCTCCAGGACGTCTCAAAGAAGAAGT
>MGOM01000057.1:2546-3503 GCA_001797105.1 Chloroflexi bacterium RBG_19FT_COMBO_62_14
GATACCAGCTCTTCCCTCGAATGCCGCCGCTGCTTTTCGGAATCTCGGCGCATCCCAAGAGCTCTGCCCAGCGCCCCAATGATCTGGGAGGCTTCCAGCGTGGCGACATCAAAAACGGACTCCGGGGGGAGCACCCGACGACCGAAGGCAGCGACTTTCCCGCCGCGACTATAGTCGACTGCCACGGTTGGAACTCCGAGAGCTGCTGCAAACAGGATCGAATGATAGCGCATACCCAAAAAGACGTCACAGTCTCGAATTTCCTCGGCGATGTCTTCTGCGGAATACGAACCGGTCAACTGGCGGATGCTGTCTTTCTCCGCCGCTAGAGCGCGCACCCGGGCCTGGAACCACCGGTCATCATCCCCGATGTGGAGCGTGTGCATCGGCACCAATTTGACCTGCCCACCGTGCTGCCGGAGGAACCCGTCGCATACAGAGGCCCACAGCCTGGCGAGCTCGGATCGTCGCGCCTCAAAGGCCGCTTGGTCCAGAGACCTCCCGAATTTTCTCGGCCAATCCCGAACCGCCACACCCAATACCGGCCCTCGGCCCTCTTTCACTCTCAGCGGAAGGGCGAGGCGAGCAACGTAGTTGATGGCCGGGTCTAACCCGACCTCGACCTTCTGCGAATCCATGTGCCAGCTGTCGAGCAGGTCCTTCGAATCCCGATCGCGCAACACAACGATGTCGGCCAGCTCGAGTAGCGCTCGAACCGCCCATCGCGTGACAAACCAGTGGGCCGGGCCGACCCCACAGCCGGCGATGACCGTCGCCACGCCGGCCTTTCGGGCGAGGTGCATCACCCGCACCAGATCGAACATCTCGACCAGGTCCATGAGCGGCCCGCCTCCGATCAAGACCTCATCCAATTCCGGCATCAGCCTGGCGATGCGCCCAAAGTCGTAAGGAACCACCTCGGATGAAGTCGTATGGCCCAACTCGTTCATCGTCTGG
>MGOM01000057.1:3527-8793 GCA_001797105.1 Chloroflexi bacterium RBG_19FT_COMBO_62_14
GCCTCTTGGCAAACATCTCGCGCAAGATGCCGCCCAGGATCGCCTTGTCGCCTACCGTCTCCGTCCCATACCAACCGATCACCAGGGCCTGGCCGGTCCGCCCATCTGAGCGACGAGGATGACTCGCCCGGCTCCCGTCGACTAGGCTAAGAGACAGGTTGGTCACCCCTCGCAGGAGTATGCTCCAATTATCGAGCTTCCATCGGCGTAGGAGGCGGCGGAGCCGCCAACGGAACGGCGGATCAGGGAGAGGCAAGGCTACCTCGCCATGGCGGACGGCTTCGTGAGCCTCCCTCCCCTCACCGGCAATAACGATACCATTCGCTTGCTCAAGGACCTTCCCGGCCACGAGCGCATCTCGGGCCTCGGCACAGTAGAACTGTCCACGCTCTGTGAGGGACGCTCGGCTTGCTGCGTTTTCGAGCGTCTCGGTGATCATGTACCGCTGGCGCTCACTGGCACCGTTCAGATCGCCGACCGTGATCTGGTAGGAGATCTGCTCGTCCTCCAGCCAAACCCAGAGGGGCAGGATTTCACCAACTGTCTTCGGCTTGAGGGGAAGGACCACCATCACGGCGGGCGTCATGGGGCCGATCCTTTCAGCGTTGACCTTGGCGCACAGGTTCCGGATGCTTTCGGCAGCCATCGAGCCCCCGGCATCCTCCCGCGCCGGATCACGGATCACATGATCGAAACGCAGACGGATCCGGCCGTCAGCACAGAACGCCGCTAACCGCCGGACGCCGGTGAAGGTTTGTGGGTCTGCCACTTCGATCGCCAGAAGCCTGATCCCTTGGAAAGCCGGCAATCGGGCTAGCAGTCTTTCCTGGGCAATTTCCCAATCAGAGGCACGACCCACGATGTGCCAGCTCTCGATCCTCTGCCCGGGAGGCAGCAACTTGCCGGGAAAGTCTGTGCTTTCCGGACTTGCGTGTAGGCTCTCGAACGACTGGACCAGCCGGACAGAGTTTTTCATCTTGCCTTGTTCTCAATACCCTGCGTTGGTGATCCTGACGGCCACCCGATGATCGTAGCCTGCCTCACAGTCCTTGCCGCAATCTGAGGATCATTCGGACGATCCCTCTCCAGCCAGAACAAGATACAGGAATCGACGCGTCCGGCCGATCTGACGGCGGCCTGAGAACGGATGGCGTCAGAAGGCCAGGGCCTTCTGAATACCTTCCGAGAAATGCTGCACCATATCCTCAATGGTGTAGCGCTCGCGCGCCTGTCGACACCCGGCCCTCAGCCTGGCTAATGCGTCCGCATCGCGCAACAGGTGAACCACAGCCGAGGCATAGGCGCTCGGGTTGTCCGCGTCCCCAACCATGATCGAATTAACTCCGTCGATCAAGTACTCGATCTCTGGTCCGTGATCAGGAATGCCTGTCGTCACGAGCGGCACTTCCAGGGCGAAGGCATCCAGCAAGGCTAGGCCCACCACTCCGGGCATCAGGAGCACTCTCGACAACATGAAGTACGGCACCTTAGCGTCGTCGAATCTGGGGTCGACCTTGTGGATCCAATCGGCATTCGCGGCGGCCTGCTCGATGAGCCTTTCGTCAGGTCCGGCCCCCATGAAAATCATCTCGAAGTCCTCGACCTCGCGCTTGATCAAGACGCATGCCTCGAGCAGGAAGGGGATCCGCTTCGCCGGATACATGCCTCCGACGTACAGGCCGACGTTCTCGGAGCGGAGATTGATCTCGCCTCTGAGGTTCGCCAGAGCTTCCGAGGAGACGGCGTCTTGGGCTGCTTCCAGCCGATGAAGATCGATGGTATTGCCCACAACCGTGATCTTGCCCTGTGGGAATCCGGACGAGGCTACGGCCTCGGCCGATCCCTGGGTATAGGCAAACCACCAGTGGACACGTCGCGAGACCAAAGCCTTGAGGGCCTCACCGATTCGGTTCGAATTGTGGCGCCTGGTTGTCACTCCGTGGCCCCACAGGGCGAGCCGTCTAATTCCCAAGAGATGTTGCAAGAACAAGACATAGTTGATGAGCAGGCTGGCCTCGTGGGTGACTATCACCAGATCCACTCCCCTTAGCAATGTCAGGCACGGCTGCCAATACAGCTCCCGACCACCCAGCGTTAGGATCCGATTGTGAATGCGGTGGCCCCATGGGATCTCGACGGTGTCCCGTCGTAATGCCCGCCTGTTGCTAACCTGACCGTAGATCAGAAGCAGTTCGATGCCCTTATCGTCGAGTCTGCGCCGCAACAACTCAAAGAAGCGTTGGCGATAGTGGGGGATCGCCCTGACTACGATCGCAACCCTGCCAGCCATGAGGGACCGATTCACTCTCCGTCTTCGAAGTCGCTGAGGGTATCCAACATGCTCAATTCGCTCGTATTATCGCCCATCGGGGCCGAGGCTTTCGTGGCGACAGCGAAGAAGCCGGGTGTCATCCATTCGGAGGTCCTTTGCAAGGCCTCCGGAAGTCGGAGGCTGCCCGCAAGCAAGAGAAACAAGCGCTGGGGCATCACGAGCAGCCAGCGGATCGCCGGCCATTGACGGATCGGCCTGGACAAGCCGAAGAGCTTGGTAATCCCATCCGTCGCCCGTACTGCCAGCTGGATGGTAAGGCTCATCACCGTCGCCCCGACACCGCCTTTGGTGTGGATGTAAACCGGCCGCAGCCCCGCTTGACGGCAAAGGGCCTCAAGGCCGAAGCGGGTGAAACGCCAATAGTCATGCGGCCAGTCGTGCAGGGGGTAGACAAACGGAACAGAGAGAATCACATGGCCACTCGGCTCTATCACACGTGAACATTCCGCGAGCGCAAGGAAGGGTTGTACCGTGTGCTCGAGGACCTCGGTGAGCAAGACGGCGTCGAAACAACCGGACAAGAATGGAAGGGCCTCGGCGCGGCACAGGACATCGGCTTCCATGGTCCCGAAGGGTGAGAACGGAACCTCCGTCCCGTAGGCCTGGTCGGTCAGTGGGCCGTAGATAAGACTGAAGGGCTTGGTCCCGCAACCGATGTCGAGGAGCCGGCCGCGCAGATATGACCTGGCTAAGAGCATCTCTCTCAGCAGATAGTCCGCTACGACGACCGACAATGTGCGGGCATCGTTGACGGAGAATCGCCCATCGGTAGCTCTATACCTGAGGATTCCCCTCGCCTTGTCCATCTCGATTTCCCACGACTCTCTGATAGATCTCGAATGTCGCTTGGGCGTTCCGTTTCCAGGAGAAGTGCTCTCGGGCGATCGCCTTACCGATCGAACCCATCTCGGCCCGCCGAACCGGATTCTCAATAAGGCGCTGCAACGCGGCCGTCAGACTCTGTGTGTCGCGGGGGATGACGAGCTCAATACAATCTCCAAGAGAACGGATGTCCTCCGGCCCCCCTTGCCCTTGACAGCCGACGACCGGCTTACCCAGACTAAGGGCCTCGACGTAAACTACTCCGAAAGCCTCCTTCCAACTAGGCAAGACAAAGATGTCGCAGCCGGCGAGGTAGGGCCAGACATCCTCGTGGCGCTTGTACCCTTCAAACCTTACATGATCGGTCAGCCCAAGGCTGTCGGCCAAGGCCTGCAACTCGTGCTGTCTTGGACCATCACCGACAATGACATAGCGCAGTCGATGACCCTGATCGAGCAAACGGCGGAGGGCATGCAGGACGTAGGCATGGCCTTTGCGTTCCGTCAGGTAGCCGATGGAAAGCAAAGTGAGGCCGTCACTCTCGGCCTCCGGAAGCGGACCGACCACTGCCTCCGGGGGTTCGGCTCCAAGGCGCACGATCTGGACCTTCTCGGGACTCCCACCGAGTTGTACGATCTCCTGCTTCGTCCAACTGCTGTTGGCGAGGATAGCGTCGGCTTGATCGAAGACCCAGCGAACCACTCTCCTCCCTAGCACGTTCTGCCTGGCGGTGAAAGTGACATCGGCCCCGTGCACGCTGACAACAACTGGAACCCGCATCCATCGGTTGGCCAGGAGAGCCACGACTCCCGCCGGGCTGGCATAGTGCGCATGAATGAGTTGGAAATGCCTCTGGTTGTCGAGGAGGTGGAGCTTACCCCGCAGACTCACGTAAGCGAAGAAGCCCCACAGCCCATGCAACACCTGTCTTGGCGGAGACGTGTACCGGAGGCGTTGGACCTCGATCCCCTTCGGCCCAGCCTCCGAGGGAACAGATCTGACCTCTTTGAGCCAATCGCGCCACGCTGCGCCGGCTTGACCCGGTCGAAACAGGAGCCGCCACAGTCTTGCAGGTGGGAAGACCCTAAGTGGGACAACTACCGTCGAACTGCAGTAGGGCACCAGGTGCTTCACCTGGTGCTCGACGAATATGCCATCAGCGGGGCGAAGCGGACTCGGGAAGAGGTCCGAAATCGTTAGGACCCTCATCCTCTGGTGCATCTCAAGATCTGGCCTGATCCGACGGTGACGAGTCGGCTAGGCCGCGGGCCTCTTGCCTAAGACCAAGATAGCAGGCCAAGAAGTTCAAGACGATCATTCTTTGCTCAACCCCCATCAGGACTGATTCGGTCAGGCCGATGGCGAAGAATGCCAGAGTGGCGAGCCACATCGCCGGCAAGACGCAGTCCCGCTCCCAGAGACCACCCCTCCTGTCCCGCCATCCAGCAACCGCGACCCATGCCACGACTCCAAAGACCACTGCCAGCCCCAGAAGACCATATTCCAGGAGAGCGTAGATGTAGGTGTTGTGCGGCTGGGAGTAATAGGCAAGACCGCGGAACGCGTCCATGCCGTTCCCGACAAGCAGAACCAGGGGAGCCGTCGAGAGCTGGTGGAATGCAGTAGTCCATAAGCCATAGCGCCAGCAGAGGCCGTTCAGGACCGAGACCGGCAAGCTGGCCAGCATCAACACAGCCAAAGGGATGAGGACCAGTGCGACTGCCGCTATCACTTTGAGGGAGCGAATGCGTCTCAACAGGAAATACGCGCCAAGCCCAAGGGCAAGGACGGCATAAGACGACTTGGCATAGGTAAAGAAGAGCGCCAGGCCGATGACGCCGAGAATGAGCCAGCCCCCGAGGTGCCGGCGCTGTTTCGCCCAGCCGAGAGCCAACATGAACCCGGCGGAAAGAAACATGCCTAACGAGTTCGGATGCGCAAAGAAACCTACCGCATACGGCGGCGCCTCCCTAGCCGCCGCAGCCGTCAGCGCGGGATCCTCTTCTAGTACGCCCTGTTCGGAGAGAAGAGCGAGTTGCGGATACCTTACACAGGGGTTGGTGCTGGTCACCGGCCCCCAACTGGGGCCCGGCGGAGGCACAGCTCCCGGCG
>MGOM01000057.1:8803-10955 GCA_001797105.1 Chloroflexi bacterium RBG_19FT_COMBO_62_14
GTTCGCCTCCGGTGATATGAACGGCCTGAATCCGCCGGTTGCCCTTTGAACAATGCCGACGAGTGAGGTCAGCACGATCATGGCGAGGAGAATCTGAACGGCGTTCCGCCAGCCATGGCGGACCGTGGCCAGCAAGGTGAGAAAAGTGATGATCGGGATGACCCAATCTCGAATGTCACTCAGCCCGTGCTTCCAGTCCGACGACCAGGGGCGGACGAGGATCGCCCAGACGCCGATGGCGATCAGCCCGATCTCCGGCCAAGTCCTTGGGATGACAAGTGGCTGCTTCCTTGCCCGACTGCCAAGAATCAGGATCGCCGACGCCGCCAGGACAACCGGCTCCATCACGGCGAAGCTGAACCCTGGGAGTTCGACGCGGTACTGAATCGTCGGCGCCAGGAAGATGAGGAAGAGCAAGACTTGTGTCATGGACTCACACCCCCCTCTGATGAATGATCGGCCCGGCCTCCTCAAGCGTCACCATGTCTGGCGGTCTCCACCCGGGAGAGGCCACCGAACGCAGAGAACCCCGGTTGACTCGGAGGTCAAATCTGTGCTCCTGAACGGATCATCAGCGATCCCTCTAAGTCTAGCATGCGCGACCGGATCTGTTCCTCGCGCAGCCCCAGGTAACACGCGAGGTAGCACAGCACGATCATCCGGTTTTCGATCCCCAGCAATACCGAATCGCTCATCCCTGCGGCCAAGAAGCCGAGCACTGCAATCCACGATGCGAGCAGGAGAGCGTCCTTTTCCCATAGACCTGCAAGTCGGTCGTGCCAGCCAGCCGCGACGACCGAAGTGAAGACCGCGAGCGAGAGCCCCAGACCGAGAACTCCGTATTCGAGGAGCATCTGAATGTACATGTTGTGCGGCTGGAAATAGTAGGCCACTTCACCGAAGTGATCCATCCCGTTTCCGAAGAGGAGGATCAAGGGAGACGCGGAAAGAAGATTGAAGGCCGTCGTGCACAGACCATATCGCCAACAAAGCGGATTCAACGCAGACGAGGGTAATACCGCAAAGAGGCCGACTGTCGCCACAAGCGAGGACACAGCGATCGCACCGGTTACGACTGCCGACCTGAGGTTTCGAAGGAGGAAATAAGCTCCCAACTCGACCACTACGACGACATAGGCGCCAATAGAGTAAGTCCAGAATAGCGCCGCGCCGATCACAGCCAGAGCAAGCCAATGCTGACGATCCTTGCGCTCGGTCGCCCACCCGAGAGCCAGCATCAATCCTGCCGACAAGAACATCCCCAGCGAGTTCGGGTGAGCGAACAGGCCGACGGCGAACGCAGAGCCATCCTGCAGCTGATCTGCACCTTTCTCGAAATCGTCCGTTAGTCTTCCTTGCTGAGCCAGGCGGGCGCGTTCCGCGTGGAGCTCGCACAAGGAGATAATCCCTGATTGGTCCCAGCTGGGCCCAACTACGGCCTCCCAGTCCGCTGTCAGCTTAAACCTGGCTCCGGCGGACATGAACGGGCGCAGGCCACCGGTCGCCCGCTGGTAGACTCCGAGGACCGATATGGCCAGGGCCAGCGCCACCATGAGCCGCACGGCCTCTCGCCAACCCTGCCGGATCGTCATCCGTAGGCTGACAAAAGTCACGACTGGGATTACCCAGTCCCGCACGTCGCTCAAGCCGTGCTGCATGTCCTGAGCCCAGGGGCGGATGAGCGCAACCCAAATCATGAGGGCCATGAGGCCGATCTCCGGCCAAGTACGTGGGAGGCGCAGGGCCTCCCCCCTCACCCGACTGCGTAGGATCAGCGCCGCCGACGCTAGCAGGACGACCGGCTCCATCGCCGCGAAGCTGAACCAGGGGAGTACGACGCGGTACTGAATCGTCGGTGCCAAGAAGATGAGGAAAAGTAGTAACTGCGTCATAGGGTTCCGCCCCCCGGCATAGTCAGCCCGGCCGTCTCACGTATCGCAAAATGAAGTAGCCGCCAGCGAGGAGGAGAAGCAAGATACAACTGAGACCCAAGGAGGTGCTGCCTAGGCTGGCGGATCCCGGCGTGTCATTACCGATCAACTTGAGGATGGCATATCCGACACCGCCGACTGCGGCCACCAAACCGGCATAGCCCAGTGAGTACGGAACCCAATAGAGCCTGAGGGACACCCAGGTCGTACCCAGGGTCCAG
>MGOM01000057.1:10961-13021 GCA_001797105.1 Chloroflexi bacterium RBG_19FT_COMBO_62_14
TAAGCCACGATCGTGGCCCAGGCTGCACCGAGCATCTGATATCGAGGAATCCACAGTAGGTTAAGGATGAGGCAAGCACCTGCAGCAATCCACCCTACAATCGGAAGATACCTTGTCCGGTCCTTCAGCATGATCCCGATGTTCAAGGGATAGCTTAACCCGAACACGATATAGGCGATGAGAATGAGAGGTAGAACCCGAAGCCCCGGCCAATAAACGGCGGGGGCGAAGAGTCTATAAGCCATCGGTGCAACGGCAAGGAGGAGCAGACCGAAGCCTACCGCCGCGTAGAAGTACAGCACAAGCACGTGAGCATACTGGCGTTGGGGATTGCCGCCGGCGGCGATCTTGAATCTCCGCGCCGCCCAATCCGCGGCGAACGGACGTGTTATCAGCGTTTCAAGGACAGTCGCGGCTTTGTAGGCGAAGGAGTAGACTGCAACGCTCTCCAGACTGACGAGACGCTCGAGGAAGTACCGGTCTGAGGCGAAAAGAACGTAGGCTGCGAGATTTGCTGGCAACAAAGGAAGTCCGTATCTCAATCCCCTCTTGAGTATCCCCCAGTCTGGGCGCAACGAGATCCGGCGGGCTCGAATGACGAATACCAGTGCAATGATCAGGATGATCAGCGTGGCAAAGAAGCGTCCGGCAAGCCCTCCTGCAACGCCGTACCCGGCCTGGATCAGACCGATGGCGAACCCCATGAAGAGGACCATGCGCCCCACCGATAAGAGCACGAACGACGTTACCTCTTCCCGAATCCGGAACAGCGCCAGGAATGCGGCCAGAATGCTCTCGACCCACCCGATCATGAACACCCAAGGAATGACCTCCATGGAGCCTGGCAGGAACAACCGTAGCCCCAAGGCCGAAGCGATCGACAGTGCGACCGCCGGCCCGCCTCCCCAGACTGTGACACCGATGAGCATTGTGCCGAACAGCCCCGAGCGCTTCTCTTCGTCCTCAAGGTCCCAGTACTCACGCATAAGGGCCACGTCCAGCCCCGCTACCATCAGCATGCTCACCAGAACGATTACGACTTCAAGGTATGCCCACTCTCCGTATTCAACGGGGCTCAACGCGTTGACCAGGTACGGCGTCAAGATGATCAACGCCGCACTGCGGGCGATGTTCCCTATGGCATAGCCTGAGCTTGCCCTCAGCTGGCTACGCCACATTTCCCTTCACCGCCAACAACCATTTCGAGTTGGGCGCGCCCCTGCCCAGCGCCCTCAGGAAGAACGCCTCGTCCAGCCAACCCAGCGCTCGCGCCAACAGCCGATCGACCCCTGGGATGCGGGCGATACGCCAGCCGTACCGCCAGACCCAGGCATAGGCCCACCACAAGGGGCCGGCCGATCCGCCATGCGGTGGAGGCTGAAGCAGCGCAAAGATCGGCTCCTCATGTGCGACCCGGAGATCGTTTTGATTGAGCAAAGCGCGGTAGTCATCTCTTGATCGGTACCGGCAGTGCGGCGCACTCTGGAAGGTGACCCGCGGTAGGACATCGGAGAGCACAAGCAGCCCACCTGGGTTGAGCCAGACAGCGATGTTCGCCAGCGCTTGGGAAAACGCTTCGTCATCGACGATATGGAAGAGGACATCCGCGGCCAGCACGACGTCGAAGTCCGAACCCGGGAGGAGTCGCTCGTCGGAGACGTCTCCTATCATGAACCGGAACTGTGGATATTGACGCCGAAGCGTCTCGACGCTGACCTGTGCAATGTCCAGTCCCACGTATTCTCCGACGTGGTTGCGCAGACAGTACTCGGTGTAGAAGCCGCTTCCGCATCCGACATCCAACACCCGGCAACCCTCCAAGGAACGACCCACAGATCGGAGCGCCAGAGTCAGCGTTCGTTGGCGCGCCAGATACATCCGGGCATTGTGCTGTGGACCAAGCGAACCGTGACCCACTCCGGTTAGATCAAAGTGCTTGTGCAGACGGTCTTCCCAGTAGGTCGCTGGGTCGTAGCCTGATTGTTCTTTGCTCAACTCTTCCCCCCGTGGATCAACCCCGGATCCCGCCGGATCCCCAGGTCAATGGAGACTCTGGAACG
>MGOM01000057.1:13030-14304 GCA_001797105.1 Chloroflexi bacterium RBG_19FT_COMBO_62_14
GGCGTCGTGCAGGACCCGTGACTGACGAGAACATCTGCGGGAATCCTCTCGGAGGCATCCGGCTGCGGTTCCTGGCAATTCCTCACCCGGATCCCAAAACTCCCGTGTCCCTCGAGGAGGAGACACTGCCCAGTTGGAATCGACGGGTCACGCCGACTGCCCGATCCCGCACGCCCTCCTACGGATTTGGCTGGCGGGACAGATTGAATTGAACGCTACGAGAACGACTTGAGTCGCTCTCGAACGTAGATCAGGGCTTCCCGATCTTCGCGGTCGATTCCAAGAGCGAATAGCGTAATGAAGAAAATAAGCACTGCCAATATCGCCATCACGACCAGGGTGATCAGGGCGGGACCGGCGAAGGCATTCCGAACCAGAGTCATCCCCGAAAAGGTGACCAGGCTTGCCGCCGCCCCTTTCAGAATCCTGCGGTCGTACGGCCACAGGTTCAGCACGCGCCGCCCATCGAGCATGGCGAAGATCCACAGGCCGCCCACCGACACGGCCGTGGCCCATGCCGCACCCATGGCGCCGTACTTCGCCGCCAGCATGACCCCCAGTGTGATGTCTGCGACCAGCGCCGCTCCCGACATCATCAGCCACCTATTCTGATGCCCGGTCATGAGGAGTGCGACGTTGATGGAACCGGTGCTCACGTTGATCAACTGTCCCAAGGAGAGAACGACCAGGAGCGATCCCCCTGCGACATAACCCTTCCCGAAGATGACCTCCATCAACTCCCGGGACCTGAAGAGGATCGTGAGGAATACCGGCAGGCTCACATATAAGGCCCACTTGGTGCTGACTCGATAAACCTCGAGAAGTCGCTCGCTCTCGCCATTGTGGTGCAGGGCGGCGATCATCGGAGCCAGGATTCCACTGAAGGCGGTTAGGACCACAGGGAAGAAGGCCGAAGCTGTTGATGCAGCCTGATAGACGCCGACTTCAGCCGCGGGCCGGAAGTATCCGACGATGAGACGGTCAACCAGGATGAGGAAGGTCGTGAATACACTCGCCAATGCCGCCGGCGCGGAGAAAGTCAGCAGCTCACCGGCCACTGACCGAGGCTTCTCGGGGGCGGCAAAGGCCCGGCCAAAAAGCCTCAGAACGAACAGGAATGCCAGTACCATCGCCAAACCGAAGGAGGCGACTGCCGCGCCCACCGCTCCCGCCAACCCCCATCCAAAGAGGAAGGCGACGAGGATGAGGATCAGGTTCGCCAGAGGCTGGAAGATCTCTTGTGAGAAAGCGGCGATTTGGATCCGCTTCGAGAT
>MGOM01000057.1:14315-14933 GCA_001797105.1 Chloroflexi bacterium RBG_19FT_COMBO_62_14
AGGCGGACACCTGCAGGCCCGCGGAGAAGGCGAAACCCGGCGCGAACCAACGGATCACCCGCGCCAGGTCGGGTTTCGAGAAAACCTCTCCGGCAAGCCAGGGCGCCAGGGCGTAGAGGACCAGTCCGACCACAGCACCCGAGAGCACGGAGAGCATAACGGACTGGACCAGGACGTCTCTCAGTTGGGAGGGATTCCCCTGGGTATGGCGCGCCCCGTAGCGCACGACTCCATGGCTGAGACCAAAGGAAGAGAGCGAGGCGCCCATTCGGAGAATTGTCCATCCGAGCCCGTAAAGACCGTAGGCGATCGGCCCCAGTCCGCGCGCCAGGACCGCTTGAACGACGACGGAAAGCCCCCGCCCGAGGATCCGTCCGGCAAGCGCAACGCCGGCCCCTTTGGCCAGCACCGTCGCATCCCTTCTGCCGGCTTCGATCGACTCGTCGGCCAGCGCAGCGTTATCCGTTAGAAACCTCCGATCCGTTCATTGGGCTGAGGCCCACCCTGGCGGCGCCGGCGGCCGTCAAATAGCTTTCCGGCGACGGCGGGCGATCCTCGAGCGGCTGACCGGGCCAATCCCATAGCTTGACCCGCGCCTCAGCACTCTCAACGACCAGA
>MGOM01000057.1:14987-15215 GCA_001797105.1 Chloroflexi bacterium RBG_19FT_COMBO_62_14
GGCAACATCTCCTGAGGTGCAGCGAGAAGCCCGGCCCCGTCTCGTTGATCTGTCGCCACCTCGATCTCCTCCAGCCAACCTGTCAGGCCGCAGCCGATTGCCTTGAGACAGGCTTCCTTGCGCGTCCATCCAGCGAAGAAAGCTTCGGCTTGCTGTCGGCTGGGGGCCGCCAGGATGCCGCTGAGCTCCCGGGGTGAAAAGTAGCGCCTGGCCACCGTCATCCACTCG
>MGOM01000058.1:0-2265 GCA_001797105.1 Chloroflexi bacterium RBG_19FT_COMBO_62_14
GGAAGAATAATCGCGCATCACGTAGCGGCCGTCTCCCACGGAGCCGTCCTGCAGGAGCAGCGTTACGCCCCAGTCTCGGAGAACGTCATCCGCCCCGACCGGCTCGCCGGTGAGCGGGTCGACTTCGCCTAGCGTGGCGAGGGTCTGGTCGACCGAGTCGAGCCCGTTGGCCGGATTGGCGACCAGGGCTTGAGTGGCCTCCGCTCCGAACCGATCGAGGAAGTACTTGAGGAAGAGGAACGCCTGGCCGTAATGCGCCCCGGACGTGCCGGGCTCGGACGGCCAGAAGGTCAGTGCGATGTCGGGATCGAAAAGGTAGGCGAGATCGAAGCCTCCGACATCGTATCCGTTGAGGTAGGCCGCCAGCTCGGAGAACCCCTCGTTCATCCAAGTCTCTTCGTTTCGATCTAGATACCAGTGGATCATGTGTTGAAACTCATGCGCCAGAACGCCATTGGTGAATTCATCGGTAAGGTCCAGCAGATTGTCGGCGCTCAGGTAGAACATCTCGTGGCCATTGGAGTACTCGTGTGCCAGCGGAGAGAACTCATCGTTCGACGAGTAGTAACCGGCGATCGAGCTCCCCAACCCGGTGGCGTACAAGACATACAAGTGCTCGTCTCCGTCGACGCCGGGGCTCCATTCGCTCCCGAAGAACTCGCGATCGGTTGGGTAGGCCTTATCCTCAAACTCATCCACCAACGCCTTGACATCGTCAAGGTCGTAGTCAACACCCTGCTCAACCCAGAAGTAAACATGCGGGCTGGCATAGACCAGCTCGGCATTAACCTGGAAGTTGTTGTTCACGTCGACATCGCTCGCCCAGAAGAGCTCAACCTCACCAATCGAGCGGGGCGCGGCACTCGTCTCAAGTACGGTCGGGATATCTTTCTGACCATGGAACCGTTCGGCCAAGGAGATCGGGTCGACGATCGGGACCTCGGCCCGGGAAAGTTCTTCCAGCATCGCCTGCGCTTGCTCCGGCGCAACCGGCGTCCCGTCGGCCGGCTGTGCAATTGGAGTAGCGCTGGCCTGGGAAAGGCCCTGTGTGGCGACGGGGATTGTTGGGATCGGGGCCGAGAACTCAGGGCGTTGCACCACCAGGAACGCGCCGGTCGCCGCCACGACGACCACACACAAGCAGCAAACCAGCGCCAGTAGCAGTCCGGCAACGACGTATAAGGCCGTGTTGTTCGACTTCGATTCCATCAGGTGCACTCCGGGGCCAAAAGTGGGAGGATTATACCCGCGCCAGTCGGCGTTTCCGGTCGAGAGTTTCGTCGGTCGGGCGCACGACGGGTATTCGGACGGTAAAGCGGGTTCCCCGGCCAACGACGCTCTGGGCGGTCAGGGCGCCTCCATGGGCCACCACAATCTCGCGGGAAATCGCCAACCCCAGTCCGGCACCGCGCTCCTTCCCCCCTCGTCGCGCGTGATCCAGTTGATAGAAGCGCTCAAAGATACGGGTGAGCTCCTCAGGCGGGATCCCCGGCCCGGTGTCCTCGATGTGGATCGTGGCCCAACCGGATGACGCCTCGGCCGAGAGGCCGATTCTGCCACCCTCCGGTGTATGCCGGATTGCGTTATCCAGAAGATTGGTGAAGACCTGGGCCAATCTGTCGCCATCGGCGACCACACTCGGCATCGGTCCCTGCTGTCGCACCAGGTTGATCCGCTTCTCCTGCGCACGCAGCGTCAGCCGCTCGGCGACGGCATCCAGCACCGCTGCGATGTCCGTGGGCTTCAGGTCGATGGCCACCTGTCCCGCGTCGAACTTGGCCAGGTCGAGAAGATCGTCCACCAGGCTGTGAAGGCGGAGGGCTTCATCTAACACAATCTCGGCGGCGCGCTTCTGGGCTTCGGGCGTTCCGGCCGTGCGGTCGAGGATCGCCTGGGCAAAACCCTGGATCGAGGTCAGTGGCGTCTTGAGCTCGTGGGAGACATTGGCGACGAAATCACGCTGGGCCTGTTGACTGGCCCGGACCTTATGAACCATTTCGTTGAACGCGGCGGCGAGGGCCCGAACCTCCGTCGGCCCCTCGGTGGGGAGTCGATGATCGTAATCTCCGGCCGCCACCGAGCGGGCTGCTCCCGCTATGCGTTGGAGCGGCGCGGCGACCCAGCGAGCGATCAGCCAGGCCAGAGCCGGCGAGAGCAGCAACGCCACGACCGCCGCTCGAAGGAGCGGCGTAGCGAATTCATCTTGCAGAGCCGCCCAGGGGATGATCGTCGGCTGGATGGAGGCCAGCAGCAAGGTCCGGCTTC
>MGOM01000058.1:2294-4348 GCA_001797105.1 Chloroflexi bacterium RBG_19FT_COMBO_62_14
ACGATCCCCGAAGCATCCCGATACCGGCCTGAGGAGGTTTGTGTTGCCCGGCGGAGCGCGCTGGCCTGAGGTAGAGCCGTTTCCGGGCGACTGTCACCAAGCACCTCACCCTCAGCCTCCAGAATGAGCGCCCGCGCCCCGGCGAACTGGTCCAGCCGGGTCAGCGTGGGCGCCAGCCGGGGGGGGCCAACCTGGCTCAGTGCATCCCCCTCGCGTTCGGCCACGGTCTCGGCTACGATCTGAAGCCGCTGGATCACCCGACGCTGGGCCAGCGGGTCGCGCACCAGGAAGAAGACCAGAGAAGCCCCGACAAGCCCCAGCACGAGGGCCGCCAGGAGAAGATAGGTGAGAAGCAGCCTGACCCGCAGTGACTGGAACATCGGTCTTCACCCCACCAGCTTGTATCCGACGCCCGTCACGGTTTCTATCCGAAGGTTTGCGCTGGTCGCCAGGTGTTTGCGTAGGTGGGCGATGTGGACATCGACCGTACGTGTCTGGCCGAAGAAATCGTAACCCCAGACGAGGTTGAGTAGTTGCTCACGCGTGAGGACCAGCCCACGATGCTCGGCCAATGTCTGCAGCAATTCGAACTCCTTGGCGCGTAAGGCTACCGGCTTACCGGCGATCGTCACCTCGCGACGCGCCGGATCGATGGTCACGTCCCCGACGTGCAAGGGGCTTTGACCGCCGGGCGGTTTGCCCTCGACCCGCCTGAGGATCGCCTTCACGCGCGCCACAAGCTCACGCGGGTTGAACGGCTTGGTCAGATAGTCATCCGCACCGAGTTCAAGGCCGACGATCTTGTCGATGTCATCGTCCCTGGCGGTGAGCATGATGATCGGGACTTCTGAGATCGAGCGCGTTCTCCGGCACACTTCGAACCCATCCAGCTCGGGAAGCATGATGTCCAATATCACAAGAGCCGGGGTGCGAGCCTGGATCATCTCCATCGCCCGTGCACCGTCGGAGGCTGCCTCGACCCTGAACCCGTCCTGCTCGAGATAGAGCCTGACCAGGCTGACGATGTTGGCCTCGTCATCGACAACGAGGATGCGCTCACCGGACATCTATCCGCCTCAATCCCGTCTCAGCTCAGGCATCCATCGCGATCTCAGGCGCCGCCACTAGATCCTCCGAGTCGGGTCGTGGATGCAGGCGAGCATCTTTGAGCGAGCCGGCGCGAGTAAGCGTCTCCCGGGCGGCTCAGTCGCCTCGGGGTTCACCGACAACGGCGATCGCCTCGATTTCGATCTGGGCGCCTCCCGGCAGCGCCGCCACCTGGACGGTCGTCCGGGCTGGCGGATCCTGAGAGAAGAACTCAGCGTAGATCGCGTTCATCTTGCTGAATTCGCCCAGATCGCACATGTAAACCGTGGTCTTGACCGCCAGCCTGAGTGACGAGCCGCCCGCCTCGAGGATGTTCCCGAGGTTGAGCAGGGCCTGGCGTGTTTCTGCCTCCACCCCGCCGGGCACGAGCTTGCCCGTCTTGGCGTCGATCCCGATTGTCCCTGAGGCGAACACGAGCGGGGTCGAGCGGATGCCGAGCGAGTACGGGCCGAGCGCTTTGGGGGCCTTGTCTGCAATCAACACCTCACGCCTTCGTGTGGGCATGCTCTGCCTCCGATCCTCGAAGTGAGCCCGGATTGTACGCCCCCCGCCGCATGGGGCAAAGCAGGCGATTGGCGAGGGAGGTGTGGAACAGATCCGGCCGCCGCTCTCCCTCCCCAGGCAAGGGAGGGGGAGGCAAAGCGGAGAAGGGCGTAAGCCGCGCTTACGCCCTTCTCCGCTTTGCCATGACTTCGCAATGGAACACGCGCTCACATGACGATGTTCACCAATCGTCCCCGAACCACGATCACCTGGCGTGGTTGCTTCCCACCCAGGAACCGTTGGACGACTTCGCTCTTCAGCGCCAACGCCCGCGCTTCCTCGTCTGCGATGTCAGCCGAAACCACCAGCCGATCGCGCACTTTCCCATTCACCTGCACCACCAGGGTGATCTCTGTCGCTTTGGCCACATCCGCATCGAAGCCGGGCCAGGGCTGCATGTGAAT
>MGOM01000058.1:4516-8857 GCA_001797105.1 Chloroflexi bacterium RBG_19FT_COMBO_62_14
CACCGTATTGAACTCGAATGTCTCCAGGTCGTGCGAGACTTGCCGGATCGTCTGATGGACCCGGCGTCGCAGCTCACGCCCCTCATTCGAACCCTCATCCGCTCCGTCGATGTCGGCGGTCGCCTGGACGAGAGTCCACACGCGGTTGAGCCAACGCACGACACCCTGGATGTTGTCCGGGTTCCATGGCCCGCCTTCCGACCACCGGTAGCCGAACATCAGAAACGTCCGTACGGCGTCCGCGCCATGGACACGCACCTGTTCGTCGGGGTCGATCACATTCCCGCGCGACTTGCTCATCCGCTGGCCGTCCGGGCCGAGGATCTGACCCTGGTTGCGGAGCTGGAGCATCGGCTCAGCTCCGCGGGTGATCCCCATGTCGCGGAACGCCTTGTGGAAGAAACGCGTGTAGATCAGGTGCATCGTGGCATGCTCGGCGCCGCCAGTGTAGGTGTCCACCGGCATCCAATAGTCGTACTCGTCCTGAGCGAACGGACTGCGCTCGGCCTGCGGGCTCAAATAGCGCAGGTGGTACCAGGAGGAGCACATGAAAGTGTCCATCGTGTCGGTATCGCGTTCGGCCGGGCGGCCGCACATCGGACATGTGGTCAGCTTCCACGTCGGGTGCAGCTTGAGCGGGCTCTCACCGGTCGGCCGCCACTCCACGTCGTCCGGCAGAAGCACCGGCAACTGGTCGTCGGGGACCGGGACCTTCCCGTGGTCGGGACAGTAGATGATCGGGATCGGCGCCCCCCAGTACCTCTGGCGCGAGATCAGCCAATCACGCAGCCGATAGTTGACCGCCGCTTCGCCCTGCCCGCGCTCGACCAGAAATTCAATCGTGCGGGGAACGGCCCTATCAGAGGGCGTCCCGCTCAATGATCCGGAGTTGATCATCGTCCCATAGGCCGGCACCGCCGCCGGCATCGTTGCCCCATCCTCGACCTCGGCGCCCTCGGCCTGGATGACCGGCCGTACCTCGAGACCGAACTTGCGGGCAAACTCGAAATCGCGCTGATCGTGAGCCGGCACGGCCATGATCGCTCCGGTCCCATAACTCGGCAGGACATAGTCGGCGATCCAGACCGGGATGCGTTCGTCGTTGACCGGATTGACGGCGAACCCGCCGGTGAAAACCCCGGACTTTTCCCTATCCGTGGCCTCGCGCTGGATGTCGGATTGGCGGAGTGCTTGGGCAACATAGGCTTTGACTTCGGCCTGCTTGTCTGGAGCTGTCAGCTTCTCGACCAGCGGATGCTCGGGCGCCAGCACCATGAAGGTCGCCCCCCACAAGGTATCGGGGCGTGTGGTGAAGACCTCGATCGAGCCGCCGGCTTCGGTCTTGAACGTCACGCGGGCGCCCTCGCTGCGGCCGATCCAGTTCGTTTGGGCCGTCTTAACCGGCTCGGGCCAATCAAGGTGGGAGAAGTCGAGCAGTTCGTCGGCGTAGTTGGTGATCCGGAAGAACCACTGCTCCAGGTCCTTCTTGATCACGGGTGTGCCGCATCGTTCGCACACCCGGTGTTCGCCGACGACCTGCTCGCGCGCCAGGGTCGTATTGTCCTTGGGGCACCAGTCCACCGGCGCCATCTTCTTGTAGGCCAGGCCGTGCTCGACCATTTTCAGGAAGAACCACTGCGTCCAGCGATAGTAAGCCGGGTCGGAGGAGATTGCCTCGCGCGACCAATCCCACACGGCACCCATGCTGCGCAGCTGGCGGCGCATGTTCACGATGTTGGCGTAGGTCCATTCCTTCGGATGGATATTGCGCTCGATGGCGGCGTTCTCGGCCGGAAGACCGAAGGCATCAAATCCGATCGGGTACATGACGTTGTAGCCCCGCATGCGCAGATAGCGCGCTCGTGCATCGGAGCAGCCCATGGCGAACCAATGCCCGATGTGCAGATCGCCTGAGGTGTACGGCAACATGGTGAGAAAGTAGAACTTGTGGCGCCGATCATCGATCGCCGCCGTGTACAGAGCATCCGCTTCCCAGCGGGCCTGCCAGCGCGGCTCGATGTCGGCCGGGTCGTATCGCTCGACACTGGGAGGAGCGGAGGCCGCTCCCTTTGCCCTGGATGTCTCGCTCATCGATTCACCTTCATCTTTCGGGTAACAACAAACCCCCTCGCCGGTCAGGGACGAAGGGGTTCTCCGTGGTACCACCCTGCTTGCCCGGCCTAGACCGGGCCGCTTGGATTCGCGCTAACGGGCGAGACCGCCGCCGGCTGCCTCGAGGTTCACCGGTGGAGCCTGTCCCCGTAGGGACGGAAGGCGAGTTCGGTCTTCCGGTACCTGTCTGACCCGCCCCATCGATCGATCTGGACGAGGCCTCCCTCGGGTCCTGTACCTTGGCGCACCGTGTGCGCCCCGCCGGGCTTGCACCCTCCCCGGCTCGCTGACGGATGACCTACTACTCCTGCCATGGCTCTGAATCAGTTGTCAGGTGGACCCAGTGGGATTCGAACCCACGACCTTCTCAATGCCATTGAGACGCGCTCCCAGCTGCGCTATGGGCCCTTGGCGGGCGTGCCAGTGGACCTGGCGGGATTCGAACCCGCGACCTCTTCAGTGCGATTGAAGCGCGCTCCCAACTGCGCTACAGGCCCGGGCTGGGTTCAGGCATTCTACCTGAGGCGAGGAGGGGTGTCAAGAAAAACGGCCCCGAAGCCGTTCGCTTCGGCTGCCAGACCGGCATCCTGGAGGCGCCTCGGACAACTGCGCCTCCAGGATGACAATCCGATCAGGGGAGTGGTTCGAGGACGAAGTTGTCGTAACGAGCCTGGACGCGTCGGTCGAGAGCAACGAGTCCCACGGCCCCGCTTTCCATCCAGTCCTCCACCAGGGTCTCCCCAGGCTGAGGCGCATCGGCTGTGAACTTGACTAGCCGCTTGTCATTCAAAAAGACATCGATCATCCGCCCGTTGTTTGTGGCCTTGACCTCGAGTCTGTTCGGGCTGTTCTGACCGCGCATCCCTGCCGGTCCCGATTTGATGTCATACCAGGGCCTCACCGCATCCGGCACGTGGACCCAGCTCGACCATCGATTGGCGAAGCTGTCGAATGCCAGGATCAGTAGATAGTCCTCGCGATCGAGCATCGAATCGCCGTTCTGATCGACGAAGCGCAGAAGGGCACCAAACTGCTTGTCCGACAACCCTTCGGCAAATGCGACGTCGACCGTCATGTTGTAGTTTGTCAGATTCGCACCGCAGGTCAGACAGACTGCATTGCAGTCGATCGGGCTGTCGAAAGCCGCCACGTCGCCGGCACACTGCTCAAAGGGACCAAGAAACAGGGCGCCGCTCTTGATCTGAACGCCCTCCCCGAGAGCGAAGGTCCCGATGTCGGAATCGAAGGTGTCTTCGACCTTCTCCCCGGGAGCCGCAACAGGTGCCGGAGTGGCCTCGGTCGGCGACTCTGGAGCTGAGATCGTTGGTTGTGAACTCCCGGCCGCTTCCACCGTGGCCTGGGCATTGGCCAGCTCGGCCTGTAGCGCCTCCAGCGTCGCGGCGACGTCTTGGTTCGCGCCCGTATCCTCGGCAGGTGTGCCCCCAAGACCTGCACACATCGCCGTGCCCAACGCCGCCATCGCCAGTACCGCCAGGGGGGCATACAGGCGCCTGTACGTGGGTTTGAGCGACCTTCCGGTCGTCTGGCTCGTCTCACTCATCGCTCCACACTCCCTTCTCACTTCTAGCGAAGTCGATTCCGTCCTCGCCACCGTATTATCGACCGTGGACGGGGGGTGTCAAATGGGTCATTCGGCCTGCCAAGGCGGCGGGCGGTCCGATATCCGCTGTATTGCCTCAGGGAGGGCACAGGGGCGTCTGAGCCGGTGCGCTCTGCCCGCGCATTGCTCCTTAGTTGGCCCAAAGCTATAATCGCGATATCCCCCGGAGGTCCGAATGTCCAATGAGCGCCTCTCCCGCCTGGGCCGGCTCATGCAGGAACACGGTCTGGATGCCGTTGCCCTCAACCCCGGTCCAACCTTCGCGTACTTGACTTCGATTTCCTTTCACCTGATGGAGCGGCCGATCGTCGCCCTGTTCGCCCCGGATCGACAGCCCTGGCTTGTCCTCCCCGAGTTCGAACGGACAAAGGCCGAAGCGGGCCCAATCGACTTTCATCTGGTAACCTACGGAGAGGAAGAGACCTCACGCCGCAGCGCCTTCGAGCAGGCCTCGGCGGGATTCGGACTCGCCTCGCTCCGTGTCGGGGTCGAACCACTTCGCATGCGGGTACTCGAGCTCCGCTTGTTGGAGGCAGCCGCACCCAAGGCGAGCCTCGTGGACGGCGTGGCGGCGCTGGCCGCGGTCCGGCTGAGTAAGGATGCGGCCG
>MGOM01000058.1:8866-20111 GCA_001797105.1 Chloroflexi bacterium RBG_19FT_COMBO_62_14
CCGCGATTGCCGAGGCGGCGCTCGCGGCCGCCCTCCCTCAAGTTCGGTTGGGCATGACCGAGCAGGAACTGGCGAGCGAGCTGACCTTGCAGTTGCTGCGAGCGGGCTCCGATCCCGAGTTGCCGTTCAGCCCGATCGTAGCTGCCGGCCCCAACAGCGCCTTGCCGCACGCCGTGCCCTCATCCCGCCCCATTCAGGAAGGCGACATGCTCGTGGTGGATTGGGGGGCAACCCTCGCCGGTTACATCTCGGATATCACCCGCACCTTTGCTCTAGGCAATCCCGACCCCGAGCTCGAACGCATCCATCGTATCGTTCAGGAAGCCAACCTGGCCGGACGCAACGCGGTACGGCCGGGATCGACCTGCGCCTCTGTCGATGAGGCTTCCCGAGTGACCATCGCCCAGGCGGGTTACGCCGAATTCTTCACCCACCGGACCGGGCACGGGATCGGGTTGGAGGCCCACGAGCCGCCGTATATCCGGGGCGACAACCCCCAGCGGCTGTCTCCGGGGATGACCTTTACCGTCGAGCCAGGGATCTATCTCCCCGGTCGGGGCGGGGTCCGAGTCGAAGACAATATGCACGTGACACAAGACGGCGGCGAGACCCTGACCAGCTTTCCCCGCGAATTGAGGATCATCGGATGATCCGTCTGCTTCCCGGCGGAGAGCCTTTCTTTCTCCCAGGAGGGCGCACAGGCTGCCTGCTTATGCACGGGTTCACCGGAACACCGGCCGAGATGCACCCGCTGGGTTCTTTCCTGAACACCCGTGGGTTCACCGTGCTCGGGATCCGGCTATTCGCTCACGCCACTCGGCCCGAGGACATGATCCGCGCGCGCTGGACCGATTGGCTCGCTGATGTGGAAGACGGCTTGTATGTCCTCCGAGGTGCATGCGATCGAATTGCCGCCGTCGGCCTCTCGATGGGCGGGCTTCTGGCTCTTTGGGCCGGCGCGCAGGCCAAGGTCGAGGCCGTCGTGGCGCTTTCGACACCGATGTCGATGCCCCGCAATGGTCGTCTTCGCCTGGCCCGGCCGCTGAGCAAGCTCTGGCGCTACACCCCGAAAGGGGTACCCGACTGGCGCGACAGCGAGGCGGCGGCCACCCACGTGACCTACCCCGTGTATCCGATCCGGGCGGCCGCAGAGCTGCGCGACTTGATGCGTGAGACTCGATCGATTCTCCCGAGAATCACCGTCCCGACTCTCACCATCCAGGCCAGGGGAGACCGGTCCGTGCCGCCCGATTCGATGGCGGTCATCCTCGAGAACATCCGCTCGAAGGACAGGAAATCCTTGTGGCTGGAAGACAGCGGTCACGTGATCACGCGCGATCGCCAGCACCCATTGGTATTCAACGCGACCGCGGACTTCATCGGGCAGGCAATAGGCACCCCGGCATGACCCGTGACCTGCGTCTCGTAGCGATCTCTCTCTTCTTCTGGGGGTTGGGGGAGGCAACCTGGTACTACTTCGAGCCTCTATACATGCAACAACTCGGCGCGGATCCGATCCGTATCGGGGTCATCATCGGACTGTCTAGTCTTGCGATGACACTGACCCACCTCCCGGCCGGCGCCCTAGCGGATCGCTTCGGACGGCGTTCGATCTTGATCGCCGGATGGTTGAGCGGAGTGGCCGCGGCTGGCATCATGTATCTGGCAAGGTCGCTGACCGTGTTTGCCGTCGGGCTCGTGCTCTATGGTTTCACCGGATTCGTCATCTCACCTCTCAACAGCTATATCACCAATGCCCGGCGGGAGTGGAGCGTTGCCCGAGCATTGACCACAATCGGGGCCGCATACAGTCTCGGGGCCATTTTCGGACCGGCTCTGGGGGGCTGGTTCGCTGAGCGAATCGAGTTGCGCAGCGTGTTCGGGCTGGCGACTGTGATCTTCGCCATCTCCACGGCGGTCATTGTCTTCGCCGCTCCACAGCCCGTCGAAAAGCGCGAGGAAGATCTGCACTACCGGGATTTGTTTTCCAACACTGCGTTGAGCCGATTCCTGCCATTGGTATTCGTCAGCATCTTCGCCATGTACCTCAGTTGGCCGTTGACGCCCATCTTCCTTCAGAACGAACGCCAGATGAGCGTGAGCCAAATCGGGCTGTTCGGGGCGTTCAACGGCGTGGGGCTGGTCCTGTTGAATCTTGGATTGGGGCGCCTGGAGTCGCGGCGGGGCCTCATACTGGCCCAGGTGTTCGTCGCAGTCTCCATCGTCCTGATCTGGCAAGGGCCCGGGGCACCCTGGTTCGCCGCCGGCTACCTGCTGGCCGGCGCCTTCCGCACGGCCCATTCCATGCTCGTGGCCCAGGCCGAGGGACTTGTCCATCGAGCGAATCTCGGATTGGCGTACGGTGCCGTCGAGACGGCCAGCGGAGCTGTGATCGTGCTGGCTGCTCCGATCGCCGGGGCGCTGTATGGAATCCGCCCCACTCTGCCGTTCCCTGCCGGTCTACTGCTGATCGTCCTGGCGCTGGTTCTGACACTGAAGCTCTCCCCAGGTGTTTTAACACGTGCGGCCGGCTCTCCGGTTCCAATGGCAATCTCGGACCTGCGGAGGGAGTGACCATGATCGATTGGGTTGTTTGGGGGATCCCACTGATCCTCAAGCTACAGGCCCTTGGGAACTGGCTCACACCGCCGATGAAGTTGTTCACTTTCTTGGGCCAGGAACAGTTCTACCTTCTTGTGATGCCGGCCATTCTGTGGTGTATCGACGTCGGTCTGGGACTGCGTCTCGGCCTGATTCTGTTGACCAGCAACATGCTCAACTCCGTCCTCAAGCTGGCTTTCGGGCTGCCGCGCCCCTACTGGATCGCTCGCCGGGTCGCGGCTTTGAGCACCGAGTCGAGCTTTGGCCTGCCATCCGGCCACGCTCAGAATGCCGTCGCACTTTGGGGACGGATGGCCGTCGCCATCCAGCGCCGCTGGGCCCTCGCCGCCGCCATCGCCTTGATGTTCTTGATCTCCCTCTCGCGGATCGAACTCGGCGTTCACTTCCCGGCCGATGTGATTGCCGGGTGGGTCGTGGGGACGATCGTCCTCCTCGGATTCCTCAGCTTCGACAGTGGTGTTTCGGCGCGCCTCAGCCGTGCCTCGCGCGGGTCGAGGTTGACCGTGGCGGTCGTGGCTCCGCTGGTACTCGTTGGCTTGGGTCTCGCCGTGCGATCCGTTCGCGCCGGGATCGGGTTCCCGCCGGGCTGGGCTGAGGCGGCCGCCGCTGCGGCGCCGCTCGCTGCCCCTATCGATCCACTGGGAACGAGTGACATTCTCGCGGTGGGCGGGATCTTCGTTGGGTTTGCGGTCGGGGGAGCGTTGCTCGTCGCATGGGGGCGCTTCAGGGTAGAAGGCCCGTGGAGCCACCGACTGGCGCGCTTTGGCCTGGGCGCGGTCGGTGTCTTCGTCATTTATCTGGGTCTGGCGGCGATCTTCCCTCGCGGACCGTCTCTCTTGCCGACCCTCTTGCGCATGTTCCGATACGCCTTAGTCGGGTTTTGGATCGCCTACCTCGCCCCACGCGTTTTCGTGTGGGCCAAGCTCAGCTGAAAAGACGGTTCCCCTGGGGGCGGCGTCAGCCCCCGCCCTCGGCGGCCTCCATCTCCCTCCAAAGGAACCAATGTCCGGCGCGATCGCCGGCGCCTTCCGGCGCCCGGTCATAGTACACCTCAAACACTCGACCGCCGTCCGTCCGCAGGCGGAAGTAGTAACGGCCCACGCCCCATGAACCGCGTCGGGCCGCCTCCCGCAGGTGGGCCGGCTGCATGTTTTCCGCCATGCGGCCTCGCCGCTCGTGGTCGAACCAACTTGATATCAACTCGACGGTTCGGAAAACCTGGTCATTCCACACGAATCCATCGGGAGCGCCAGGCTTCTTGGCCAGCATGGGCGGCTCATCAAAGACGACTTCGATTTCTGCGTCGATGAATGCCAGGGAAGACCACTCCGGTTTCACAGGCGCCGCCGAGCCGCGCGGCGCCGAAGGGCGAGGGGGATACGCAATGAGAGACCGTGGTACGCGGAGATCCCACCTATCCCGCTTCTTGCTTGGTGAGATCCTTCTGACGGGCAGCGATGATCTGGTCGGCGACATGCGGGGGGACGGTCTCATAATGGTCTTCCCGCATCGAAAACACACCCCTCCCCCCGGTTATCGATCGTAATTCCGTGGCGTATCGTAGCATCTCGCCCAGAGGCACATGGGCCGTCACCACGCTCCGGCCGCGTTCGTTCTCCATCCCCTGGACACGCGCCCGGCGTGTATTCAGATCCCCAATGACGTCTCCCATGTTAGCCTCGGGGACGATCACCCGTACATCCATGATGGGTTCGAGGAGCACCGGCCCAGCTTCGCGGATGGCCTGCTTGAACGCTTCCCTGCCGGCGACCTCGAATGCCACGGCCTTCGAGTCGACCGGGTGTTCCTTGCCGTCCGTCACTGCCACCTTGACGTTCTCGACCGGGTAACCAGCCAACACCCCCTGCTTCATGACCGCACGGACGCCCTTCTCGATCGCCGGCATGAAACTCGATGAGATCCTTCCGCCGAAGACTTCGTTTTTGAACTCGAAGGCCTCATCCGGCAGAGGTTCGACCCGCATGTGCACTTCGGCGAACTGACCAGCGCCGCCGGTTTGTTTCTTGTGGCGGTGCTGAGCCGTCCCGGCCTTAGTGATAGTCTCACGGTAAGGCACTCTCGGGGTCTCCGTGTTCAGCCCAACCTGGAACTTGGCCTCGGCCTTGCGGATGGCGACGTCGATATGTTGATCCCCCATCCCTTGCAGGATCGTCTGATTGGTGCTGCCTTCCTGATGCCAGGAGAGCGTTGGATCCTCTTCGCAAAGGCGGGTGAGCGTGGCGCCCATTTTGGCCGAGTCGGCCTGCGTCTTGGGTAAGACAGCCACGGAATAGAGAGCATTCGGATATTCGGCCGGGGAAAAACTAAGCGAGTGGGCCTTGTCGCACAGGGTGTCCCCGGTACCGGTGTCAGCCAGCTTAGGGACCGTACCGATGTCCCCCGCATGCAGGAGCTTGATCCCGATCTGCTCCTTGCCGCGCATCACATGCAGTGTCCCCAGACGTTCCTCCGAAGCCTTCGATCGGTTCCACACGCGGCTGTCCGAGTTGAGCACGCCCGAGTACACACGGATGTAGGTCAGCTTCCCGACGTATGGATCCGCCGTGGTCTTCCAGACGTAGGCCGCCAGAGGACCGTTGTCCGATGCCGGGAGCTCTTCGGGCCCGCTCGCACCCTGAGCCGCTGCAGGCAGGGCTTCTGCCGGAGAGGGTAAGAGGGCCAGGATGGCCTCCAGCAGCGGGGCCAGTCCCAAGCCGGCCGTGGAGGCGCTGACGATGACTGGAACGAACCGCCTCGACCGAACGGCCATGCCGAGACCGCGGCTGATCTCAACCGCCGTGAGCTCTTGGCCGTCGAGGTATTTCTCCAGGAGCGAGTCGTCACCCTCGGCCGCCGCCTCGACCAGCTTGACCCGGGCCTCCGCTGCCGCCTCTTGAAACTCAGCCGGAATCTCGGCCTCATCCTTGCCGTCGCCCGGTCGAGCTTTCATCTTCAGCAGGTCTATCACGCCTTGAAATTCCTGCTTTTCACCCCATGGAAGTTGAACGGGGACGAAGGTCACTTCGGTCGAGAGTGTCCGGGCCTCGGCCAGCGACCGCTGAAAGCTGGCGTTGTCCCGGTCCATCTTGCTGATCAAGACGAAGCGCGGCAGCTTGAAGTGATCGCAGTAATCCCAGACGACCTCGGTCCCGACTTCCACGCCGGCCACCGAATCAACCAGAAGGATGGCCGCATCGGACACCCGCAAAGCGGAGATGACCTCTCCGACGAAATCGGTGTAACCGGGGGTGTCGAGGATGTTGATCTTATGACTGTCGAACTCGACCGGAAGAATGGCGGTCGACAGGGACAACTTGCGCCGAATCTCTTCGTCTTCGAAATCCGAGACTGTGTTGCCCTCTTCGACCTTGCCCACGCGGTTCGTCGCTCCCGTCAAATTGAGGAGCGCTTCACCCAGGGAAGTCTTCCCCCCGCCACCATGCGAGACCAAGGCGACGTTGCGTATCGAGGCGGTCGCGTATTCCTTCATCGATGGGGAAACCTCCAGCGGGGGGTGGTTACTCAGCGATTCTAAGGGAGGAGGGGGAGCTTGTCAAAGATCAGAGCGTCGACGGGCGATTCCTGGCAGCCCATGCTTTCGACGAGGATCGGCAGGAGGTTAGACAGTCCGTGGGTTGTATCGATTGGATGCCGAGGTAGACGAGATAGAACACGCCGTTGTTCCCCGGGACCGGATCGCCCTGGACACGCGTGGCCACACGTTGAGCACCAAGGTAGCCCCCTCGGCTTCGCCTTGGGGATGCTGCGCGATAGTAGAACCGCCAGACTTGCCCGGTCGGGAGGCTGGGCGTCGGGCTGATGTGCGACCATGGCAGTCGGTGGTGGGGCGAGGCGACAGCTGAAGGGACCAGGCCTACACTCCCATGTACGAGGAAAGAGCCCGCTGAGCATCTGACTGCTCCTTCTCAGGCTTGTCTCCGGCAGTTTATCCTCTCGTCCTTGAACTACACGAGGGTGCTAGCGATGCGGTGGTCGGCTTCCGCGGATTGCCGGAAAACCCCTGTTGGTGTGAGAGCGCGAACCCTTCGAGGCCATCGAACTGCCTTCCGTCATGGAGTACGGATTCTTCCTGTTGTTGATTAGGGGGTCGTAACGCGGCATACTAGAACTCGGAACCTGACCGCTAGACGCCGCTCACATCGATCGCCTGGCCGGTGAACTCGTCGCCGTCAAGAGGGTCGTCGTTTGGCCATGGGCCCCGATGCCGTGAGCAACTAAATCGCCGAGCCACAACGGGCCCGATGCCGTCCACATTCTCGTCCTGCCCGCGGATAGTCAGCGGCATCTCTTCTCGCGGACCACTACACACAGACAGCGATAGATCATTCTCTTGCTAGCTGTAGGATCCTCCCTCATGTATCCCAGTGCGGAGATTCACGCTGAAGTCCTTGAAGGTTCCAGTACCCGGATCCCATGCTTGCCCCATGAGAGTGCGTGAGGATACACTGAGAATCTTCATTCCGTCCCAGGAGATTCGGGCCGTACTCCAAGCTAAACCGCCTCTGCCGACGGCAGACAAGTCTGTCAAGCTCTCAAGCAGAAGGAGAGGTGGATCATCGATCGCGAGAACGTCGATGATGGGCACGCTTGGCACTTCAGCGCACGATCTCGGAGAAGAGACTCCGACGAGGTAGCCTTCCCCCCCTGCTACCACGCAGATGGTATCCGCCCCGGGAGTGGAGTACACGCCGTTAATATAGGAATCGCTGATCTTCCTGAAGTTCCCGACCCACGAGACTCCGTCCTGGGGAGCCACTCGCACCACAAGACCTTCAGAGAACCCCCGCCATTCCTGCGGAAACGTTAGCACGGCCTCGTTCGCTGGCAATCCGCCCAAGACCTCCCAGCTGTAGTCACTGTGGAATTGACGTCCCAGCGGGTTCATATTCATCTCATTTCACACCACGGAACAACCTATGGGTGATTACCTGCTGGAGTCCTCGCATTACTACTCCTAACTCATACCGCCCCGCCGTATCGTTGACCCAACCTTCGAGATGGAGTATGACGTAATTGTAACTGGCTATCTCTCGGCTTCCCTCACTAAGGATCATTGGATCGTATAGCCGAGGGTACTGATGCCAGAGATCTGTCTTGCCACCTAAGTCGTACCTTGAGGGGACGCCTAGCAACGGCGCGCACAATGGGGTCATAAAGCACCAGACTGCGGCTTCGTACACTAGAGCCTGGCCTGTTTCATAGAGGGCAGGCCCGTTCATGCCGCCTGCCGCCCCTACGGCGAGCCACAAACCGGGATCCTGAAGCGTGCCTTCGACGCTGGGTGCGTTCCCCCCTGCTAACTCACGGTACTCAGCGGGACTCCATCCGGCCGCCAGAAAGATTGCCCTTTCACCGACGCTGAGTTCGGCCCAGGACTTCCCCTCTACATCGATTGCCATTTTCATAGCCTCTTCTTGCGTCACCTGGATCGGATCCTCCGTATCACTCTCCGGATTGCGTTGCGACTGGCCTGGCCGCCAGTCAAGATCCACAACACACTCCCCATTCCTGTCTATGTCACTACAGGCCTTGTGCCCCGTAGGGTCTGTGTACTTTAAGGGGCTATTCAGTGCATATGCGTATCGGTCCAATGCTTGAGGATTTGCGTTCATCGCAATGGTGGAGTCTGCCTGGGTGAATCGTCCCGCAGTTGCATCGTACCACCGGGCGCCGTAGTCATACAGCCCGCTCAGACTCTCCTCCCGCTGCCCGGTGTAGCGGTAGTCGGTTGGTGTCGTGCCCCAGGCGAAGCGAGTCTCCCCGAAGGCCCGATAGCGCAGTTCGCTCACCTTGTTACCGGAGGAATCCGCCACGATGCTCGTCGAGCCCAGGCCTGCCCTGAGCTTGCCGAAGGGTGATCGCCGAGGAGATAGAACACGCCGTTGTTCCCAGGCACCGCATCGCCCTGGACACGCATGGCCACACGTTGAGCACCAACGCAATAGTAGAACCGCCAGACCTGCCCGGCCGGCAGGCTGGGCGTCGGGCCGAGGGTGGGCCCTTCGGCTTTGGCCTTCGGCCTTCGCTCAGGGCAGGCTCGGGGTCCGGGTCGATGCCTGAGTCGCAGTCAGGGTTGCCGTCGGTCTAGCCGTCGGTCCCGCTCAGACTGGACGACAGTCATCAAAGTTGTGCTGCGGTTTCTCGCGAACGCAGGTCGAGCGAATGTTCAAGATGGCTACGGCGCTTGAGTTCAAGGAGAGAAGTCAATCCGTCAAGCCGCACGATATTCGTGCGAATGGGTCCTAGTCTCTCCAATGGGTGGACCAGCAAGCTCCTTCGGTGATTCCCCCTTGCCAATGTCTGCTGCCGGCGTGGGTGTCCGAGGAATCACACTCCCCCATCCAATATCTCTATGCAACAAGGGAAGACCGTCCAAGAGGCACTTGGCACGCTACTGCCGACCCCAACCGGCCATTCGATATCCATCAACCTCTGCCATGTGACCCGTCTCAAGGCTCAAGATCACCAGCGATGTGCGCGGGGGAAGACTGCTCGGCAAATCGATGAGTGTCAGTGCGGCAAACCGACCGTCCGGAGACAGGTCGAGCTCCGTGGAAATGTCTTGCCTCAGGCAGTAGTCAGTCAGGGTCATCTTGCCGTAATCCAACACGTAGAAACCCAAGTCCTGAGACAGATCGTCTCCTGGAAGCTCCTCCCTGAGCGCAATGGTCTCCGTAAAGGGAGAGATACTCCACACGTAGGCGGGAAGGATCCCTTCAGGCAGAGTAATCTGTCTCATGTTTCCATCATAGTTGTCCTGGGACACGGCGCTCGACAGGGCCAAGTCAAAGGCAATGTCGATTCCATACGGACGATCTACAGAAAGGACGAAGGCTCCTCCCGCGGTCACCATTATGTTAAGGGACTTATATAGGTCCCACTCCGTGCTGTCCAACCACCTGAAGACTTGTCGCGCAGTTTCATCAGCGTAGTCAAAGACATAGAATGAGAATCCCCGTTGGGACCATATTTCGTAAAGTGCGTAGAGGCGTCCATCTGCGCGGATGAGATCGGCGAAATGCCGCTCACCCTCAGTTTCTGGAAGCGCCGGAAGAGGTTCATGTGTCAGCGTGAAGGGATTGATAGTCAAGAGGGGCATGTATGCGGTGACAGGCGGGCGTTCATTTGAGTCATCCCAAGCAACCGGGCCGATAATCACGATCTCTTCGTCATTTACCCATCGGGCATACGAATACCAGCCGACCTCGCCGATCCTCCACAGACGCTCGCCGTCGATCGAGCTCATCCAAAGCTCTCGCCGCTGTGTAGTTTCTTGGCGCCGCATGAATGTCAACCAGTGGCCGTCCCGGCTCACCTGATAGCTCTCATTGCTCGTACCCTTCTCAGGTATCAGCGCCTCCACTGGTTTCGGTTCCAGATCCTGAGAGCTTAGGAGGAAGGGTCCAGCCCTATCCACTCCGCTGTAATCGGATTGCGGCAAGGTGACAACGAGTCGGGTCTCCAGAGGAAGACCGAGGTCTCTCATGGGCACGACGGCGACTTCTGGGCAGAGTCGAATCGACTGCGCCACAGCAGCGGGCGCCACTGTAGAGAGTGGAGAAGTAGGGAAATTGCTGCTCGTGACTTGAGGTGGACTGATTTCGGGCGATGCAACGCCCAGGTCAGAGGTAGAGGCATCCTCCAGCAAGTGCGAAAACGCAATGCAGGCGGTCAGTGTCGCACCCCCAAGGAGCACAACCAGGGATGGGACTTTCGAGGCGAGGCGCTTCATGGCATGTATCCAAAGAACATTGTGACATCTTCCACGGGAATGTAGACATCGAGCACATCGACGCACTGAATGCACGGTCGGGACTCGCTGCTGGTCCACCACCTGTCCACAATATGCCCATCACTCATGTATGGGCCCTGGTCCCAGTAGCGGTCAACCTCAGCAAAGAACAGCCTAGTTGGCTCCAGGTTCATGACTTCCCAGTCTTTGGCATTGAAGGCTCCGGTTGGATCCGTGTATGGATTGAAACTAGCGGTGTACACGGATAGGTCTACGTCTGTGATCCCGTCACTATCCGCGAAGTAGTAGCTGAAAGCCCCAACCATTATCCTCCCACCGAGGGGACCTTTCTCTGCATCTGTAAGGTAGTTGTAGAGAGATCCACCCTCCTCTCGCAGCAACCATGCTGCTAGGGCCTTAGGACTTGGGCAAGACGTGCCCCACCAGCCTCCACTATCGCACGTCCAGTCGTACATTCTTCCCGCCCGATGCTCGCGCCAGTCATCACTCTGATCGACTCCCCAGTCGCGGATGCTGCCCCCATTATCGTCCGGGAAATAACCCGGTTCATCCTTCCAAGGTTCCTTCGGGGTCGTGTCTGGAACTGGATCTGGGATCGTCGGCCAACTACCCCCATCCCCTTGGATGCATCGCCCGTTACCATCAACCTCATCGCATGCTTTGTGCCCCGAGGGGTCTGCGTATCTGATTGGGTTGTTCAACACGTACGCGTACCTATCCAACATTTGAGGAATCACACTCATCGCAATGATGGGATCTGCCTGAATGAAACGTCCGACTACCGGATCGTACCACCGGGCGCCATAGTCATACAGCCCGCTCAGGCTCTCCTCCCGCTGCCCGGTGTAG
>MGOM01000059.1:0-3983 GCA_001797105.1 Chloroflexi bacterium RBG_19FT_COMBO_62_14
TGCTGGCCTGGCCAGCCGCCGGGGCCGCAGCCTGAGACAGCCAGGAAGGCGCTTCATCCGACTCTGCCTCGGGCTCCGCTTCCTGGAGGGCTTCGTTCGACTCGGCCGACATTCGGGTCAGCCATTCCAAGACTTCTTCTTCGTCGGGTTCTTCGATCATCCTGGGCGGAGCCGGCGACTCGGCGGGAGAAGACATATCTAGCTCTTCCTCGAGTTCCGCCATCATGAAGCCGGTCACCCCTCCATCTTCAGGCACGCCAGGACGCTCGAAGTCCGACCACTCCAACTCGTCGGCCGACGGGAATGTATCCGAAGGAAGCTCCGTAACCCGCCCTGAATCAACGGCCATATCGCCCAGCCAGCTCAGTCCTTCTTCTTCCGCTGGCTCTTCGATCGCGGAAGTCAGTTCCTCGTCACCAGCCATGGACACAAGCCAGTCGGGCGCGATCATGTCGTCTTCACGCGCGGCCGGAGCCACGGCCTTTTCGGCCTCCAGAGGTTGCTCCGGAGTCATGTCGTTAAGCCAACCCAACATCTCGTCTTCTTCTGCAGCCTCGCCGGGGCCGAGCGAAGCTACTGTCCCACTCTCAACGCTCGTGTCCAACATCCAGCCGGGAGCTTCCTCCACGATCTCAGGCGGTCCTTCAGGCTCCGCCGGGAGCATCTCTTCTTCAGGTGCGAGGCCTCGCTCTGTAGCCAGGCGCTCGAGCCATTCGAGCCCCTCTCCTGGTTCCTCGGGTAGCTCGGCATCAGAGCGGAGCGAGGGCCGTCCGGCATCGGCTCGCCCCTCGGATCCGAACGAGGGGGCAATGGAAGGCTCAGGCTCCATCCCTTGCTTGGAGGCCAGATCCTCCAACCAACGGAAAACCTCGTCGTCGTCGACAGGCCCACCGGGGAGTCCGCCTTGGGGAGCCGCCGCCGTCTCGTCCACCGGGAAAGCTGCCTCGAAACCGGCCTCTTCGGCCTCGGCGCCGATCATGGGCTCCGGCAGCCAACCGAGGTCTGAGACACCCCCGGTACGATCATCCACGCCAAGTGCATCGGGGCCCGGAAGTTCGGCTTCTTCAGCCAGGGCGGCCGAGCCGAATTCCTCCAGCCACCCTGGGATATTGTCCTCCGAGGGCGCCGCTGACGCTTCGGGTTCGGCCAGGAATGACTCTTCGAAGGCGGGCAAGGGCTCTTTCTCTGCAGCAGGGGCTTCGGCAGGTGGTGCGCCAAGGCCGTCAAGCCAATTCGGGACCTCAGAAGCTGGAGCACCCCTGGTCTCTCCGAGTCCTTCGAGCCAGGCCATATCTGACCCAGCCGCGCCTTCGGCCGCAGGAGTCTGTGTGCCAAGTCCTTCTAGCCAATCTGGTGCGCCGGCTCCGCCGGTGTCAGCCGAAGTGCCCACAGCCTCGCCCGCCAGTCCACTCAACCACTCGGTCGAGGCGTCGTCGGTCGTGACGTCTTCGACTGCAGGCTCTTGTTCGGCGGATGCGATGGCCGTTAGCCAATCGGGGGCAGCCGGCACAACCGGAGAGCCCGGCTCCTCCTGCATCTCAGGAGCCTCTAGCTCGACTTCGTCTCCCTGGCGTAATCCGGACATCTCGTCGAAGTCCGGCGAAGTCTCAAGGGCAGCCGCTTCGGCCACGCCGAAGAGCCACGCCGGAGTGGCAGTGCCGGGCCCCCCAGGAGCCTCCTGGGGACTCTCCTCCCCGAACATCGCCTCGCTCGTCGCCCCAACCTCTTGCAGCCAGCTCGGCGATTCCTCGGCCTCACCCGCAGGTTGCTCTTCACCCGCCTCGTAAGCCGAGGCAGGAGCCTGTTTCATCCACGCGGGCATTCCTTCTTGCGAGGTCGACTTAGGCCCTTCTTTGGCACGATCACCAAGCCAGGTTACGATCGTCGATGTCGCCCCAGGCGTGACCTCTTCCAGCCATGTCGGGATAGCGGGGGATTCGTCTGAAGCCCCAATCGCTGATGGCGTCTGCAATTCCTCATCAGCACCCTGTGCGAACTCTCGTCCGAACTCCCCACCGATCCGGTCTGTCTCAGCCGCCGCAGCCGCGGGTTCCGGCGTTATGGCCCGGGCGTCTTCGGCGAGTTCGTTCATCCAATCAGAGCCAGGTCGAGCCTCGAAGACTGGAGGTTCGGCGGATTGTTCTGCCCTCAGCAATTCCTCAGGAGACGGTGCTTTGGCTTGAAGCCAGGCCGGGATCTCGGCCGGCGCAAGTTCGCCCTCCTCGGGCGCCGCTCCAGCGGGAACCCCGGATTCAAGCGAGCTCAGCTCGGAGTCGGAGAAAGACACCGGGCCTTCCACCGCCTCGCCCGTGGCTCCTTTCCAGCCGGCTTCGGCCATCCATTCAGGGATGTCTTCCGCCGGCGGCACTGGTACTGCGATTGGTTGGGCCGTCTCCACCACGGGTTCGCGCACCGGCGGGGCTTGCTCTGACGTCGGCAACTCGCCCGCCGATTCGAGCCAGGACGGCGTCTCGCCTGCCTCGCCCAGTGCGGCCCCAGCCTCACCCGCCCCCATTCCCAACGTCGAGGCCCAGTCGGAGGGCGCCGCCTCGACCGTGGCCGGCAGTGGTCTGCCCGCCTGCCATTCGAGTCGCTCCAATTTGAGGGAGGCGGCGTCGACCTTGCTTGGATCGATGGTCACGTTCTCTACATAGGCCGCATACGGGTCTAACGCTGCCAGGCGCCGGTGGTATGCCGCAGCTTCATCGACTTTGCCGCTGGCGTGCAGGATAGCCGCCAGGATTCGGTTTGCCTCTCGGCAGTACGGGAGCTTCTGCAAGACCTGATTGCAGACCTCGGCTGCCTCGGCTTTCTGTTCGGTGCGCCAGTACATCTCGGCGAGCAGAACCTGGAGGTCCGGGCGATCGGGGTCCTCTTGGAGCGCCGATCGGAGTTCGGCAATCGCCTGCGGAAAGAGATCGCCGTGTGCATACATCCGGGCCAGCGCCCCGCGGGTGAGCCTGACTTTATGCGGCTCGAGCCCGTCCCGCCGGCCGATCAATCGCTTGAGTTCCTGTTGGATCGCCGGGTTGGCAGGGTTGGTTTCGAAGGCGCGCTCCATATGCCAAATGGCGGAGTCGAGGTTGCCCTCGTCTTCGCGCACGATCGCCATGCCGATGTGGGCGACAAAGTCATCCGGCACGGCGGAGAGCACGCGTTGGAAGATGTCCGCTGAATCACCGTAGCGTTTCGCCTCGAGGTAGGCTTTTCCGAGGAGACGGTACGTGTCGAGGTGCTTGGGATGAGACTCAAGGATGTAACGGCAATGGGCGATCGCCTCATCGAGTTTCTCACGATCGATGAGCTGGTCGACGGCTTTCACATAATCGCGCAGAGTGACTTCGGCCATACGCTTACCTTAACAATTAGTATGCCCTAGAGTGATGGAATTCGCAAGTAGACTGCTCGCGCTATGCCCGACGCGCTCGTGCGCTCGGTATTCGAGAGGGGACTGCCGACATTCGGGTGAGACCAGGGTACCATCACGTCGGCGCACCCGGAGGCCGAACCCGTGCAAGATTGGATCCAGACGAGCTGCAAAAGAGGCAGCCGGCGCCTTGCTCCTCCCGGTGGGCCTAGAGGTTATGGGTTTCTAGGATGCGGCCGATCAGCCGACCGATGTCAGGCTCGGGGAATGGGGCCGGGCCGATGGGATCGGGCGATGGCGGTTTGCCGGCCAAAGCCCACATCACAGCCTCTGTACCTGCCGCCAGGGCTTCCGGATCATAGCCTCCCTCCAGCACGAACATGATCTTGCCGCAGGTCTGCTCAGACAGACTGACGAGAAGCGCCGTAAGCGCGTGGTATCCCTGGCAGGACAATTGGAGCTGAGCGAGCGGGTCGCGCCAGTGGGCATCGAAGCCTGCCGAAACCAGGATCAGATCGGGGTCGAAGCGCATTCCGGCGGGGATGATGATCTGGTCAAACACCTGCTGAAGGTCGGAATCGCCGGCTCGCGGGGGAAGGGGGATATTGATCACGCT
>MGOM01000059.1:4012-9239 GCA_001797105.1 Chloroflexi bacterium RBG_19FT_COMBO_62_14
GGGCGAAGCCCGTACCCGGGTAGATCCCCTCTTGATGGGTCGAGACGTAAAGGACCTCCGGATCGGCTTCAAAGATTTCCTGGGTCCCGTTTCCGTGGTGAACGTCGAAATCGACAATCATCACCCGCCGAAGGCGCACCGTCTGCGCCCAGCGAGCGGCGATGGCGATGTTGTTCAGCAGGCAGAACCCCATGGCGCGGGTCGCCGTCGCATGGTGCCCGGGCGGTCTCACCAGTGCAAACCCGCGCTCGACCTTCCCGGAAACGATCGTCTGCAACACCTGCAGTGTGCCTCCGGCAGCCTCCAGCGCGCACTCATAGCTTTGCGGGGTGACGTAGGTCGGCGCGTAATCGACGTAACCTGGACCCTGAGCGCAGGCCTGGCGCAGCGCCTCGAGATAAGCGGCTGGATGGACCGCAATCAACGCCCCGGTCTCCGCCGGGATCGAATCGAGAGGGATGAGGCGTCCCCCGAGAGGACCGTCAACGATGGACCCCAAGCCGGAGAATCGGACAGCATTCTCAGGATGCCCTTCCAGGGTATGCATCGGCGAAGGGACCAGAGTGCAGGCGATTGAAGACGGTTGTGTCATGCGTCAACCTGTCGTTCGCGGTGATGGCCCGTTCGTCGCCGGACGAGCCCCTCGACTGCCGCTCATCGAGGTGACCGCAGCCATTGGCCGCCGAGCGCATCGCCAGTTGGAGGCCTTGTATCCAGGTGTCCCGAGGGCGACTGCCCATCGGTTCGGAGTTCTCACGGCGGGAGAGGGATCCCTGGAGCCGAAAAGACCATCAACGTTCCGTATGGCTGCCACAGCGGCACGACGATCGCCTCGTTCGGGTAGGCGCGCTGGAACCAGGGGGTCGAGCGGATCTCGCTGACATACGTGTCGTAGGTCACCAGGACCGGTGGGGCGAGCTGTTCGACGGCCCGCGCGGGAACGGTGTGAGGGTAGTGGAATTCGAATCCCGGCTCCGCGTAGAAGGGTAACACTTCGGGGCTCACGAGTCCCGTGAAATCCAGGATCGGGCCGGGATACCCGTATCCGATGGCACCGATTTCAACCGAGGCGATCGGCTCATCCGGCGGAAGACGCCCATCGAACCAGCGGCCAAGCTCGAGGTATGCCGCCTCGCGGTGGTCTTGATCCACTCGGACAACCCGCCCCGCCGAAACGGATGCGTCCCAAAAGGTGGCACCCAGGGTTACGATGACGATCCCTTGGAGTACTCCGACTCCGTACGGGAAGGATCGGGCGAGGCCTGTCCTGAAGAGTTCGGCGGTCCACAGTCTGTCCAATCCGCAGGCCAAGACCAGCGACGACAAGGGAAAGAACGGCCCAAGATACCAGGGGAACATCGAGCGGTTGATGATGGCGTATGCCGCGCCGATGATCGCGGCCCACACCAAGAAAGACCGTGTCCCTCTGGACTTTCGAACGAGGTCCACCAAGCCCACGGCTCCCAGGCAGCCGACGACCAGATTCACCCATCCCAGCTCGGGCGTGGTCGAGGTGAACTCAAACGGATTGGTGAGATAACGGATGATCAATAGGGTGTCGTGGAAGGGACTCACATAAGCTGGAAAGACGGTGGCCTTGGCTGTGATGGAGTTGGGGATCCATCCCTGATACGCGATCCGGGAGATTGCCGTCCAGGCGAGTATCGGTGCTGCGCCGAGGAGGGTGTCTTTGAGTCGGAAACGGCGCTCCTCAAAGGCCAGGTATCCCACAGTAACGCCGAAGAGGGCCAAGCCTTCCGGACGGGTGGCCCCGGCTAGGCCGGCGAGCAAGATGGCCTGCCCGAAACGTTGATCCACCAGGCAAGCAAGGCAAAGTGTGATCAGAAGCGTGAAGAATGAAGTCTCCATGCCGGAAAGCCCGGGGATAACGGCCTTCGGACCCACGGCGAAGAACACGGCGCAGACCCAGCCGGTCACATTACTTCCCAGTTTCCTGCCAATCGCCAGGAGTAATAGAGAACTGCCGAGATCCAGCGCTATCCCGAGGAATATCGAAGCGCGAGGCAGATCGAGACCAAGCATGGCGGCGAGGGTGAGAATCAACGTGTATGTCGGGCTTGTCACGCCAAAGATCGGCTGCCCCTGGTTGTAAATAAGACCATTCCCGGAGGCCGCATTCAGGGCATAGCGAAAGTAGATGTAGCCGTCGTCGATGATCAGAGGTCCGACGATCGACCGTACGACCACTCCCAGCGTGCAAATCAGTAACCCAACGAGCCAGAACCTGTATTCCTCCGGGAGGAGTATCCGGCGCCAGGGCGGAACGCTGGGAGTCAAACCTTTCTCAGCCACGAGGCCATTTCCTGGGGGAGGCTGAACTCACTCTCGCCATTTCAGCCTTTGCTCCTTCGGGTCCTTTCATGGTTCCTTCGGGGCCCACCTGCGGCCAGATCCTCCTCAAGGGGCAGTCGCTTCGACAGCCGAGTTGCCCAGGACTTCGCGTGGAACCTGCATGAATTCGTATGGGTGTCTGGTCGAGGAATAGTAACTCTCGTCCGGGAGGAGGTCGTACTGGGTCCCAAAGTACTCGTTGAACAGCACCCTGAACGTGTTCACAGGACTGATCGAGTTGGAAATCGCCTGCGTGTCCACCCCCGGCAAGTGGTAAGCACTGAGGATCGTCATTCTTTCCCTCAAGTCGCTCTCAAGAGGCGGCTTCGACCAGTTCAGGTACGCGGCCGGGCCGTGATCTCCCTGGATGATGATGATCGGCGGAACGCCGGAGCTCGAGATGATCTTCTCGATGACCTGCTCGATCTGCGGGTTGAGAAACTCCAGCTGGGCCGTGTATCGCTGGATGTACTCTGTCGAGCCTCCCAGGTAGTCGCTGGCATCCCCCAATTCGTAGAATTGATTCTGCACGACCTCCTGGCCGTCATCTCCAAAGACGAAGGGCGGGTGCGGGATCACGATGTGCACAAAAACGAATTTCGGTCCGGCGATCCGAGCCATCTCCTCGAGCTCGCGAAGTGAGAAGAGAGTCCGGGACCGATGCGAGAGATACCCCGGGTACGCCGGGTGGAACGACAGGAGCGGTGACAGATCGTAGACCGTCATCAATCCGCTCGTCTCGATCAGCAAGCTCTCCAGGGTGGTAAGCCCGGCCTCCGGGGCCCGCAGGAATAGATCGGCGTCTTCGAGCTCCGTCCGGCGGTAGCCGGTCGATAGAGCGACCACTGTGTAGCCGAGACCTTCGAGGAGCCGGCGCACCTGGTTGTGTCGGACAAGGCGCGCCAAGGGTCTGACGTTCTGCGAGCTCTCACCGACGTCCTCGGCGACTTCGCCGAGGTATTCCATGTTCAGGGACGAAGCCAGTGAGAGAACCGTCTGAGCGTAGTTAGCCCGACTCTGCCCTGCGACGAAGAAGCCATGCTCCTCCAGAAACGAAAGGAACCCGGCATTGTCAAAATCATACACATCTTTCAGGACGTCTTCCCTCCCATACCCGTCGAGGATAATGTAATAGATATCCGGCATCTGTCCGTCGTCAGTCGCCCGGGGGAAGGATGATTCGCGAATCCCTTCGGGTTCCCAGAGCTGGTTGACTTGTGCCTCGTGGGCTCCAATCCGGATCAGCGGCACGGCCAGGGCGATGGCGGCAGTGGCATTCATGATGCCGGTGAAGTTGCCTAATCGGTCCCTTTCCCTGGATGCAGCCCAGACGACAAAGATGAACATCGCGACCCACAGGGGAGCGATATAGATGTGAGGCGAAAGGAATTCTCCGCCGAGGAAGAAACGTATAGTGATGATGACATGGCCGTAGGATGTGAAGAGGACCAGGAAGACCGTAGTGACGAGTGCCGCCAACTCTTTGTGTCGGAGGATCTTCCAAAGCACGACGGCTGCTCCCTCGGCAACAGCCAGCATGATCAGCATCGGGCGCAGGGCGTAGTGCAGACCGAAAATCTCGATGTTCCCTGCAAGGGACGACACGACAGGCAGGATGGCGAACAGCGACGGATGGAGGAAAGGGCTGGACCCGATGGCCGTGCTCCCGCCGATGCGGCCCTTGTCTTGCGGGGGCTTGCCGACTGCGGCGGCGCGCTTGCTTTCTATGGCCTCTTCCGGCATCACCTGATTACCGCCCCGTCGCACACGAATTCGGTCAGCCCTCAGCCTTTCCTTGAATCACGCTCGCTTGAGGGCGACGTGACAGATGCCGGGTGTTTGCTCCTCGATGGTTCTCCTGACGCCGGGCGCGTGCAGGATGGGCAACCCGATCCGGCGGCCGGAATCATTCTTCGGCCCAACCGCCGACCCGAGACGCGGCGCGGTAGAGCGCGCGATCCACTCCCTCGAACCGTAAATGGGTTAACGCCATGGGTGTGTGCACCGGATGCATTGTAGCGTCAACACCGCCCACTGGAAAGCGAAGGACCCGGCCGAGCCGGATCCTGTCCTCTGAATGCCGACTGGCTTCGACTGGTGGAGAGCTAGTCCCCCGCCGGCATCACGGCCATCGATGGGGCAGGGCGCTTGCTCTGCCAGACCGCCCAGCCGAGCGAGGCGGTAAGAAGCACGACGACAATCCAGGCGATCGTCCCGAGCGGATTGTACTGAACGACGATCGGGGCAATGATCACCGAGACCAGATTGACGACCTTGATCATCGGATTGAGGGCCGGTCCGGCGGTGTCTTTCATCGGATCGCCGACGGTATCCCCCACAACCCCCGCCATGTGACGTTCCGACCCCTTACCCGTGTTCTTCGACGGATCACTCGGCTCATCCTCAATGAGTTTCTTGGCGTTGTCCCACGCGCCGCCGGCGTTGTTCATGAAGACGGCCAGCAGCTGGCCGGAGACAATAATCCCCGCCAGGAAGCCACCCAAGGCTTCCACTTGAAGAACCAGGCCGATGACGATCGGGGTAACGACACCCAGGAGGGCCAGCGAGACCAGTTCCTTCTGCGCGGCCGTCGTCGAGATGTTGATCGCTTGATGGTAGTCCGGCGGGACCTTGCCCTCCAGAACACCCAGCCTGAACTGGCGCCGGACTTCCTCGACAATCAGTCCGGCCGCCCGGCTGACGGCGTTGATGGCGAACGAGGAGAAGAGCCAGGGAAGCGCCCCGCCGATCAGCATCCCAACGAAAACTTGCGGAATATCGATCCGGATACCGAGCGACTGGATCCGCTGTTCCAGCGGAATCCCGAGGGTCGCTTGTGCCCGGCTGACATCAACCAGGAAGGACCCGAAGAGGG
>MGOM01000059.1:9264-9612 GCA_001797105.1 Chloroflexi bacterium RBG_19FT_COMBO_62_14
GATCGCCACGCCCTTCGTGATGGCTTTGGTCGTGTTGCCCACCGCATCCAGGTCGGCCATGATCTGTCGAGCGTCTGTGGTCGCTTGCGTGTTGTCCTCTTGCCAAGCCATCTGACCGATCCCATTGGCGTTGTCGGCGATCGGGCCATACGAGTCCATGGCGACGTTATTGCCGGTCAGGGTGAGCATGCCGATCCCGGTCATCGCTACGCCGTAGAGGATGAAAGTGACCTGGTTGACGGGCGATAGACCGGGGATCGTACCGAAGACCAGGATCGAAACGGCGATGGTCACGGCGATCACCAGGATCGACCACACGCTTGATTCGTAGCCGACGGCGATCCCCGA
>MGOM01000059.1:9651-11262 GCA_001797105.1 Chloroflexi bacterium RBG_19FT_COMBO_62_14
CGCCGTGAGTTCCGGTGAAATACTCCGTCAAACGGTCGATGCTGATTGCCAGGAGCACGCCAACCGCCGTGGCCACGAACGGTCGCCACCAGCCGCCCTGCAGGTCGGACATATAGAAGTAACCGGCCACCCCGAATAACACAACCGAGATCGCCGCAGAAGAAAGAAAGCCACGGAAGATGGCTTTCATCGCATCACCGCTCTTGCCTGGACCTCCGCGAACGGCGTACGTCCCGATGATCGACGACAGCACGCCGATCCCACGCACCAGGAGCGGGTAGATGATCCACTCCAACCGTCCGGTGATGTGCCAGAGGGCCAACCCCAGGATCAATCCGGAGACGATCGTGACCTCGTAGGACTCGAAGATGTCGGCTGCCATCCCGGCGCAGTCACCGACATTGTCTCCGACGAGATCGGCAATGACGGCCGGGTTGCGTGGGTCGTCTTCGGGGATCCCGGCCTCGATCTTGCCCACCAGATCGGCGCCGACGTCGGCGGCCTTGGTGAAGATTCCGCCCCCGACGCGCATGAACAACGCCAGGAGTGTCCCTCCGAAGCCGAAGCCAAGGAGCGCGTCCGGCGCGGCGATTCCGAAGTAGATGAAAATGAGGGTCCCACCCAGAAGGCCCAGGCCGTCGGTCAGCATCCCGGTGATCGTCCCGGCGCGATAGGCGATGCGCAAGGCATCACTGAAGGAGCGCCTCGAGGCGGCGGCAACCCGGATGCTGCCCTGGACCGCCATGCGCATCCCGATCTGGCCGACGATCAGGCTGAATGTGGCGCCCATCATGAAGGCGAGCCCCCGACCCACGCCGATGATCAGGCGGACCTGATCGGACGTCTGGTTGCTGAAGCGTTCGAGCGCCTCCGGGCTGGGAGGAACGATGTAGACGGAGAGGAAAAGCGCCGCCGTGAGGACAAGGATCAGGGGCAGGACCGTCCTGAGCTGGCGTCCGAGGTAGGTGTCGGCGCCGGCCCGGATCGCGTTCCAGACCTCGATCATCTTCGGACTTCCCTTGTCCTCGCGCATGATCTGCGACCGGAGGAAGGAAGCGTAAAGCAACCCGAGAAGGGCTACGCCCAGGACGCACCAAATGGCGATACGCTCGAAGGGCATGAGACCTTGCATTTCAAGCACGGCGCCTCCGCTGATCAGACATCATCTTGGGATCCCTCGGGGAGAATGTAGATATCGATTGTACAGTTCGTAGTGGGTCGGACCGGCGTAGTTAGAGCACTCTAGCGCCCGCTAGAATATAGCATGCGGCCCGGCCGACGACAAGCGGTTCGGCGGAGTGGGCGCCCGCCGGTAGAGGGTATAATGTCGCATGCAGCCGCTCCTTGCGCCCGTCCCCCTCGGGTGCTCGGGGCGGTTGCACGTTTGGGGAAGGGCGCGAGAATCAGTAGCTAGAGCCTGACCAAGGGGAACGGGGGATGCCATTCACAGACAAGTCGATGGGGGACTGACATGAAACGCTCCTTGACAACACTTGCCGCCGTCGTTCTCCTGGCGAGTGCTTGTTCGACACCCGGCCCTACTCAGGACACAGAGGATAGGATCGCGACTGGGGTCTCCGAGACACTCACTGCCCTCCCCACAGATATACC
>MGOM01000059.1:11271-11521 GCA_001797105.1 Chloroflexi bacterium RBG_19FT_COMBO_62_14
CGACACGCCCCCGCCGAGCCCGACGGCTACCCTCACCTTTGAGCCAACTCCGACGATCGAGACTGCGCCGCCTCTGGCATTGCCCGAGGCGAGCGGGGCGGGCTGCATCCCGCAGGATACGATTCGGCAGGTTGCCCGGGTTGTGAGCATTACGGATGGCGATACGATCCGCGTGGACATCGACGGTGTCAACTACCCTCTGCGGTATATCGGGATGGACACGCCTGAGCCCGCTGAGCCCTACGGATCG
>MGOM01000059.1:11531-21771 GCA_001797105.1 Chloroflexi bacterium RBG_19FT_COMBO_62_14
CGGCCAACCGGGAACTGGTGGAGGGGAAGACCGTCATCTTGGTGAAAGACGTGTCTGAGACCGACGTTTACGACCGCCTGCTCCGGTACGTGATCGCGGATGGGGTCTTTGTGAACTATGAGCTGGTCAGGCAGGGACAAGCTCAGGCCGTCAGCTATGCACCCGATACCGCCTGCTTCCTGACCTTCCGGGAAGCGGAAACGGGTGCCAAGGCCAGTGGCCTTGGGATGTGGGCAGCTATCCCGATAATCGAGTCCCTCCCGACCGCCACAGGCAAGCCCGCCGCAACTCAGGTACCGACCAACTGTGATCCATCCTACCCGACGGTCTGCATCCCGCCGCCCCCGCCCGACCTCGATTGTGGGGATATCTCCTTCCGCCGGTTTACCGTGCTTGCGCCCGATCCACACAACTTCGACAGGGACCACGACGGGATTGGGTGCGAGAGTGGTTGACTTCAGCAAAGCCGATCCGGCCAGCTCGCGCCGAATTAAGGCTTCTCGCGCCTGGGGGCTCGCCGTAGAGTGGTTCATGACAAGCCACAGCCGCTAGCCGACGCAGAATAGTCGGTATGCCACCATTCGAACCCCTAGTGGAGCGATACTGTGTCAACGGCGTCTCATAGAGAAAGCCTCTTCCGCGCCCACTCCCAGGATCTAGAATCCATACATCCTGAACTCGCGAATCGATTCATGTGCCCGATATGTCATCGGCTCTTTAGTCTCGACGACATAGGCGCTGACGTACTCACCGTAGGCCACATCTGGCCAGAAGACTTTCGGAGCCATAGTCAAAGCGAACTGGCAAGACATCAACATATCCTACTCTGCCATGAATGCAACTCTAATGCGGGAAGGCGGGGGGACAAGCAGGCCCAGGTATTCGAGGGTCTGAGAAGAGGCGAGGAGTCGGGCGATCTGTTTGGCGAGCGGCTTTTGGAAGCACGAACAGGGCCAGGAGAGGAACCCATCAGACTAAGGGCTCGCGTTCGCATTGAACACGGTGATGACATATCGGGAAAGATAACGTTCGAGGTCGATCAGCAGCGACAAGCCTGGGCCAGAAATGACCCGAGGCAGGAAGAGAGGTTCCGTTCTCTCGCGCGGACAGGCGAGAGGTTTTCGGTACTGGTCCATCCCGACAGAAGGGCAGTTCCTGAATTGGCTAGAGCGGGATGGATCACGTCGGCGTACTTGAATGCTTTTCATACCTTTGGATATAGGTACATACTGCAAGATGCGGTCATTGGCACAGTGAGATCCTATATCCTCAATTCGATCTATAACGATGTGGAGTCACTGCATTTTCCTGAATCTGAAGATTTCGCGGTTTTCGATTGTTCCGACCATCCGACAGATGATCCTGTCATTGCCGTCGTCATTCCGGCCGAATCGAATGACAAGATACACCTCCGAGTTAGCTTTCTCAAAAACGAAGTGAGTCTACCATTTCCATTTGTTCCTAAAGCCCTGGGGAGCCTGATCTTCGCAAGGATGCCAGACTATGAAAAACGAATCGCAGAGATAGAGAACCAAAACGCCTTCCTGTACCTTCAAGTTTCTTGTACGAAACTGGACGCGCATGACTGCATTTGGGATTATGTGCTTGGCAAACCATTTCCATAGATACAGAGAGGTGGCGGCCTAACAAGTCACTGCTGCTCACCTAGCTGGCGTCCGGCAAGGCCAAGATTCGTTGCGCGCCACAATGCGCGAGAATAGGGGCTGCCAGGGCTGCCAGGGCTGCCGGGCCGCTCCGCGCAATGAATGCGGGATCTCCGACAGCTCGAGACCATTCGGCGGCCTCGCCGCAATGCAAGCGAGGGTTCAATGGAGCCACACGAAGAGGCGATCGCGATCTTCCGTGAAGTGATCCGCGATCTCACCTCAGGGAACCGCGACCTCATCTCCATCATGCGCCGGTGTCAGCACGCTTGCGAGATCATGGGATGGCAAGCAGGGAAGGAGTGGTTCCACCAGGAGCTCAACGGGTACTACCCCAACACACCCCTTCCCTTAAACCGGAGGATTCAAGGCACGAAGAAATGGAAGTTCGAAGGATCCACCTATGAGACCATCGAATATCAAACTGAGGAAGCGATGGACGGACTAGACTCTGCCGTTTACGACGAGGAGGCAGAGACTCTCGACGTCAAGGCGGGCGTGGCCTGGTTCATCACGGGCTCCAAGATCGGGTACAACGAGGACCTCCAGGAGACCAAGAAAGCCCCATCGCCCTCACGAAGTACCACCGTTACCCTCCGTAGAGTGCGGTCCTTCCAGCCAGGCACTATCTCTTACGCCCTATCCCAGATCGAGAAGAACGTCTTTGACTGGGTATCAAGCGCCTACGCACAACTGGCGTACGGTAACAGAGTAAAGAACATCTGGGAGAGCTACCGGACACGGGTCGACAACACCCTCCAGAACCTCGGGCTCGCTTCCCATCTTTCTGCAATCCAGGACGATATAGCAAAGGACAATCCCGAATCATGGAGATCTGCGGTCCTCGAGTGTCGCAACCTACTCAATGATCTCGCCAACCACCTGTGGCAAGATCAAAGAGAGACTTACGGTCCCTTGCCCGGCGACGGCCCAGGGGGAAAGCTAGACGTCCGCCAAGGCAAGTACGCGAATCGGCTCTCGGCCTTTCTCCATCGCAAGACCGTCACCGGCTCCGAAGGGAAGTTTCTGAGAGACGAGGCCGAAAGGCTCTCGGCTTCCATCAGATCGCTGATCGAGCTCCAATCGTCCGCCCACGAGCCAATCGCAAGGCCGCTCGCAGAGTCTGTGGTCCTTTCCACATACTTCATGATCGGTGAACTGGCCTCCAAGACCGACCTTGCACCGATCACAGACTCTGCTTCATCGGCTGCCTAACCACTCGCTGCCCCGCAAAGAACGCGGGGTCTACGAGAGCGGACCCGGCCAGCTCGGCGCGATAATCTGAACGTGCCTCGGCCGGGCCGCCTGTCCTTGTGATTTTCCAAGGGATCCCCGTCCAGAACACGGGGCAGGCAGCTCGAGGCCGTTGGGCAGCTTATGCCAACTTGACTACACTAGAGGCTGCATTTGGCTTCATTTCCGATTTGGATTACAGTGGATTGGATCGACCAATGCGAGTGGCTTTCACAGACACATCTGATATGCTGTCTAGGAATCGTTAGCTCTGTAGAACAGCCACTGTGACGATCGGAGCGCCCTTGCTCCTAGCTGCCCACGCCCCCATTGTGTTCGGCCCCTTAGGACGAGTGTCCGTGCTGGCGAGGTCGCCGCGCTCCCGATTCCGCTCTGGGAGTCTTCGCTGGGCGTCCGACTCATTGCTAGAGGGTTCAATCCATCTGCGACGAGCGAGCTCTTGAGCGCGGCAAAGCTATGGAAGTTAGGTTGTGGGGAGGGTTGAGAGCCTCCCCACTCATGTTACAGCTGTGTGCCGTACTCAATCAAGCCCCACATTCAAAACAAGAGAGACTCCCAGGAGAGAAGGTGAATACAGAGATAAATGGAGAAAGCATGTCTTCACCCAGGCGCCTCGCGAGGATCGCGGGCGTCTACTACCTGCTCGTCGGCATCTTCGGGGGCTTTGCCGAGGGCTTCGTGGACCCCAAGATTTATGTTGCAGGCAACGCGGCGGCCACGGCTAAGAACGTCCTCGCGAACGCCCGACTCGTCCGCATGGGCGTCGTCGCCCACCTCGTGGATGCGGTCTTCTTTGTCCTCACCGCGGTGGCCCTCTACCTGCTGCTGAAGCATGTCCACAAGAATGCAGCCGGCGTGATGGTGCTCCTGGTCTCACTGGCGGCCGGCATCATTTCCCTCAATGCGGTCTTCCAGTTTGAGGGCTTGCAGGTCGCAACCGACAGCACCTATGCGGCCGCCTTCGGCCCCGTGGGGTCGAATGCGCTCGTGCTGCTTATGCTCGACATCCAGCACTATGGGACCCTCAGCGCGCAGGTCTTCTTTGGCCTGTGGCTGGCTCCGCTTGGGTATCTCGCCTACAAATCAGGGCTGTTCCCCAAGGCGCTGGGCGTCGTGCTCGTCGCGGCCACGGTCTGCTACCTGGTGGACCTGCTCGCGGCGTTCCTGGTCCCCGACTTCGCCAACCAGATCCACTCGTTCATTGTCATCGTGCCCGCCATCGCGGAGGTCTGGATGGTCCTATACCTGCTCGTGGTTGGCGTGAAGACCGTGAAGTCAGACAAGCGCATACCTGCCGCGGCGTGAACGCTATTGCACTCGGCGGCCTATCTCACGGGCCGCCGTGGCGTGCGGAGTCGCAAAGGAAACCCTTCTTCTGGGTCGCGATCACACCACGGAACATCCGCAAACGCGGCGGCGATCCAGCTAGGCTAGCAATAGCAGAAGGAGCACCGTGAGCGACACATCGACCGGCCGTCATCACTACGCTGGATAGGACGAAATCCGGGGGCCACCTCGATTCCCGATGGGCCGCCTGGTTTGACGGGCTGAGCCTACCCAACGAAAGCGACGGCACCACCGTCGTTTCAGGCCCGCTCCTCGACCAGGCCACGCTGCATGGCGTGTTGCAGGATGTGCCCGACGGAGGCCTGTCGCTGGTCTCGGTCACTCAGTCCGACTCCGGCCAGCCCGACGTACCCGCCATCGCCCCTCGATAGGTGCTCACTAGTCAACACAAGGAGAATGACATGACCATCACCGACCGAACAGCAACGAAACGAGTCCCAATGGACTCACTGAGGAAGACCGCGCTGGTCGCGGGCGTGTTCTACCTACTCACCTTTGTCTCGATTCCGACCCTCGCTCTCTACGGTTCGGTGCGCGCTCCGAACTACGTCGTCGGCCCCGGCCCGGACACTTCCGTGCTCCTTGGCGTCTTCCTGGAGATGATCGTTGCCCTCGCCGGCATCGGCACCGCCGTCACGCTGTACCCGGTGGTCAAGAGGCAGAACGAAGGAGTCGCGCTGGGCTTCGTCGGCGCGCGGGTCCTGGAAGCCGCCACCATCTACGCTGGCATCGTCAGCCTCCTGTCGGTGGTGACTTTGCGGCAGGCCGGAGGCGGAGCAGGTGCGTTGGTCGCCGGTCAGGCGCTGGTCGCCCAGTACTACTGGACGTTTCTCTTCGGACAGAGCTTCATTCCGGCCGTGAACGCCGTGTTGCTGGGCTCACTGATGTACCAGTCGCGCCTAGTGCCACGGGTTCTTCCCGTGCTGGGGTTCATCGGAGCAGGCCTGCTCGTCGCGGCCTGGACCCTCACGCTATTCGGCGTCCTGGGACAGGTGTCCCCGGCCACGGCGCTAGCCGCACTCCCGATCGCGGCGTGGGAGTTCTCGCTCGGCGTCTACCTCGTCGTCAAAGGCTTCAAGCCTTCCCCCATCACGGCTGGAATCGCCGCTACCAGCACCCGGCACGACTAGCAGAGCCCCGCGGTCTAGCCGTCGACAACAGAGCCGGGCCCACCAAGGGCCCGGCCGCTGTGCACGCAGGCGGGACGGGGCCCGGCCGAGCCGAGTAATGCGGGTAGGGGCCGCACAAACGTAGGCACTCTCGCCAGCGTGTACAGCGCCGCCCAATAACTCGCTGAAGCTGGCCCGGCGGGCGGCGCTCCCGGGGCCACTTGCTCGGCCCGTCGGGGCGCCGTAGAGTAGGGAGGAGTTGCCCGCTTATGCCGGGCCGCCCAGCTCGAGTCCGTTAGCCGCCTACGGAAGCGTACGCATGGGCTATTCCTTGTTTATGCCCAGGAGTCCGGCCACAACCGAGAGTAGGGGATCAACACAAGAGGAAGAGACTACTGGTGAGCAGGCATAAGAAATCGGCAACTGTCCTCTTGGCAATGGGCATTCTTGCTCTTTGTCTCAGCCTCTTGGCTGTTGAAACCCAAACCAAGGTGCTCAGACGACTCATCGATGATGCGATTTACGACAACAGGAACCACTATTTCTCTTGTGAGCAGTTGCCGCAGCTATCCCAAGTCGAAAGCATTGTAGATGAACACCAAGACCTGATTCTCCGCATTGAACAGGTCAATCCTGGGTTCGTGGGAATTGAGATCGATACTACGACCTGTTCTGGCAAAGGGGATATTCTATTCTGGTATGGCTCGCATCGAGACAGATTAGCGATAGAAACCCTAATTGGTGAGACAACCTTCTTTGGCGTACCCTACAGGCTTCAGAATCGTTAAGGGCAGTCTTGAGCGGCACCAGACAGAGCCGAGCCTCACACGAAGTGTAGAAGCGGCGGCTAACAACTCGATGCCCCGCAAAGTCGAAGATCCCCGAAGGGGGAACGCGGGATCCCGGTTAGAGCATCCGGGACGAACGGTCTCCGAGAGCGGACCCGGCCACGGCGGCGCGATAATCTGGACGTGACTTGGCCGGGCCGCCTGTTCTTGCTATCTTGCAGGGGCTCCCCGCACAGAACCCGGGATCTGCGACCCCATCCGCTTCGCTCCTGGGGCAGGCAGCTCGAAACCGTTAGGCCGCTCACGCAAAGGTCCTCATGAGGGATGGTAGATCATGGCATCGGAAACCCTAATCGATGTGATTGATCGCTACAAGTCCGACCCAGAGTCGGTCTACAACACGTGGTTCGTGGGCAGCGCAGACCGAATGAAGGCCTTCCGCGCCATCAAACGAGGCGTACGTGACACAGTAGACAGTGTCGCTGCAGGAACATTCGGCGCCGATTTCAAAGAGTCTCCGCTCGAAGTCGTCCTCACTGCGATTACTGAACAGAAGCAGGTGTTTCAAGGTGCAGCCCACCCCTTCTACTGGAAGCCCAAACTCCGGATTCCCGACATCTATGAGAACGAACCCAACAAGAGGAGATTCGCGGCATTCCTGGATGCTTGCCTCAACGCGACGCGCGAAGACCAAGTTCTAGCCGAGATGAGCCGCTTAGCCGCAGCTCAAATCAAGGGTCTTGGTCCGGCCGTTGCCAACATCGTTTATTTCCTCCATCCGACGATCGTCCCCCCATCCAACACCGCGATGGTCAACGGCTTCAACGCCTTGTATTCCGACAAGAAGAGACTGGGTTCGTGGGACAGCTATCTCGCCATGCGAGAGGTCATCGTCCGCACCAACTCGGAAGTGCGCGATCTCCTTTCCAATGATCTGGGAGCATTCGCCGGTTTGCTCTTCGAGCTCGGGTCTGGTCGGTTGTTGATCTCCGCGAATGTTGACTCCGTCCTGGCGGTAGAAAGGGCAAAGGCGGAGAAGGTTGCTCGCACCCGGCATAAGGAGGTACTCTCAGAAGAGGCTGATGAGAGTCAGCATACGCAGATTCAGTACTTGCTGATCAAAATTGGCCGCGCCCTGAAGTACGCGGTCTATGTCGCCCGGAACGACCGACACCGGTCGTACGAGGGGCACTCCTTCGCACAGTTGACTGTTCCCGAATTGCCTTCGATGGGCTGGCCATCTGAGATCATGGATACAGTCGGCTTGATCGATGTCATCTGGTTCAATCCGGATACGCCCGAAATAGTCTGCGCGTTCGAGGTTGAGAAGAGCACATCTATCTACTCCGGGATTCTCCGGCTCGAGGATTTGGTGCGTTCCATTCCCGGCTGCACGTGCAACGTCTACCTTGTCGCTCCCGACAAGCGGGAGAAGGAAGTCATGGCCCAATTCGCCCGCCCAGCCTTCAAGCGGGATCTTGCTGATATTCTTATCAGCTTCATTCCCTTTGACGACCTCTGCGAGCACTGTGACGCACTATGCAGATTCGGCGAAGATCATTCCGTTCTAAGGAAGATCGCCCGTACCTCGGTCGCTTCCAACTGGGACTCGCATATCATCTGGTAAGGCCGTTGAGCTGCCCAACCACTCGCTGCCTGACCAGGCCGCCCTTGAGGAGCGCAAGGACCCCGCTGCGCTTCGCTTCGGGGGCTGGCAGGCAGGCCAGGGGGGCCCCCTCCGCGTCGATTCGGGAGTGCCTCGCGACCCTGGAAGTGCACCAGGGTCCCGGTAAGACCATCCGGGACGAACCCCGCCAAAGCTCAGGCGGGACAGGCGGCCCCGTCTGGGCGGGGTGGACGATGCTCAGCGACCCCATCCGCTTTGCTTCGGGGACCCCGGAAGTACGCCGGGACATCGGAACAGCACCGATGCAGGCAAGCAGGCAGCTCTCCATCAAGAATATGGGACCCCACTCGCTTCGGTCACGGGGCCCGGAAGAGCATCGGGGCAAGCAAGCAGGCGAGGCCGTTGGGCGGCCTATCTAGAGTTCACAGAACGAGTGAATTACATAATCGGCAAATGATCATCTGAGGGAGATATGACATGCCAAGCAACAACCCTTCAAACCCGAAGAAACGCCCTGGCAAACTCAACATCTTTGTCGGTGGCCCTCCGCCGCCCGGTGCGGTCGTGTTCAGGCCAGATGGGACAATTGAACACTTACCTGAGACGCCGGAGGCACACCATGAGTGGACTATTCGAAAGATGACATCGAGGATTGAGCAAGAGCCCGAAGATGGTGAGTGGTATTTCGAACGTGGCACGGCGTTGTTTGCGCTGGGCCGATTTGCCGAAGCTATTCCCGATTTTGGCAAGCTGATCGACCTCGTTCCTCAATGGGGCGATTACTATCGATTACGCGGACTATCCTTCTATTACACCAGTCATCATGCACAGGCACTGGACGATCTACGCGAATATAGAAGGCTGTGGGATCCTCAGCGCCTTGAATCAGACGCACTCAAGATCCTAGAAGAATTAGAGGGTGCCCGACAGGAATGATCTGCGCCGAAATCAAAGGCATGGTGGTCCATTTGGAGGCGTATCTACAATCTGTGCGTCGCCCAACACCTCGCTGCCTAGGCCGCCCTTGAGGATCACAAGGACCCCGCTCCGCTTCGCTTCGGGGGCTGGCGGGCAGGCCAGGGAAGCCGGCTGCGCTGGCGGGCGAAAACGTAGTGGTATTGTGCGTGCCTGTTCGTCCTACAGAATGAAGGCACCAAACCCGGACCGCCGAGCGGCTTAGCCCGGACCCGCTGGGCGGTTTAGAAAGCTCGCACGAATGTCGAAGGAGAGGGAATGAAGACTGATCCAACAGTACCCATGAGTATCGATGAATACATCGCAGGCTTCCCACAAGATGTTCAAGACAAACTGGAGAAGATAAGGTCGACCATCAAGACGGCGGCGCCAGACGCGGAAGAAACAATCAGCTATCGAATGCCGACTTTCACCCTGAAGGGTAATTTGGTTCATTTTGCTGCTTTCAAGCGGCATATCGGGTTTTATCCTACGCCGACAGCAACTGCGAAATTCCAAAGGGAGCTATCGGCTTATAAAGGGGCGAAGGGATCGGTGCAATTTCCATTAGATCAGCCAATTCCGTTCGCCCTGATAAGCAAAGTTGTGAAGTTCAGGGCAAAAGAGAATTTGGAAAGAGCCAAAGCAAGACGGAAGAAATAGAGACTATTGGCAACCCTGCGCTGTCTTGCTCGAACTAGAAAACCACCGCCCTACAACTCAATGAAGCCGACCACCTACCCGGCCGGTTTTCAAAGGTCCCGGCCTGTGGGTGTAGACTCTTGGCGAGCAACCCTCGCCTCAGCCGGTGGCGACTTATCTCGGCCGTCAGGCGGCGAAGCCTCTACCCGTCGCATTCCATACTCTCAGCCATTACCAAGGTACAGGCCCCTGTCAGGATACACTTCCATCGCATTCATTCTCAATATGCAAGTCCAAGCACAATAGTCGTTCTCAGGATAGAAGCCCATGGAGTGTCGTGTCGGTTGTGGCGCGTGTTGTATTGCCTTGTCGATCTCTTCACCCATCCCTAGGATGCCTCACGGTAAGCCAGGCGGTGTCCGCTGTGTTCAGCTCACCCCCGACAATCGATGCCGCATGTACGGTCGACCGGACCGTCCGGCGGTCTGCGTTCGGCTGCGGCCCGATGAGGAAATGTGTGGCGACAACGCAGAGCACGCACTGGCCTGGCTGTTCGCGCTGGAAGACGCTACGCGCCCAGTGCTGAGTGACGCTAGGCCTCCCTTTTGAACTGAGCGTAGGGAATGCAGCGCCGCCCAAATGTCAACGCAATCCACGACTTGACACCGGCGCGCGCTATCTGAATCGAGGATCCATTCGGCTTTATCCTGACCAATCATCGAGATGAAGTCCCAAGGGAAAGACGCCGCCTAACCACTCGGTGGCTGCCCCCTCCGCTACGATCCGGGGGCCATGGAACTGCACCAGGACGCCTCTATGCTTCGCTTCGGGGGCTGGCAGGCAGGTGGCTCCCCA
>MGOM01000059.1:21785-24191 GCA_001797105.1 Chloroflexi bacterium RBG_19FT_COMBO_62_14
TCGGGGCCCCTCTACGCGTCGCCTCGGGGGCCCTAGACGAACACCAGGACGTCGGAAGAGCAACCGATGCAGGCAAGCAGGCACGCGGCCCTGCCAATTCATGTTCAGGCGTGCTCTATATCCTGGACCAGAACGGTAATCGGATCCACACCGAGATCGGCAACTGCAGCTTCAAACTCGAAGGCGTGGGCCCCGGGCTCGGCGAGTTCTTCGAAACGTTATGGGACGAGTTCGTCGACCACTTAGGGACCGATTTCGACTCCAGCGGCACAGCACCCGGCGAATGGTACCAGCTTCTCGGCCCGCCGCAGGCCACTGTCGCCATTCAAACCGGGGTGCCTGCACGGCCGGGGGCGCCGATGATAGTGGTCGCGGACCGGTATTGCACCATGCGCGCCTATATCTGGAGTCCGCCTGAACTGACTCTGGTGTGGGAGCAGGAGCACAGCCTGCGCGAGCAGTCCTCGCCCGCTGTCTCGGGCAGCCTGGTCATCCTGGGCGGGCGTGACGGATTCGTGAGAGCCTACGACCTGACATCGGGAAATCTCCTGTGGGAATACCAGGCAGAGCGATCGGAGGACAGATTCTCGTTCCTCGCCACGCCGGCGTTTTTTCTCTCGCCCATCTATGCCGTCGATCTCGAAGGGCGTATTCATGCGCTCAATCAGAACGGGCAGATCTTTCGCACTCAGGACACCGGGGGGTATACGGACGCCTCGCCCGCTCTGACCCTGAACATGCTCTACCTGATCAACACCGGCGGGTTCCACGCCTACTCCACCGATTTTTCCGAGCATTTCGAGGATCCCAGCCTTAGATTGGGCGAATCGTCTCCCGCGGTCGGCCCCGATGGCGCGGTGTACGTGGCCGGCTGGCTGGGATCCCAGGGTGTGCTCCGCGCGTATCCGGCAATTGCCGCTGGGGTCTCCACTCCTTGATGACAAAGGAGCATCTGTATAGTTGAGGGGCAACCGGCTGATCCGGGTGACTTCTCGAGCACCTGGACTTTATCCGATGTGCAAGGTGGGTAAGCCTGCAATCCGAGAACACCAAGACGTAATTCGCTGGCTTGCCTCGAGCGGCGGCCCAACACAGCGTGCACTCGACTGATGGGGTTCGTGCCGCCAAAAGGAGTTGAGTCAACACCTGGGCATCCATTGGACGATGAGCATCATCCCCTCTCGCCCACCAGCGGGTAACGCTCACCGTTAGGCGGACCAATACCGCCACTACCCGCGAAGATGCCAGTGCTCAAGGATCCGCCCGCACAAACATCTCGGAGTGGCTCAAGGAGGCAAGATGAAGGAGTCGGCCATCACCGCACTGTCAGTCGCCTTGGCGTGTGGCTTGGCCATAGGCACTCAGTCAACCCTTACCAATTGGGCCGGCAGACTCATCGGGCCAATCCGCACAGGGCTTTTGGTGAATCTAGCCGGAGGTGCCATCGTCGCGATCCTTCTTCTCTTGCTGGCTGTCCTCCGGGATCTTAGGACCATTCAGCCGATAACAACCTTAGGCACGACCATAGTGATCTTGGCAGGCGTCTTGGGCCTTGGCATCATCGCAGGGATCGCCTTCGCGCTTCCCCGCGTTGGGATCGCCGCCGGGCTGGCCACGATCATCTTCGGCCAGATGCTTGTGGCGCTGCTAGTCGACACACTCGGGTGGGGAGGCGCCCCGCCGATCCCACTTCGACTCGGCAGGCTGGCTGGCCTGGGCCTCCTCCTCATGGGGGCGTGGCTCATCCTCCCACCAAGAACGTGATTGTGAGGAAAGTCCCAGGGGACTAGATCAAGACGGGTCGCCGAACCACTCGCTGCCCCGCAAAGTCGAAGATCCCCGAAGGGGGAACGCGGGATCCCGGTTAGATCATCCGGGACGGACCCCGCCAAAGAGCAGGCGGGGCAGGCGGTCTTCGAGAGCGGACCCGGCCACGGCGACGTGATGCTCTAAAGCAGTCTTGGCTGGCCGCCAATTGCCCGCAACCCCACCGAGGTCGACGCGCACGGCGAAGCCGACGAGAGCGTATAGAGCTATTGGAGAGGTGACTGTCGCTTCGCCACACCGCCGTGGCGGTAGGGATGAAGATCCTGGACATGTGGTCCAACAGCTCCTATAAGCCGAACCGCGAGGACGAGGAAGCCCATCTCCGGGCCGAGGAGTTCGAACGCGCCTGCCGTTCCGCCGAAGTCGCAGATGCGGTAGAATCGCCATCGCAATGACCAAATATCCCACCCACTTCCGCCACTGACGCCCGTCACTACGCTCCAATGATCGTGGCCCGCCTCGATCGCTGGTCGACACGGTTCGTGTTCCCAAAACCGTCGCTCCAGCGAAGTGAGGTTGACCATGGTTCCCCACAAACTGAAACCCAAACTTGACGCGCTTCGGCCACGCTTGCACGTC